>JAPLXB010000007.1 GCA_026396285.1 Microcaldota archaeon
AAGGCAGTGCTTGAATTCCTGAAAGACAACCCCGATGAAGTGAGTGGCACGAGCCCCCAGGCGATAAGCGTCGTGTTGAGGAAGCTGTCAGAACTCGCCGCAAGCCAGGCTGCGTCAATGTTCGGAGAACCCGCGATTGACTTGAAGGACGCGATGGCAGAAGGAAGGGTCAACGTGTTGAACCTGGCGGACGTGAAGGACGACAGCGTTTCCGCCATCGCAGCCGCTTTCCTGCTTTACAAGTTGTTCAACGACCTTCCCGAAGTCGGGGAAACCGCGCGGCCGAAACTCGTTTTTTTCCTGGACGAGGCGCACGTGCTGTTCCAGGGCGCCAACAAGAGCCTCGTGGAGCTCGTTGTGAAAATTCTGCGCCGCATCAGGTCCAAGGGAGTGGGCGTGTTTTTCATGACCCAGGACGCGCTGGACCTCCCGTCGCCGGTGCTCAAGCTACTCGGGACCAAGATTCAGTTCGCGATGCGCGCGTTCACGAGAAAAGGCCTCGGCGACATGAAGGCGATAGCGGAGTCGTTCCCGGAATCCGGTTACTACGACGTGCGCGAGGAAATCAAGTCCCTGCCAGCAGGCGAGTCGTTCGTGTCAATACTGGGCGCAGGCGGCGAAAGCCTTGCGCCAGTGCGGGTGGCGTGGTTCCCGCCGCGGAGCTTCATGGACGCGCCCGACGAAAAAGCGCTGCACGAGGCAGTTGAGGAAAGCGGGCTTGGCAGGAAATACGCTGGAGCGGCCGGGCCTAAGAGGCAGCTTGGGCTTGGTGAATTCCTGAAGCCAAAGCCTGCGGGCAAAGACGTGCGGGAAACAACTGAGGGAAAGAGGGAAGCAGCTGAAAAGGGGCGTGAAAAAGAGGCTGCTGGAAAATGGGGCGGGAGAAAGCGGGAAGCCGGCGGGAAAACGGTTTTGCGCTCGTTATGGGTCTTGTTGAAAGGCGTTGAAACCGCGCTTTACTTCATTCTCTACAAGCCGTTGAAGTGGCTTTTCAAGTGGGTGGCGCGCAAGCCCGCAAGAATCAAGTGGGTAATCCTGTTCCTCCTCGTCTTGTTCGCCTTGTTCCGGTACTGGCCGGAAATAAACGCCATTGCCGGAACCATTGTCGGCTTGTTGGACAAGATAGCGGGCAGGCAGTGAATGCGCCGGCAACGCGGAAGGCGCGGCAGGTAAGACGCTGGAAAACGGCTGCGGCGCGTGACCCGGTTCCCAACGTTTTTATTGAATCAGCTGCCTAGTCTTCCGGTGAATTGGTTGCCAGAAGCGGAAATCGGGGTGTTCGGCGGGTCAGGGCTCTACTCGCTGCTTGACAAAGCCGAGGAAATAGACTTTTCCACTCCGTTTGGTGCGCCAAGCGACAAAATAGCGCTGGGAATGGTCGCGGGCCGCAAAATCGCTTTCCTTCCCAGGCACGGCAAAAAGCATTCGCTGCCGCCCCACGCCATACCCTACAAGGCGAACTTGTGGGCGATGAAGGAACTCGGCGTCAAGAGGATAATCGCGCCGGCGGCAGTCGGTTCGCTCCAGCCGGCGATAAAGCCGGGTGACTTCGTGTTGTGCGACCAGTTCGTTGACCGCACGAGCGGCAGGGAACACTCTTACTTTGACTGCAGCCCGGTTACGCACATCAGTTGCGCCGACCCCTATTGCGGGGAACTGAGGGGCGTGGTTGCGCAGGCTGCGAAGGAACTGAAGATTCCATTGCACGGGAAAGGAACTGTTGTCGTAATCCAGGGGCCGCGGTTTTCCACGCGCGCCGAAAGCAAGTGGTTCCGCAACCAGGGCTGGGACGTCATAAACATGACGCAGTATCCAGAAGTGGCACTGGCGCGGGAGCTTGAAATCTGCTATTCAAACATTTCCATCGTCACCGACTACGACGCCGGCCTCGAGGGCGCGCCGGACGTCAAACCGGTTACGGCCGCGGAAGTGGGGCGCATTTTCAAGAAAAACAACGAACTGGTGAAGGAATTGATTCTCAAAGCCATTCCACGGATTCCGCGCGAACGCGGCAAGGGATGCGCGTGCGGGGAAGCGTTGAAGCACGCGAGGCTGTGAAAAAGGTTTTTTGGAAAAGGGTTTGAAAAAAGTGTTTTTTTAAAAACTGTTTTTGAAAAAAAGGCGAAAAGGGTTTTTTTTGGGGGCTTTGAGGGACATGAATTCCGAGAAACTCAGGGATTTCATACGCGACGTGCCCGATTTCCCTAAAAAAGGCATCGTGTTCAAGGACATCACCACGCTTTTGAAGGACCCGCAGGCGTTCAGGCACGCGATAGACACCCTGGCTGCAAGATACAAGGGAAAAGGCATTGACGTCGTGGCCAGCGTCGAGTCCAGGGGATTCATTTTCGGCGCAGTGCTCGCGCACCAGCTCGGGACCGGGTTCGTGCCCCTCCGCAAGCCGGGGAAGCTGCCGTGGAAAAAAGTGCGCATGGACTACGAACTGGAATACGGCACTGACGCGATTGAAATCCACGAGGACGCGGTCAAGAAAGGCGACAAGGTCCTGCTCGTCGACGACTTGCTGGCGACCGGGGGCACAATCAAGGCTGCTGCTGGCTTGGTTGAAAAACTCGGCGGGCGCGTGGTGGGCATGGCGTTCCTGATTGAACTCGATTACCTGAAGGGCAGGGAAAAACTCAAGGGATACGAAATTTATTCGCTGATAAACTACGGCAAGGAATAATTGCGGAAGGGAATGCGCTCCGCTTCCCCGCGGCTTGGTTTTGTAAAGGCTTTTATTGCGGTTTGTGCCGAAGGCTTGTGATGAGGCAGTCAAGGGAAGCAATCAAGGGCTTGTGTTTTTGCCTTATTTTGCTCACAGTCTTGTTTTTGCCGGGCTGCATCCAATTACCCGCCCAGCCGCAGGCTGCAACGCCTTCGCCGACAGTTTCCCCTTCGCCGGTTTCATCGCCTGTTCCGACCGCTTCGCCGGCGGCTGAAGTCGCGGTCCCTTCCCCGTCGCCGCCGGCAATTTCAGAAGAGGCCGGGGAACAGGTGAGGCAGGAGTTGAGCGGGGCAATCAGCGGGCCCTTGAACTACTTCAAGGCAAGGTTCGGGACCGTGGAAGCCAACTGGGACAAGTACTCGGATGAAAGGAAGAGGGAAAAGCTGCTGGAATTCTGCGGGGACGCCGTCAACATCTCCGTGCTCAACCTGCGCGTGAAATACGAATACTACGACAAGGGCATGGTTTCGCTCGAGGACGTCGTGAAAACCCAGGACAGCTACGAGACAGTCACGGACTTGTGCAGGAGGTATTCGTTCAACGCATCGCTTTCCGACGCCCTGCCCGGGGCCGGAGTGGAGTATTTCGAGCAGGCGCAGGCGGCCCTGCAGCCTGAGAACAGGGCGGAAATAATGTTCCAGGTGCTCAAGTCGGTGGTGGCGGAAAACGAGAAGGAGATGACCGCGGCATACGCGGCGGAAACCGCTTCCCTGGCACTGTCGCTCACGAGGAGAAAGACCGCCGCGGCTGCGGTGGCAACGGCCTATTTTTCACAAGCTCCTGCGACGCCGCCGCTCTACCGCGTGGTTGCAGGCAAGGGCTGCGGGTTCCTTGACTTCACCGTGTCGGAGTCGTCGAGCCGCGGGAGAATCTTCCAGTACGGCGTAGAAGTAGCGGTCAGGGGCTTGCCGCAAGGCAATTTCACCTGTGACGCGAGCCTCGTCGCCGAGGCCGTGATGCAGGAGAAGAAGACAATCCCGGTCCGCGTCAGCTACTTTGACGCGGACGCGCTCCTCTGCAGCCCCGAAGAGAAGCTGAACGTGTTTTACTGCACGTACGACCCGGACAACTGCGAAAAAGGGGTGAGGGAGGGCTTTTCCGGCTGGGACGGCTGCGTGAAGAAAATGGATGAGTTGAACGGCCGT
>JAPLXB010000047.1 GCA_026396285.1 Microcaldota archaeon
TAGCGGACTGCGCGTTTTTTTCATGGAAAACCGCGAACTCGCAATAATCCTCATCGCGCTCGTCGCCATAGTGGTGGGCGCCAAAATGGGCCTCGTTGACTTGAGCGGCGTCCCGGTAATGGGCGGCCTTTTCGCAAAACCGGGAGTGAAGGTGGCGATCGTGGGCCACGCATCGCCCGAGCTCGCGAAATTCCTTGACAGCGAAGCCTACCGCATGGCCGGCATATCGCCCGCTGCTGAAATCAGGCCGGAAGTGGTCGTGCCCGGGTCAGTGAACACTTATGACGTCGTCATATTGATGGGCGAGCGGTACTGCGAAGTGGCGGTTAGGCGCGCGCTCGCGGACTTCGTTAAGAGCGGGAGGAAACTGATTGTCATTGGAGACGCGTGCACGCGCATGAAAAGCGACAAGAACGTCCTCGGCTGGGACGCGGGAATCGGGGGCTTGGGCGACGTGATGCCGGTCAAGCACTCGGGCAACGAAAGCGACGTGTTCTACTTTCCGGCGACGCTGCGGATTGTTGAACAAACGCACGCGATTGCGGGAGGCATAGCGCTTTACCAGAATTTTACCGGAAACGTTTCAACCGCGCGGCCCACGGGCAGTTCGAAAATTCTTGCCTTGGTTGGCCCGAAGCAGGGCGGGGAAATGTATTACGCCATCGTGGAATCCACTGGCCTTTTGGCGGGGAAAGTGATTTACTACGGTTTTGACCCCGGCCTGGTTTCAAGGGAAATGTTCCTCAACACCCTCCTCTACTTGAAGGGCGCGAAAGGATAAGTGCGTTTTTGGCGTTTTCTTTTAGGAAAAGAAAAAATTCAAAGCCTCAGGAGGGAGTTGAACCCTCGACCTTTCCCTCTTCGTCCGCTACACCGGCGAATCCCGGGGATTCGCCAGGCAGTTACCAAGGGAACGCTCTACCACTGAGCTACTGAGGCGCCAAAAGATAAGCCTGCAAAAGAAATATTAAACAGGCGGCATAAAACCCTTTCACTCGTTTTAAGTGATTCCAATGGGCAAATTCCCGATAGCGGACAAGGCTTTGGCAGAGATTTGGATCTGCAAGAAGTGCAAGGCGCGCAACGCGCGCGGCGCCGAGCGCTGCAGGAAATGCGATTACAAGAGCCTACGGCCAAAGCGCGCGAGGAAGAAGGAAGTAAAAGGCAAGTAAATGGCTGAACCGCGGCTCCTGCCGCGGTTGGTGCAACGGAGGGCGTTGCTGCGCCCGCGTTCCTTGGCCTTCTTTTTATTCCATAACCCTCTACTCTTTACTGCAGGGGTGCCAGAGCCTGGAAACCCGGCTGCTGGCCAGCTGTTTTGCAGTTGGCGGTGTAGCAGGGCCCGAGAATGGGCGGGGTTTAGGACCCCGTGGCCTAGCGCCTTCGAGAGTTCAAATCTCTCCCCCTGCACTTTATATTTCCCATCCGCCCTTTTCCCTTGACCACCATGGGAGTCAAGCCGGTTTTGTGCAGTGCTTTCCTCTTCCTTTTACTTGGAGCGCTTGCTTCAGCCGGCGCTCCGGCAAAAACAGTTTCAGTCAACGGCTATGTTTTCGCCGACGTGGCCGCGCCACCCGGGTGCGAAGGCGTGGTTCCAGAGCTGCGGCTTGTTGGCGCCACTGCCGCCGTTTCCGGCGGCCTGCTCAAAGCGACGGCTGGCATAGAGAACCCGTGGTGCGTCGAACTCGGCCAGGCGTCACTGGAGGCGGAGTTGGTTGACGCCGGCGGCGCAGTCGTCGCCAAGGCGGCGAGCCCGCTTTTTGCAGTTGGCGCGAAGGGAAAAACCGAGGAGGCTCTGTTTTTTGACGCCAACGGCCTTGCGCCGGGAAAGTATTCCATTCGATTTGCACTGAGCCGCGCGGGGCGCGTCGGGAGCGCGGCCGCGTTCCTGGCAGTGCCTGAAAAAAGCGGCGCCGGGTTTTTGGCGGCGCTGGCGGGCTTTTTCAGATTCTTTTAATTCCCCTGCGCCGTACTGTCTGCCATGATGGGAAAGAACCACGTCGCCATAGCAATCGCGCTCGTGGCCGCGAACCTCCTAGTGTTCCGCGAAAAAAACCTTTTCGACGGCTGGCTCCAGTCGCTTTCACTGGCGTTCGGCGTCATCGTGGGCGCGTTGCTGCCTGACGTGGACGCGGACGACTCAAAAGTCCTTCACGGGAGCGGCATAAGGCAGTTGAAGAGGCTTGACCCGATAGTGATGGCGGCAGGTTACCTGACAAAAGCGGTCGTATACGTTCCTCTCGGGCTTGTTTTCCGCGGCGAACACCGCGGCATAATGCATTCCCTCGCAGGCGCAGTCGCGTCCGGGGCGTTTTGGTGGATTGTGCTTCTCGCAGTCCAAGGAGCTGCAGGAGGCTCGTGGGCCGCGGTTCTCGCAACAGGCGTTTTCGCAGGCTATATAATTCACTTGGCCGAGGACTCGTTCACGCGCTCCGGAGTCGCCTGGCTGAAGCCGCTTTCAAACAAACGGGTTTGCGGGCAGGCGGTGACCGGCCACGTTTCAGAGGACTTGGTTGCAGCCGGGTTCTTCGCCGTCGCCGCGGCGGTTTACTTAATCGGGAAAACGATTCCGCAGCCGACCGCTGTTTTCCTCCCGCTGCTCACCGCGGGGCTGGTGCTGGTTTACTTCTTCATGATAAACCCGGTGCTCTTCGTCCTGCGCCTCATCCCAAGGTTTTCCTGAGCGCCAAAAGCCCCCAGAACATTTTCCAAACGTCCCGCGCCCGCACTGTGCCGCCGCCGCGCTGGAACCATTCAATCGGGACCTCGGAGATTCTCATTCCCGCGCGTTTTGCGCGCGCGAGCAATTCCACGTCCCATTCAAAGCCCTTGGAAACGAACTGCGGAACGAGTTTTTTGCACGCGGCGCGGCGCACTGCCTTGAACCCGCACTGGGTGTCCCTTATGCCGAGGCCAAAAAGGGCGCTGGCAAGGGTTGAAAAGCACGCGCTTGCAACGCGCCTGGTAAAGGAAAGGCCGTGGACGACCGAGCCGGGGAGTTTCCGCGAACCGACGACGACATCGGCTTTCTTCAATCCCTCAACCAGCTTGGGGATTTCGCCCGGAGGGGTTGCTGCGTCGGCGTCGTAAATCACTGCGTCGCCTTTCGCGGCCTTGAACCCTTCCACCACTGCGCCGCCTTTCCCGAGCCTGAGCGGGAAGTGGATGAAGCGGATTTTCCTATTTTTCTTGCCCAGCGCCAAGACTATTCCGGTGGTGGCGTCGGTTCCGTCGTCAACCACTATCACCTCGTAGGGCAAGCGCTTTTTTTCCAAAAAACCAGCGACCGCGAGCAGCGTCGCGCGAATCCTTTTCTCCTCGTTGTGGGTCGGCACGATTATTGAAAGCATTGCCAGTCACTTCCGCCTTTTCGTTTCCGCCGCTCAGCCCCGTCCGCGATGCGTCAGGGTATTTTCACGCCGTGCTTCCCCAGTTCCGCGGCGAGTATTCCCTTCACTTCCTTCAAGTCCTTTTCCGTCTTCCCCTCAAAGCGAAGCGTGAGCACCGGCTCGGTGTTTGACGCCCGCACAAGGCCCCAGGCATTGGGCAGTTCCACGCGCACGCCGTCGATGGTCACGACATCGAACCGCTTCTTGAGCGCCGCGGCGGTTTTTTCCACTATGCTGAATTTCTTCTCTTCCGGGCAGTGCAGCCGTATTTCCGGGGTTGAGAAATACTTCGGGATTTTGGCGGCGAGGGCGGAAAGCCTTCCTGCGGACGCGATGATTTCAACCATTTTCGCAGCGGCATAGATTCCGTCGTCGTTCGCGTAGTTGTCCCTGAAATAGAAATGGCCGCTCAGCTCCCCTGCGGCCTCGGCGCCGGTCTTTTTCATCTCCTCGTGGAGGTACGAGTGCCCGACGCGGGAGAGGTGCGTCCTGCCGCCGAGCGCTTCAATCCTCTCGAATGCGCCGCGGGAAACCTTGACCTCGGAAATGAACGTTGCGCCCGGTTTTTCCGCAAGGATTTTTTCCGCGAACACCGCCAGAGCCACGTCCCCGCGCACGATGCCTCCTTTTTCGTCAATGAACACCACGCGGTCGCCGTCGCCGTCAATCGCGATTCCAAGGTCCAGTTTTTTTTCCAGCACGAGTTTCTTCAAGTCGTTGAGCGTGTCCTCCTTCGTCGGGTCGGGAATGTGGTTTGGGAACGAGGGGTCCGGGTTGCAGTAAAGTTCATGGACCTCGCACCCGATTTTTTTGAGCATCGCTGGCGCGACAGAGCCGGCAACGCCGTTGCCGCAGTCCACGCCGACGCGCAGGCGCTTCGAAGGCCTGATTTTTCCAGCCAAATGCGCCTCGTATTCCGGGACGATGTTTTTGGCGGTGACCGACCCCGGGGGCTTGGCGGGCTTGCCTGCAACCGCGCCTTTTCCAGCACCCTTTCCGGAAATCTCTTTTCCAACGATTTTCTCTATCTCGGCGAGGCCGGTCTCGTAATTCATTTTCTTAACCATGCCGCCCTCTTTTCCGCAAAGTTTCATCCCATTGTATTCCGGCGGGTTGTGGGAAGCAGTGACCATGGCCCCTCCGTCGCAGTCGCAGCGCACGATTGAAAAATAAAACAACGGCGTGGGAATCGTTCCGGCGTCAATGACATCAATCCCGCTGTCAACAAGGCCCTTCAGCAGGCTTTGCTTGAGGGCGGGGCTCGAAGGCCTAACGTCGCAGGCCGCGACCAGGCGCCTGCCGTCCACGAGGCGGGCAAAGGCGCGGGCAATGGCTTCCACGGTTTTTTCGTCAATGTCCTTGCCGTAGGTTCCGCGGATGTCATAGGCCCGGTAAATTCCCATGCAGTTTTTTCAGGCCAAGGGTTTAAAATTGGTTGAGTATGAAAAAGTATGAATAACAACCGGGCGTGGTTTGACGTGGTTCGATGAAGGCGTTGATTCTCGCAGGCGGGTACGCGACGCGGCTTGCGCCGGTGAGCCTCAGGACGCCGAAAGTGATGCTGCCGGTGGCGGGCAAGCCCGCGATCCAGCACATCGTGGAGAAACTGGTGCGCGC
>JAPLXB010000015.1 GCA_026396285.1 Microcaldota archaeon
CACGTCGTAGTAACCGGATTCCGGGAACGACTCCGCTATCGCCTTCATGTCGCCGAGGCCTTTTCTCGTGAACGCGCGCATCGCGAACTGAATCTTGGTTCCAAGCAGCTTGAGCACCGGCGACGGGAGGTCCAGCGCGTCCTGGGTCATGAAAAACACGCCCACTCCCTTGGACCTGATGCGGCGCAGGATTTTCACCACCAGCTCCACCAGGCTCTTGTTGGCGCCCTGGAACAGCACGTGCGCCTCGTCGAGGAAGAAAACCAGCTTGGGCCGCGCCGCCTCGCCGATTTCGGGAAGCTCGTTGAACAACTTGTAAAGCAGGAAAGCCGCTGCGATGGCGGAAACGCTGTCGTCCTTCACGTCCGCCAGGTTCAACACGTTGACCCTTCCTTCTTCCAGCGCGTCCTTCAAGTCGATTGCGGGTTCGCCGAACATTGACGCAGCCTGGCCTGCAGCCAGTTCTGACAGCTTCCTTAACACGACGCTTATCGCCTGGGGGCTCGTGCCGCTCACTTCATCGGGGTTGTCTTTCAGGAATTCAAGCACTGCCTTCAAATCACCAAGGGACAACAGGTCTTTGGCGTTCTGTTCGGCGTAAATGAAGGCGATGTTCAAGTGGCTTTCCTGCACCGGGTTGAGCCCGAGCAACCGTGAAAACAATACCGCGCCGACGTCCCTGACCCTGAACCGCAGCGGGACAAGGCGGTTGGAAATGCTCCAGTAAACAGCTGGAAACGCCGCAGGCGCCCAGTCTATTCCGAGTTCACCTGCCCTCTTGGAGGCCCTCGCTGGTTCGCCGGGCACGCAAAACCCTGACGCGTCGCCTTTCACGTCGCTCAAGAACACTGGCACGCCAACAGCGCTGAGTTCTTCTATGATTTTCTGCACTGCGCGCGTTTTTCCGGTGCCGGTGCTGCCTGCGACGAGGCCGTGGCGCGTCATTGAAGCAAGGGGAACCGCCACTTCCCTGTTTTTCAATACTTTGCCGCCGTGGACCGGCCTGCCTGCTGCCGCGCCCGGCGCTGAATAGTTCTTGTCCAAAAAATCCTCGAAAGCAGCCAAACGACTCTCCCCGGTATCTTCAACGAAAACCGCCATTAAATACGCTTCCCGAATCTCACCACCGGCCCGGCACCGGCTCAGTACCGCCCATGCAAGCGGCCGCGCAGCGGGCGCGCACCGCACGGTTTTTAATCCCGAATGCACAACAAGGAGTCAATCCTATTTTTTTTCATCCAGGTGGGCAAAAATGGTTGGGAACAGGATAATGCTGTTCGCGGGCAATTCAAACCCGCGCCTTGCCGGCGAAATCGCTTCAAAACTCGGCATACCCCTCGGCAAAGCGAAGGTGGCGCGCTTCAGCGACGGCGAATGCAACATCCAGCTGCTTGAAAGCGTGCGCGGCGCCAACGCCTTCATCATCCAATCCCTGTGCGCGCCAGTGAACGAGAACCTGATGGAACTCCTGTTGCTCATGGACGCGTGCCGCAGGGCTTCTGCGCGCCGCATTTACCCGGTCATCCCCTACTACGGCTACGGCCGCCAGGACCGCGTCCAGGAAAGGAAACCCGTGTCAGCCAAGCTGGTCGCGAACATGATCCAGAAAGCGGGCGCGGACGCGGTAATGACCGTCGACATCCACTCTCCCCAGATTCAGGGGTTTTTCGACATCCCGATGGACAACTTGAGCGCAGCCGGCCTCTTTACGGAAAAGTTTGAAAGCAAGCGCGACGGCGTCGTCGTAGTGTCTCCTGACGTTGGCGGAGTGAGGCGCGCGCGCAATTTCGCGGAAAAAATCGGCGCCAGCCTAGCGATAATCGACAAGACGCGGCCGCGCGACAACGAAGCCGAAGTCATGAACGTGATCGGCGACGTAAAAGGGAAAAAAGCGGTGATTGTGGACGACATAATCGACACGGGCGGGACAATGGTCAAGGGCGCGGACGCCTTGAAAGCCAAGGGCGCGACAAGCGTTTCCGCTTTCTGCACGCATCCCGTGCTTTCCGGCGAGGCGTTGAAGAAAATAAGCGCTTCAGTCATGGAGGAGCTGGTGGTCACGAACTCCATTCCCCTTCCCCCGGGCGCGCCGCCGAAGATAAAGGCGCTTTCCCTGGCCCCGATGCTTGCTGAAACCATTCAGCGCATCCATGAGGGGAAATCGATTTCCAACCTGTTCACGCTCTGAAAGCCAGACAATGCGATTCAAAATTGAGGTGGTTGCGGTGAAGAAGGATGAACTCGCGAACTCGCTTTTCGACATCGGGGCAGTCAAATTCGGGGAATTCACGCTCAAGTCAGGGATAAAGTCCCCGATTTACGTCGACCTCCGTCTTCTAGTAAGCCACCCCAAGCTCCTCAAGGCGGTTTCCAAGATGTATGCGTCCAAATTGAAGAAAATCGAGTGCGCGCGCATTGCAGGAGTCCCGTACGGGGCGCTTTCAATCGCCACGCTCGCCGCTGTCCAGCTGGAAAAACCGCTTATTTACGCCAGGAAAGAGGTGAAGGAGCACGGCACCATGCGCCAAATCGAGGGCGAGTACAAGGCTGGGGAAAAAGTGGCGATCGTGGAAGACCTGGTCACCAGCGGCTCAAGCATCGTGGAGTCCGCCGAGGTTTTCCGCGCAGCCGGATTGGTGGCCGAGAATGCAGTAGTCCTCCTCGACAGGGAACAGGGCGGGGCCAAGAACTTGAAGGAAAAAGGCATTGCGCTCCACCCGATCATTAAGATAAAGAAAATGCTCGCCCTCCTGAAGGACGGCGGGAAAATCACTGAACAGCAGTTGAACGACACGGTCGCGTTCATCAAGTCCGCGCAGACGACTGCGAAATAAAGGGGGGAGAAGGGGTTTTTGCAATGCCGATAATCCAATCCAACCGCACGATAATTCCAGCCTGCGACGTCAGTTCCCTGAAAAAACTGGAGGAATTGGTGCAAGCCACTACAGGAGTAAAGGGAATCGGGGCGTACAAGGTTGGTTTTGAGCTCGCGCTGGCATACGGCCTGCCCAAAGTAATGGAAACGGTGCGCAAGCACTCGCAGCTGCCGGTGATTTACGACCACCAAAAGGCGGGCACGGACATCCCGGACACTGGAAAAGGCTTCGCCAGCGTATGCAAGCGCAGCGGCGTCGACGCCGTAATCTTCTTCCCTCAATCAGGGCCCGAGACCGAGAAGGCGTGGATTAAGGCCGCGCAAGCCGAGGGGTTGAAAATCATCGTGGGCGGGGAAATGACTCATCCCGCGTACCTTGCGAAGGACGGCGGCTTTCTTGCCGACGACGCGCCCAAGCGCATATATGAAACAGCGATTTCCGCAGGCATTACTGATTTCGTGGTCCCTGGCAACAAGCCGGAAAAAATCGCGGAATACAAGCACTTGTTTGAATCCCACAAGATTGACTTCACGCTTTACTCCCCCGGCCTCGTGACCCAGGGCGGGAAAATCACTGACTCAGGCAAAGCCGCGGGCAGCAAGTGGCACGCAATCGTCGGCCGCGCAATTTACGAAGCGCCGGACATGGGCGCCGCGGCGCGGGAGTTCGCGAGCCAACTATAATGCCCGAAAAAGCATTGACGGTCCGTTTCGTGTTGATTGCCGGGCCAAGGCACTGCTTGAAATTTTTTCAGAGAGAGGGGCAGGTTTTTAAGCGGATTCTTCAATAAGTGTCACGGGGGCGGTAAAATGGCTGATGATTACTCTTTTTACCTTAACGCGGACTTCAGCCGGTATTTGGGCCAGTGGATTGCAATAATCGACAAAAAAGTAGTGTCCCACGGGGAGGACGCAAAACAGGTCTACGACCGTGCAAAAAAAGAGTTTCCAAGCAAGGTGCCGTTCCTGGCGTGCGTGCCAAAGTCAACTGCCATGATTCTCTAAGCTGGTGGTTTGCGTGGCTATGCGCTTCAAATACCGTTCCATCGAACGGCCGCAGCCACTCGGCCCAAAAGCCTGTCCAATGATTCCAGTGCGTTTTACTGGCCCGGCTGGCGCTTTTGACACCGCGGCCCTCGTTGATTCGGGAGCGGATTTTTCGACTATTTTTGAAGAACATGCCAAGATACTTGGAATTGACTTGGAAAAACTGGAGGAAACCGACGTCAGCGGCATTGGCGGCAGTTCAAAAGCGCGGAAAGGCCGTGTGGCAATTGAAATAAAGGGAAAAGGCGAACACCAAGCTTTCCGGCTGGACGTTCCGTGCATGATACTTAAGAAACACGCGGAAAACTTTCCCATCCTCCTCGGCAGAGCAGGGTTTTTCGACGAATTCGAAGTCACTTTCAAGGAAAAGGACAAGTCTATTTCCCTCAAGCCAGAGCACTGAAACCCGGCGCCCCCCGCGGCTTTAAAACGCGTTGCTGCCAGAAAACTAGTGGTGATTCCGTGCCCGAGAAACCGTGGCTGGCTGCAAAGAACGTTGAGTGGCTGAAAGTCGGCGAGAGGAAGCTGGGCGGGGACTCGTGCGGCGACGTTTACAGCGGGAAACTTAAGTTCAGGGGAAAAAAGGCGTTTGCAGTAGCGGTGAAGCGTTTTCATGATAACCTGCGGTGGATGGCTCCTGGCGCCGGCGGGGTTGAAAGGTACCCGCGCGTGATAGAAAACTTGCGGAAAGCGGGGGTGCCGATGCCGAAGATGGCGTTCATGCAGCACGAGGGGAAGCCGGTCGTGGTTTCCGAGCTGTTCGCGAAGGGCGGGAGAAGCAAGATAATGGAAATCAGGGACGTGATGGACCAGAAGCCGGTCCTCAACGAGAAAGAAGTGGAGAGAATCAAGGACACGATGGTACGCGTTTTCAACGCCGGCCACGTGCCGACTTTTGACTGCATGTCGCTCGTGCGCACGAAAAAGGGCCTCGTGCCGCTCGTGCACGACGTGGACTTGTTTGCCCAGCCGCCGTTTGCGCAGACGATGTTCACAGTCAAGTTCCTCTCATGGCTTTATCCAGAGAACCCGGCGAACCGAGTAAAAGCGTTTGAAGACATCAAGCGGCGGGTGACGCATCCCGCGTCGCAGGAAGCGCTGAAAATGGTCAAGAAAATGATTGAAACCTGATTTTTTCTGGAAAAAAGCGCGGCACGGGCGATAAAAAGGGAAAAGAAACGAGTCAAAGCCAGAAACGGGCCCCCGGATCCAGCGTCTGGTAAGGCGAGCCACTGGAAAGGTGGTGTCTCAGCACGTTTTTATTGCGTCCTTCAATCGTTTCTTCATGCTGGGCAGGCAGAAGGTTTTGCTGCGTCTCGTTTCCTCGCTTAAGGCATGCGGCAAAGCAGTTACAAAGACTTTTTTGGACAAGCTCCTTTTCGTAATTGCCAAGGAAGGCGGTTTGGGCGGCGCGGTCAAGTTTTACAACTTTTTTCCCCACAAGTACGGCCCTTTTTCGAACAATTTTTACGCGGATTTGGCGCGCTTGCAATCCGACGGCCTTTTGGACGGCAACCTGAAACTCACCGGCGCTGGTGAACGGGTTGCTGCAACGGTTACGGCGAGGGTGGAAGAAGCGGTTGAAGGCGTCGCTGGGCGCTTTCGCTCGGCAGACCAGGCCGTGAAATACGTTTATGCCGCCTATCCAGAGTACACGGTGAAAAGCAAGTTGAAGCAGTACACGGGAGAGCGGGGAGCGCCCGGCATTTTTTCCATCGGCTACGAGGGAAAAGACATTGACTCCTTTTTGGACGCGCTGGTACGCAACGGCATAGAAGTGGTTGTCGACGTGAGGGCCAACGCGTTCAGCATGAACTTCGCTTTTTCCAAGAAAAAGCTCGCCCACTCCCTTGAATTGGCCG
>JAPLXB010000012.1 GCA_026396285.1 Microcaldota archaeon
TGTTGAATTGCACAGTTGTCCGCTGGCGATTATCGTGTTCAAGTCGGTCGTGAAGTCGTTGTAATAATAGAGGTTGACGGTCGGGCACTGGCCAGTAATGGTCATCGTGATTTGCGCGCTCGTGTTCAAGTCGTTGTTTGCGGAAGCGTTCACTGCCGCGACTCCGGTGCCGGCGTAATACACCGCGTCGGAAACTTCGCCGCTCGTGGAAAGCGAGGAATACTGTATCGACGTCCCGCCGCCTGACAGGGACACCGGGTAACCCCCGCTGTCAATGTTGAATCCCGTGTTGCCGGTGAGGTTGCAGTTCTTGACCGTGTTCCCCGAGGAAAGGAGTTGGATGCCGTACTTGTTCCCGGTCGCCGAACAATCCTCGATCAAGGTGTTGTAAGCGCCTGTAGAGATGACGAAACCGGCGGCGTTAATGCTGTCAGAAACAGTCACGTTGCTGACGACCGAATTGTTCGAAAAACCAATTGCGACGCCGTATCCAGGCAGCATGGAGTCGCCTTGGTTGTTTTTAATCACGATGTTTCGTATCGTGACGTTGTCGCTGTTTAAAACCGCGACTTTAAACAAAGAAGTGTTGGCTGCAGTCAATTCAAGGTTTTCCAGCACGTAATTCGTCTTGTGGTTAAGGTAGTATATTGGCTCGCCGTTGGCGGTGTTGCTTGTGTCAATGTCGTTGTCATAGCACTCTGCAGGACCAGTACAAAAAGGTACCAATCCCATAGTGTTTCCGTTCATTGAATTGTTCCTAAACGTATTGAACCCATGTGAGAATGCAATTCCATACATGCCGTTGTTGACGGTGTTGTTGGTCAACGTGCAGTTGTAGGCACCGATTGATATACCGAAAAACACCGAGGTGTTTACGACTATGTTGTTCTCCACCGTGGTGTAGTCAATCACTGATATAGCGGCCTCAAGACCGCTACCGGCGGTGTTGTTTACCACGTTGTTGGAAATAACTGACCAAAACGCGTCGCCACTAAGACGAATCCCGAAGTGGCTGTTGAAATCCAGAGTGTTGTATGAAAAAGTTGAATTCGGAGCATTGTCAGCGTCGATGGCGCGTCCTCCGTTGAACGAAATGTTGTTGTATGACACGTTCGCGTACGTCGAGGTTATCCGAATGCCCATCCCGGCGTTTGAAGTGATGTTGTTGTACGTGATTGTAATGTTATAGGCAGTGTGGTAGCTACCGGCAGCGTTTATTCCATCCCCGTTAGTTGAAAAGCATGACGATATGCTGTTGTTCGTAATCGTGCTGCTAGTAGCGCTCCATAAGTAGATGCCGGTATAGTAATCCGAAATGTTGCAGTTCTTCACCGTCACGTTATATCGGTCAGGGAAAGAAACGCCGTAAGTGGACGAGGTTACGTCGTCGCCAGTGATGCTGAAGCCCTTGCAGTCAATGGTGACGTTGTCCGCTGCGGCAGTCAGGCAAGTGGCGCCGGCGCTGGAAATGCTCTGGTTCAATTCATAGGTTTCGCCGGCGGCGTCAATGGCTTGGCCGCAGTCTGAAACAGTGGTGACTGCCTGCGCCGAAACGGCTAGAACAAGCGCGAATGCAAACAAAGCCGACCAGCGCGCGAAAAACATGAAAACAAGAGGAACTCAAAAGGATTTAAACGTTGTTTTAGCGCTTTTGTTCCCTTTAGTATGACCAGATGCTGTCTCCGTCCAGTAACTTGACGTCTTTGAATTTCTTGGAAAGAGTCAGTTCCTGGTGGGTTTTGCCAACGCATTTTCCATAGACTACGCCGGCGTCTTGCTTGAGATCTAATTTCATCACTTCTATTCTGAACTTTTCACGTGATTTATCGGCGTCCTTCGCGCCGTTTTTGGCGACTTTTCGCTCAAGTTCCTTCAGAATCTTTTCACGGTTCTTTCTTTCAAGGGCGACGGCTTGTTTCGCGCGCGCAAACTCTTGACTTATTAACGCTGCTGCGCCAGGTTTTTCGTCACTCAGTGCGTCCAGCCTGTTTTCAAGATCCCGCTGTTCGAACGCTTGTAGGAATTTGCCGGATACGAATAGTTCCTTTACACCCAGCCGTTTCATTCGGTCAGTGAGCGAGTTCCAGGACTCCTTCACTGGCGTCGGATCGTCTTTTTCTGTCGGCACCAGTATTATGTGCCGCCTCGGCCTCCAGGGAAAATGAATCCTGCCCGCCAGACCCCAGCGCGGGCCCAAAAAATTGATAAAACCGGTTCTGTTTAAAATAAGATTTCGCCTGCGCTCGTGGTCTTCTGGATTTTCCTCGGCCTTTATGCTCTTTATTAGATCGGGCATTTTTTCTTTTTCTTCAAACAAAAACACGGGCGCAGTGGGCAGAACGTCTCCTTTCATGGGGTAAAAAATCATTGCGTATTGGTGAAATTTTTCCAAAGGCAGGGCACTGCTGATATGCGGGTGTACGAGGACGTATGCTTTTCCTCCGGATTCCTTGAGCCACTTGCGCGCCTTGTTCTCCTCTTGTCTTGACAGACGGTGGATTTCCTTGAGCAAGCTAGACACCCGTGATAAAATGCGGAAACGCCGTTTAAATTCGGTTTGTTACGTAACTGCACTGCCTGATGACTAGTTACAAATGTTACCCAAGGGTATCAAAAGAGATGCTGAACAAAATTCAAATTCTGCTGCTTAAGGCCCTGAATCCCGATTATAGCTGGGAATTAGTCTTTTCGTCAGTGCTCAAGGTCGTTGCCCCAAAAGTGCAATTGTTGGAATACTCTGCAAAAGCGTCCACGGTGCCTTGGCTAGCCAATGTATTCCTTCGCGGCGGCAATAAATTCCCCGGCTTTTTCGACGTATTCCCTGGCTTCTTCATGCGAAAAGGCCTTGCCTTTGCCGTAGGTGGCGCCGCTCTTGTCCCACATCGCCTTGGCAATCAATTCTCCAAATCTTTCGTCCTCCCTTCTGATTTTCCTTTCCCTGACCAGTTTTGCGAAAAGGGACGCGGCATCGTCGTGCTTCGTGGCCTTGTTGCCGAAAAACTTCAGCGTCAATGCATCGTTTGCTCGGATTATCCCAAGTATGGCTTCTGCGCAGCATACATTGGAAAGCACTTCTTCGCTCTGCGCCTCTACTAGGGTATGTTTGGCGGAAACGAGCCAGCCCTCCGCCTCGGAAAGCGCCCTTTTCGGTTCGTCGCCGGTCATACGAGCCTCACCGTTTCCTTGCCGCTCAGGAACGCCAGGAATTCTTTTTTGTCGTGGAAAAGCAGCGGAATCACCTTTGTCCCGTATCTGCCGTACGTGTCGAACATGAGTTTAGCGGCATCAAACCCCTTGTCCGTCAGCATCGCCAAATCTATGTCGCTTTCAAGCTTTTCCGTGCCCTTTGCGACGCTCCCGAACAGGAAGACTTCCCTCACGCCCGGCGTTTTCCTCAGCGCTTTTTTCAGCATCCCGACGGTAAAGCGCTGGGGCGTAACCAAGCCCTTTACCAACTTTGCAATCATCCGGGTATACGCCGAATCATGGAACTTCACGGTCACGCTCCTGCCCGTCTTGCCGGTTTCAATGATGCCCGCGCGTTCCCATTTTTTGACGAGCCTCTGGGTGGAGGAAAAAGGCGTTTTAGCGGTTTTAGCCAGTTCGCGTATCGTGAATTGCCGCTTTGGGAACTTCAGCAGGGTCAAGAACACCTCTATTGACCCAGCGTATTTTATCAGCTCAATCCCCTGCAAGTAATCACTCGTTCCATTGTTTCTCCCAGATTCAAAACTGGGTCATATGAACCAAATTTGAATCAATACTTAAAAATGTTGCGTTTTGGGGTCAGAACTCACGGCCGTTACCGCCATATGGTAACAGTTCATTAAAGTCATCCAAACTTTGCTTCCAGCCCCGCGCCCACTTCTGGAATTTAGGCGTTCACTTTCGTTTCCTTGCCAGTGCGAACCCGCCGGCGGCCAACAGAAGCGCGGCCATTGCGGCCAGCTGGGAGAATTCGGGAATGTCGTATCCTTCCCCGCCGTAGGAGTCGAAGTGGTCCACGTTGAACACGACCGTGTTCCCAGAGCAGGAGACGATTGTGCACGCGGGGGTGCTTGTTGAATTGCACAGTTGTCCGCTGGCGATTATCGTGTTCAAGTCGGTCGTGAAGTCGTTGTAATAATAGAGGGTTGCAGGGCACTGGCCGGCAATGGTCATCGTGATTTGCGCGCTCGTGTTCAAGTCGTTGTTAGCAGAAGCGTTGACTGCCGCGACTCCCGTGCTAGCGTACCAGACTGCGTCGGAAATGTCGCCGGTCGTGGAATTCAGACCGGAGTAGGTTATCGAAGTGCCGCCGCTTGAAAGCGACCACGAAATAGTCTCCGGACCGTCGTATAAAAGGTTGTATTCAGAGTTGCCCGTGATGTTGTTGCTGCCGAAGGATTGGTTGCCCGCGCCCAGGTAGAGTCCGTACTCGTTGCCAGTCAGGTTGCAGTACTCAACAGTGTTCCCCTCGGAATTCAAATAAATGCCCGCGAAGTTGCCCGTGAACGAGCAGCCGGTGACGCGGGTGTTTGTAGAATAATAATCAGTGTATATTCCGCCGCCCCAGTTTGTGAAGCCTGAAAAAGTCACGTTGCTTATGACGGTATTGTTTGAGTAAACCATCAACACGCCATATTTGCCGGAGTTGTTAGAAATCACCATGTTGCGGAGCGTGACGTTGTCGCTGTTCACCACGTAAATTTTAGCATCCGCCGTGTTAACAGCATCAAGAACAAGGTTTTCCAGAACGTAGTCCGTCTTGCCGTACAGGTAATAAACGGGCTCGCCGTTGAACGTGTTCGACGCGTCAATGTCCAAGTCTGCGTTGCATGCCGGCGGGGAAAAAAGAACATCCCAGAGCCACAGGCCGGTTTCGGTGTTGTCATCCGCCGTGTTGTTCCTCAGGGTAATACCGCATCCAGACAACCGTATGCCCTCGACGTTGCCGCTGAAGTTGTTGCCAGTCAGCGTCAAATTGTAAGAATTCCAAGTTTGTATTCCGTATTCGCTGCCCGAAACACTCACGTTGCTTATGACTGAATTGTTTGAATTACACACATAGACGCCGGATTCGGCGGTGCCGTTCCCGATGGCGATGTTGCGGAGCGTGACGTTGTCGCTGCCCACGACATAGATTTTAGTACCCGACGTGTTCGCGGGAAGAACCAGGTTTTCCAGAACGTAATCAGTTTTGTGGTTCAAATAATAAAGCGCCTCGCCGTTCACGGTGTTCGACGTGTCGATATCGTTGTCGGAGTCAAACCCGCCATTGATAACTAAGCCCCAAACAAGGTTGCCGTCCACGGTGTTGTTCCTTAGCGTCAAATTGTCTCCTTGTAGGACCAAGCCCCTTGTGTTGCCGCTTACATTGTTGCCGATTAAAGTGCAGTTGTAGCCTCCGACCTTGAAGGCAATATTCCACTCGTTTTCGCTGTAAGTCGCGATGTTTTCGGTCGCGGTGTTGTTGGTGAAGGTAGAGTAAGAAGAATATATGTTGTAGCCAATGCCCAAAGGGTGAGAAACACCAGTCACCACATTGTTCGAAACGTTGGCGTGCGTCACCGCGAGTCTAATTCCCTCGTCTGTGTTCGAGGAAGCATTGTTGCCGGCGATTGTAACATAACCCAATTGTACGCCGCCAGTGACCATGATTCCAAAACTATTTTTGTAAAGCGTGTTCCCGGTTATCGTGAGGTTTTCAGAGTACTCGCCCGCCTCAACGTAAATTCCGTAACTAGTTGACCCGACGGTGTTATTGATTATCGCCGAGTTGTTCGACGTGTTAAGGTAGATTCCTGTATAGCCAAAGTCGTAAATCCTGCAATTCTTCACCGTGAATTTGTCAAAGTAAGATCCGGCGCTAGGAGTTAGTTTGACACCCACAGAGTTCGAGTTGTCGTCGCCGGTGATGCTGAAGCCCTTGCAGTCAAGGATCACGTTATCGGCGGCGACGGTAAGGCACGCGCCAATGCCCGAATGCCAAATGCCTGTATTCAACTCGTAAGTCTCGCCGGCAGAGGAAAGGCTCCTGCAGTCAGTAACGCTAGTTAATGCCTGTGCAGAAACCATTATAAAAAATACGAATGCAAGCAACGCGGGCCAGCGCGCGAAAAACATGAAAATAACTGATGCTTAAAAGGATTTAAACGTTGTTTTAGCGCTTTTGTCCCGAACGTCTCGATGAAGGTCGTCAGAACTCAAGGTTTACGTCACTGGCGCGCGTTGCCGCGGGCCTCGAAACTCATAAGAGTCATCATCGCCAGTGTCTTCAGCGCCGCGTTTTATTACCTTTTCCGCCCCTCGCCCTTCGCCGCCGGCCAGACAACCCCTTCTCCGGCCCGCCGCCCAGACCGCGCCGCCAACTCTTGCGCCACGCGCTTTCCCACGCCTACCACGGTCTTGACTCCTGCCTCGTCCTTTTCGGCCTCGCCGGGGTTGCGTCCCACGCAGATTCCCCCAAAATGGGCGGTCGGGGAACCGTCGCCGACCACGGTCATGTCGTGGATGAGCATCCAGTTCAAGATGTCGCGGCACACGTTTTCCTGGCCGCCGTTGCGCGACGCACCGACAACGATAACCGCCCCGATTTTACCCTTGAGCGCGAAGTTCTTCCTCCGAAGTGTGAGCGTCCGGTCCATGAAACTCTTCAACAGTCCGGGCGGGCCAGCGAAATAAGTCGGGCTCGCGATTATGACTGCGTCAGCCCCCTCCAGTTTGGGGTAAATCGCCTGCATGGCGTCCTTCACGTTGCACGGGGGGCACGCGGAGCATCCCCCGCAGTAATTTATCCGCTTTCCCGCGAGTTCCACGAGTTCGGTTTCGTGCCCGGCGGCAGCGCATTCCTTGAGGGCCAGCTTCAGCATGCCGGCGGCGTTCCCGTTTTTGCGCGGGCTCCCGCAGACTCCAAGGACTTTCATTTCCCTCTACTCCTAACCGCATTAATTGCGCCCGGTTCCACTGGAAAGGTGGTTGGTTCGTGTTTTAAAACGCTGGTTTTCGTTGCCAGTGGGGCGTTCGCGTGTCAGGTGCACCGCAGAAAAAGATTAATTTCATTGACCATGCGGAAGAAAGGTTTATTGTCCGCAACATTCCCCTGGGGGAAATAAGGAGGTTTTTGAGGAAGGGTTTTGTCACTGATGATCCGGCGGGCGGCGGCCGGAAATTATGCATTTATAAGGAATGTGCGGGGAAGTATTACACAGTTGTCTTCCAGGAGTTTGAAAACGACGTTTTCATAATAACCGGTTTGCAGTCGAGGGAATGGGAAAGAAAAGCCTTTGAAGAGGGGAAGAGGAATGCTGTGCCCAAAATGTAGGAAAGGCCGGATGCACGAAACGCGCGTTTCCAAGTTGTATGGCGACAAGGTCCTTGTCGAAAACGTTCGCGTCCTGAAGTGCACACCGTGCGGCGCGGAAGTTCTTGGAGAGAGTGAATATGAACGCGTGCGGGGAATGGTTCAAAAAATACAGCAAAAGACCCCGCAAAAAGTGCTGGCTGCAATCAGGTACCTCGTGATATAAGACTTTTTTTTCCTCAAATCCATTTCTTCCAGGCAGGGAGCCAGCGCCCCCGGCAACCGCTTCAAATCCATTTCTTCCAGTGCAGGTACGCGAAGAGGCCGGCCGCGGCGGCGAGCATGATGCCAAGCGCCTCATAAAAACCGTAGGTCGCGCGCAACTCGGGGACGTGTTCGAAGTTCATGCCGTAAATCCCTGCAATCAGCGTCGGAACCATGATTATGACTGTTATGGCGGTGAGGCGCTTCATTATGACGTTGAGGTTGTTTGAAACCACTGACAGGTATCCCTCCATTGCGGACGTCACGAGCTCGCGGTAGGTTTCAAGCAGGTCGGTTATCCTTATCAGGTGGTCGTAGACGTCGCGGTAGTACGGGATTGCTTCGTCGTGGATGTACGGGAAGCGGCGCGTTATGAGCGCGTGCATTGTCTCGCGCTGGGGCCACACCGCCTTCCTCACTTGGAGCAAGTCTTTTTTCAGCCGGAACAAGTCGCTCAAAACTTTCTTGCTCTGGGTGACGGTGACGCCCCCTTCCTTGAATATCTCGTCTTCCACGCGCGTTATCCTGTCCTCGAGGTGGTCGAGTATCGGGAAAATGTCGTCCACGAGCGCGTCAAACAGCGCGTGCGCCAGGAAGTCGGCGCCGCGGCCGAGGACGTCCGGCTTGGACTTGACGAAAGCCGTTGTTTCGGTGACGGCGTCAAGGGGCTGGCGGTGGATGGTGACCACGAAGTTTTCGCCCAGGAAGAAATTCAATTGCGTCGCGGTCAGTTTTTCAGTCAAGCCGAGGGCGTGGATTACTACGTAGGAGTAGTCGGGGAATTCCTCTAGCTTGGCGCGCTGGTGCTCGGACAGCGAGTCCTCGATGCTCAGGGGATGGATCCTGAACGCCTTCCCTATCTCCTCCATTTCCTTTCGCGACGGGTTTTCGCAGTCCACCCACACTTCCTTGCGCTTGACGAGCTCCTTTGCCCGCTTCAAGTCAAAGCCCTGCTCGAGCCGTCCATCCTTTCCGCAGGCGAGGGTGCGAATCATTTGAAAAACCGCATTCCATTAGCGAAACGGTTTATAAAATCAGGCCAAAAGCCGGTGGAAAGGGGCAAAAACCGGTGGAAATGCGGGATCAGGTTTTGGGAACGCTGCGGCACTTCTTCTCCTGCTTCTCCCTTTCCGCCGCCTCCACGCACTTCTCGTCGTGGTCCTGCTTGCACTTTTTCTCGATGAACGCGAGCTCGTCGCACTTCAACTGCCTGAGCAACTGCTCCCTGGTCTTCGTCGCCATGCAAAACCCACCAGACCAGCAACTGCGCCGGGGTTTTTAACCCTTCAAGCCGGGCGGGCGGGGCCGAGTTTCGCAACCTGTGCGGCGAAAGCGTTTTCCAGGACCGCGTCAAAGGCGACGAAAAGTATTTCCTTTACCGGGTTTCTTCCCTCGTTCTCGTCGATGAAGAACTTCGCCGCGTTCACCATCGCGTGCGCGGCCTCGTCCACCGGGACCGCTCCGACGCCGGTTCCCATTCCGGGAAAGGCGATTGACTTCAAATTCATTTGGGCCGCGAGCAACAGCGCCGCGGCCGTCGCCTGGTAAGCCGCCTTCGCGTTCGTCTTTTCCCCTGGCAACACCATCGTTGGAGCGTGAAACACGTAACGGCACGGGAGCCTGCCCGCGGAAGTGGCTATCGCCTTCCCCATCCTCGTCGGCGCGTTGGCCACCGCGTCCTTCTCGATTTGTTCCCCGCCGGCCTCCTTGATTGCCAAAGCAACTCCCCCGCCCATTGTGCCCTTGGAATTGGCGGGATTGACTATCGCATCTGTTTTTTGCGCAGTGAGGTCGCCTTGCACCACAATCAGGCGGACTCCCTTGTAAGCAGTTTCCAAAACATCCCCCTCCTCCTTACCGGCTCTTTACAGGCGCCTTCCGGCCCAGTTAACCGAAAATCGAGCCGAAGCCCGCTGCAGCCGAATCCTGTTCTTCCGCTATTTTTTTCACGATTTTCTCCCTGTCCTCGCCGGTGACTTCGGCAACGCTTTTCATCTCGCCGTCCTCAAGGCCCTTGACAATCATTGCCCGCTTGCCTTCATCCAGCGGCCCCTTCGCCTCGATTTCCTTCAGCTTGTCAGCCGCCTTCACGAAGAGCTTTGCCTTCAGTTTCGCCGCGAGCGCGGCGTCGTCGGTCTTGAAGTAAAGCGCGAGTTTCCCGGCAGGCAGCCCGAGGGCCTGGGAGTCCTTGAGCGTGTAGCCGAGGTACGTGAACGACTCGCGGTCAAACGGGTTTGCTTCCACTACTTTCTTCAATTTCGCTCCTTCGCTTGAGTCAACTGAATAAACGCAGTCCATTTTGGTTCACCGCATTCACTGGGGGCGACTGGTTTTAAATCCGTGCGGGTTCGCGGGGCCAGCGCGCGGCGAAGCGAGCCGTTTGCAGGAACCGGCTACTTCGGCGCCAGTTTCGCCAGCGTCGCCCCAAGCACCAGGTAGATGATTAGGCTCTCAACCGCCCAGTCCAGCAACAGCATTGCCGGCACCGCCAACAGGAGGTAGGTGCTCAAGTAACCGGGGACTCCTGCGACTAAAAACAACAGTATCCCGTAGTTGATTCCCTTCCTCAGCCCCTTGCCGGGAATGCCTGGCTTAAGCACAAGGTATGCGCCTGCCAAAATCGCGCCCACGGCGAGGTTGACGATTATTGACGCGATTAGGAAATCAGTCCCGGGCGGCCCCTGGTTGGGCATCATCAAATTGCTCCAGAGCGCGAAATAAGCGGGGTTTGTGTAATACCCCATTGTCACGACCGCGCCAGTGGTGTGGACTATTTGCGCGACTATCGCGAAAACGACTGCGGCGACTGCAACGGTTTTCCAGTCCTTGACGCACAACGCAACCACCCCGCAATCCAGGAATTTGCCGGCGTTTAAAACCATTCCGCACGGGCTTCAGAGCCCGAGCGCGGCCAGCAGCGCCTCGCCGAACACTACCAGCAAAGCGATTTTCACCGCCCGGCCCGCAAGGGAGTACAGGAAAAATTTGGCGAAATCCATTTCCAGCGCCCCCGCCGCCACGGTGAGCGCGTCGCCCACGAACGGGATTGCCGGCGCGACGAAAACCACGCCAGGCCCCCAGCGCGCGAACCACTTCTCCGCCCGCTTCTCGTCCTTGGAATCGTCTTCCATGAACAACCGAAGGCCCTTGAGGCCGATGTAGTAATTCAACACCCCGGCGAGGGCGGAGCCGATGGTCGCGTAAATGAAGATGTCCCACGGCGGAAGGAACTTCGTTGCGGCGACGATCACCGCCTCCGACGAAAAGACGAAAAAAATGGAGGATGAAACGAAGGAAATCAGGAGCATGCCGAGCCTGCCGTGGGCTTGTAGGGCGGCGAGGTAGTCGAAGTGCGCCACGGCGCCGATTGCGTAAACGATTGCCGTAACCAGCGCCAAAGTGATGGCAAGGCGGTAAGCGAACTTCATGCACCGGTGACTGCGCCCGGATTTAAAAAAAGGTTGCAGGACCGCGGCGCCAAACCGCACGCGAGGCAGCTGGCCAGCGTCCCTGTTTCGCTTAATCCTGCTTTGACGGCAGCAGCCCCAGCTTCTTGACCGCAAGCCACGATATCATGGTTGCGACAACGGTTGAAACCACGATGAGCGCAAGATACCATCCTTCGTCCCCTTCACTGAACCTGAACATGGAGTTGCCGGCGACTGTCGCAATCGTGTTGGGCACGAGGAGGGCGGTGCCGAGTATCGTAAGGTACGCGACGAGGAGCGTGAGCCTGTTGTTCAAAATCTGGAGCTGGTTGTTGTAAATGGATTGCAGGACTTCCAAGCCGCTGGCGAGGACTTCGCTCAAGTGCTCGGCCAAACCGATTTGCGCGTTGACGTCGCCGATTAGGCCGCTTATCCTGTCCAGCAAGCGCGGGTCGTCGGTGAGGATTTCCGCGTCGCCGTAGCGGATTGAATTCAACGCGTCCACCGTGGACCACAACCCGCCCAGGTACTGGATAAGCGCGTGCTTCATTTGGTAAATCTTGGGCCCCAGCACTTCCCTCGGGGTCTTGGGGTCGGAGAGTTCGGCGCTCATCTTGTCGCCCTGCTCCTCTATCTCCCTCAAGTGGTCGAAGTTCCGCGAATTGCTTTCCCCGATTAGCCTGCACAAGAACAGCGTGAGCTTGTCGTTCTGTGCCGTCTCCTTGGGCAGCTTGCGCAACAGGGTTTCCGCGTATTTCCTCACGCGGAAAAAGCGCTTGGTCTCGGACGTGTGGAGCGTGACAACGAGGTTTTTTTGCGCGAGGACGAGGAGCGGGATTAGCTGGACTTCGAAGCCGTCTACGCGCATCGCCGGAATCAGTATCCCCATCTCGTTGCCGAAGTCCTCGTAGCCGCTCCACTCGTTGATCAAGAGGTTTTTGACGAGGAGTTCGCTGAAGCCGAGGGCGCTCGCTGCAGCCAACCCCCCTTTTTCCAAGTCGGGCACGATGTAGTCAATCCAGGCGATTGAAGCTTCCTTGACAAGTGGGCACAGGTCGGTCACGGTTTTCGACTCCTTGCGCACCGTTTCCCCGTTCTTGTAAATGACGGCACAGAAGCCCTGTTCCTCCACCAAGTGATTGTGGGGAACCTGAGAATCAGAGACTTTCGCGGCAGCCATAACGCCATGGCGCCCCCGGAATTTAAATTCCTTTCCGCGCACCACGACAAAGCGCAAGCACGGGATGAAAAAAGCTGTTCCGGGACGCCGGCTGCCGGCGGCTGATTCGGCACTTTCTTTAAGCACAACCTTTCAAAGAAATCCGGGGGGTGCGGGCTTGCTGAAGGAAATCCACCGGCTTTCGGAAGAGGATGCAACCAAGGTGCGCAAGTGGCTCAGGGGATCGGGCGGAAGAGCCTATGTCTTGGTGCACCCTTATATCGTCCCCGCCAGTCCGGCAGAGGGACGGACAGGGGCCAAGAGAGACTACTCGTGGATATTTTTTAGCAAAAGGGATATGACGCCGGTGTTTTTGTTTGAAGAGAAGGACCGGCTTACGCCAGAAAAAATGCACCGTATAAATTTAGTGATAAACTTTTACGGAGAAAGAGAACACATTAGGGAACTCTTTCCCGGCGATGAACCCTATGCAACCCCCTCTCACGAGGTATCGAGAATGCGCCCCATTATACTGGTGCCCACAGAAAAGGACAGCCCTCATCCATCGGAGGAGGACTGGAGCTCGCTCACCGACCGGATGAGGAAGCTCGGGGCGGAGAAATTGCTCGTGTTCGGCAGGTTCCTCGAAAAATTCGACCGCCCGGAAGTCAAGGAAGCCATAAATGCCCTGGCCGATGAGCGTCCCGCGCTCGCAAGCCATCTTGAACAGGAATTACGGCGCGACGAACAGGCCGCCGCCATCGAAAAGGAGCGGCGTGAAAAAAGCTTGGAAAAATATGCACCGAAACTTGCAAAAAAAGGGTTGCTGCCGCGGGAAGTCCGAGCCAACATAGAGGGCAGGAGAAAAAAAATAATGGAAAGGACGCGCACCGGCTATAAAAGGTGCGTGGGCGAAGCTTACCGCCAGTTCCTGCTTTATCCAAAAAAGTTCAAAAGCGTGCGCCTATTGGAGATGTACAGCACACCGTGGAAAGCATGGGAGGAACCACTTAAGCCCCGACCGATTACAGGGAAGGAAAAGAACGCCAAAAACCCGGGGCGCCTCTCTCCTACATCAAAGGAAAGGCGTTTCCGATCCGATTAGGAGCGCCGGGGCAGGACCTTCTTGCCAAGGCGGTTAACTTACGCAACCAAAGCCCCCGGAGGGATTTGAACCCTCGACCTCTTGTTTTCTCTTCCAGGGTCGCTGGAGGGTGGAGGGAACCGCGCTGGCGGTTCCTCCTACGAGACAAGCGCTCTGCCACTGAGCTACGGAGGCGCGCACCTGCTCCGGTGCGAAGTGATTTGCCTGGAACCGTTTATTAAACGAATTGATTTATTTTCCTTTCATGCTCGGCCCGTTCGAACTGTTGTGGGGCGCGATTTTTTCCCTAGCACTCGCCTTGACCGCGTTCAAGGGCGGGTCGCTGTCAATCGGCGGCACCATCGCGGCCGTCTTGTTGGGCGCGTTCGCGTACTGGTTCGGCGGCTGGCAGTGGTTCGTGCTGCTGGCCGTGTTTTTCCTTTCCTCCAGCTGGTTCACGAAATACAAGGAGGCTGAAAAACAAGGGGTTTCCAAGGAGTTCGCGAACCCGGGGCCGCGTGACGTGTTCCAGGTGCTGGCCAACGGCGCCCTCGCTTCGCTCGCGGCGGTAATCCACTATTTTTGGCCCGAGCCGGCTTTGTTCGTGTTGTTCGCCGGCGTCATCGCGTCGGTGAACGCGGACACGTGGGCGACCGAGCTCGGCATCCTGTCAAAAGCCAAGCCGCGGCTGATGATTGCGTGGAAAAAAGTGGCGGTCGGGACTTCGGGCGCAGTGTCGCTCATGGGGACGGTTTACGCTTTTGCCGGCGCTTTGTTCATCGGCGCGTGGGCAGGCGGCTTGACCGCGGTTGCGAACGGTTTCGGCGGGTGGGTTCCGGCGCTGGCCGTGGTTGCCGCAGTCGGCGTGGGCGGGCTCGTCGGGTCGCTGGCGGACAGCCTGTTCGGCGCAACGGTGCAGGTGATGTACCGGTGCCCCAAGTGCAGGAAGGAAACCGAGCGCAGGATACACAAGTGCGGGTCTGCGACGAGGCGCCTGCGCGGCTTCGACTGGTTCGACAACGACGTGGTGAACCTGGCTAGTTCAATCGCTGGCGGACTGGTTGCAGCGGGATTGTTCGGGTTGCTGTCCCTGTTCCTGAAACCCTAGCAGCGGGGTCATACAACGCTTTTAAACCATGAAGCGGTGAGTGGTTCATGCCAGTCCTGCCCGTTTTAGTGGGAATCCCCGTTGACCCCCAGCTCATCGTCAAATTCGTGTCGTTGGCAGGCATCACTGCAATCGCGTGGATCGCGCTTGACGTGCTGAGGCCGAAAATGAGGGAATACGGCATTGTTTTCATCGGCGTCCTCTTGCTGGCAGTCAGCATCGCGATAGACTTGTTCGCTTCCGTAGGGGAACTCACGCTCGCCATATCCTACGCTTCCGACCTCACGAAACTCCTGGCAGTGGTCTCCATCCTCGCGGGCATTTCAAAACTGAGGAAGGATTACATTGCGGAGGAAGCGCGGGGAGAACGCTGACGCGCGAACCGGGCAAAAAAACAGCCGGCCTTTTGCCAAGGGCAAGGTCATTTCATCAAGAGCGCGCCCGCCACCACGAGAACCGCGCCCAAGAGCCGCCTTTTCACGTCCTTTCTTTCGCCGAGGAACAGGATTCCGCCACCCGCCGCGACGACCACGGACAATTCAAGCACCGGCGCCACGGCGCTCACGTCAGCCAACTGATAGGTCCTGAACAGCATCCACGTCCACGCGGCCGCCAAAAACGCGCTGGCTGCGACAAGCCACCCGGTCCCTTTTGCTAGCAACAGTTTTTTCGCCCTCTGGACCGGCTTGGGCACGACCAAGCCTATCCACAGCATCGGGAGAAGGTATTGGAGGAAGCCGTAGAGCCCTGGCTGGAAATAAGCCATCGCCGCCTTGTCCACGACGTAAACCATTCCAGCGATAAACGCGGACAACAGCGTCAGCTTCACTCCCAGGTCGCCGAAGCCCCCGTGCTTGAGCCGCGGCTTGAACGCGACAATCATGACGCCCACGAAAACCAGCAAAATCCCGGCAACCTTCGCCGCAGTGACGGCTTCGCCAAGCAAAAGCGCGGAAAACAGCAGCACCCACAAGACCTTTGACCGCCCCACCGGCGTCTTGAGCGTGACTTCCGCGTACCTGTAGGCCTGGAAGCCCACGATTCCGACCGCGGCCCACAGCACCGAAGCAACGAGCGCCAGCAGCCACGCCTCCGGGGCCGAAGGAAAGGCCCACTCGATTGCGAACAACGGGATGAAAAAAAGCACTGCAAAGAAGTGGAACGCGAGCGCGAACGCCAAATGGTCGCCGTCGCGCCTGAGGGCAAACCTGTTGATCACGGTTGCGGCGCCCATCATTGCCGCGGTGAGGACCGCGAGGAAAAACCACTCCAAAACCAACTACCCCGTTTCCCAAAAAACGCCGTTGAATAGAATTCATGAAAACGGTTTAAAATTCCGCCGCACCAGTGTCTTTTGAGGGCCCGTAGTCGAATGGTAAGACGCCACTCTCACACAGTGGAGATTCGGAGTTCGATGAACCTTTTTGCTGCGGCAAAAAGCTTCACCAAAAATTCGGTGAAAGGTTCGAAAGCCTCCGCGGGCCCATTGTAATCCAAGCCGCCATGCCCGGCGGTGAGTGAAATGCCGTTGTACCACCCGATGCAGGTAGGCAGGAAATCGACAGCCAGGTTTTGGAGAGAAACCAGGCCAGGCACCGGCTTTTTCGAAGGCCACCGCGTCGTCAAGGACGGGAAGATGCTAGTGGTCAACGAGAACATGGGGCTCGCGAAAAAATCCCGGAAAATCCCTTCTTCCATAAGAATCATGGCCCTGCCTAAACCCGAGCACTTTGAGCACTTCAAGGGAGCGTCAAAGGGGGTGCTGTCCGGCGGGCCATCCACCACCTACGACGGCGCAGTCGGCAGCCTGACCGCATACGTGGAGCCGGAGAACACCGGTTTCAAGCGGGTGCTCGACCGCATCGCGGGCCGCGGGCCAAAAATATACGTTTACAACGTGCAGGCGCATTACAGGACCAGCACGGCATACCGCCCGAACTACCTACAGCGCAAACTCGCCACCCTGTACGGCGGGTGGAGGGTGCGCTGCCTCGCGGAACTGATGAGGACCGCGGGCGAACTCCGCAGCGACGTGATTTTCGAAAAGAGCATTTTCCGGTACAGCTGGGAAGGTTTCCCGAGGGTCGGGAAGAAAGTATTCAACGTCAAGGAACTCCAGTTGTGGAAGGACATTGAAAAAGTCTCCAGAAAGCTCGGCGCAAGAATCGTCGAGAAAAAAGACGCATTCGTCATCAAGCCGCCGAAGCCTAGGGCGTGATCGTCGGGCACGCCGTTGCGGTCGCGTTCTTCAACGCCGTTATCACGCACGCCCCCGGCGACTCCGGCGTGCACGTGCCGAACACATAAAGATTGTAGACCGCCAGCAGGCTGTAGGCGAGGCTCACGAAGAAAATGATTGTGAAGACCCAGGAAATGACTTCGAAGTTCTTGTTGATGAACCGCGCGGTGCCAGGGGATTTTGCCAGGATTTTTGAAAGCACTTTGGCCTTGATGCGCTGGTCCAACCCCGTCTCGCAGGGGCGCAGGGTCATGCGGCGCGCCACGCACTCGAAAGCCTCGAGCGCCAGCGGCCTGTACCTCGCCGAGAAAACCGCGAGAACCGCGAAAACAACTAGAGCAACCAGGCACAGTACCATCAGGCAACACCCGTTCCCGCGTCCCCAGACAATTGGCTTGTTTTCCCGTCCTCAGCCGGCGAGCGCGGCGTCAATGACTGTCTTGAACTCGCTGTACGGCTGCGCGCCGACCAAGAGTTCCCCGTTGATGAAGAACGCGGGAGTCCCGCTCACGCCGTTCGCGGAGCCTTCGTCAAAGTCCGCCTGCACTACTGCAGTCTTTTGGCCGCCGTCGAGGCACGCGTTGAACTTCGCAGTGTCAAGGCCGAGGTCCTTCGCGTATTTCTTCAAGTCAGTTACTGCCAGCGCGCCCTGGTCCGCAAACAGCTTGTCGTGCATTTCCCAGAACTTACCCTGGTCGTTGGCGCATTCGGCCGCTTCCGAGGCTTTTTGCGCGAACTCGTGGAAACTGAGCGGGAAGTTCTTGAAGTAAAGCTTCACTTTGCCGGCGTAGTCCGCCATCACCTTCTCGATGGTCGGCTCCACCGCGCCGCAGTACGGGCACTGGTAGTCGCTGAATTCGATGATTGTGACCGACGCGTTCGCGTCTCCGCGCGCCACCATGCCCGCGACGCTTATCTGCGCGGCGCTGCCGGTCGGCTGCGCAGTCGGCTGGACAGTCGCCTGGACCGTTGGCTGGATTGTCGGCTTGGCGATCACTCCGCCTGCGAGGCTTGCGCTTATTGAATTGGAACCGACGAGTATGGCGCCTGAAATTATCAGCGCGCCGACAAGGAACGCTATCGCGAGTATCGTGGAACCCTGCACTTTCACGACTTTCTCGCCCCCTCCCTTGCCAGCCATGTCCTTCTCGTGCTGGTACAAGGCCTTTTCATGATCCTCAAACGCCTGTTCATGCTCGTGCAAGTGCTTCTCGTCCTCGCTCATCAAACCCACCTCGCAAAAAACAATCAACTAATAGCTCATGCAGTGACGCAAAAAAACGCAATTAAACGCATATGAAAGAACGCGGAACTTGTTTAAAAAATGTTCGGGGATAGCGCGTTTAACTCCCTTTCCATCCAGCCCAGCCGCTTCCAAAAACCGCCGCGCAACCCACCCCCCCGCACCCGTTCAGACCCTCAGCGTCCTCGTGCGCGCCATCCACAGCACGCCCAACCCGGCCACTATCGCAAAATCAAGCGGGGAAAGCACGCCCGCGGCCAGGAGCAGGACTGACGCGGCCGCAATCCCTTTCGTGACCTGGTCCGAAACGCTTGAAACGCCGGATTGGGTTGGCTTGGAACTCATGAAAACTGCCTTTGGAATCCGTTAGCGGAGTTTGCCGGACATTGTTGGACACTGGAACCTGTTGGACACTGGAACCGGGAAACGCTGGAAAAATCCGTGCACTAAAAGCGGCCGACGAAAACTGTTTTCAAAAAACCGTTTGCGAAAAACCGTGCGGGCTGAAATGATTCTGCCCGAAGCCATTAAAAGATTTCCGCTGCACCCGCGCGCACCCACTGCACCGGTCCCGCCGGCATCCGGGCGCCGCCCCGCACCCGTCCGCTTTATATTTTTCCACCAACTGCTAATTCCCTGATAAAAAATGACTGCTGCAACAGTTCCACAAAACCCGCCGGCAACGCGGAGGCAGCACGCCGAGCGCGCCGCACGCCCCCCGCACGCCAATAGCGCTGGCGAGGTGCTGGAGCGCCTTGAAACCGAAGAAGAGGGCTTGGAGGAAGCGGTTGCAGCCGGACGCCTCAAGCAACACGGCCCCAACGAGCTCAGCCGCGAGAAAAAACGCGGCCTAATCCGGATTTTCGCCTCCCAGTTCGCCGGATACATGATAATGCTGCTTATCGCGGCGGCAATCGTGGCCTCTTTCCTCGGCGAATGGATTGACTCCGCGGCAATCATCGCGGTCCTCATACTCAACGCAGTCATGGGAACGGTCCAGGAATACCGCGCGGAAAAAGCCATCGAGGCGCTGAAGAAAATGATGGCACCCACAGCCCGCGTCATCCGCGGCGGCGTGGAATTGCGCCTGCCCGCGAACGAAATCGTTCCAGGCGACGTAATCGTCCTGGAAGCCGGGGACAGGGTGCCCGCGGACGCGCGGCTCCTCGAATCAATCGCCCTTGACGTCAACGAAGCTCCCCTCACCGGCGAATCCATGCCCGTCCACAAGGACTCGGAGGCGCGGGCTGCAGCCACGGCGCCCGTCTCCGAACGCTTGAACTGCATTTTCATGGGAACGACCGTTACCGCAGGCAGGGGTAAGGCAGTCGTCTACGCCACCGGAATGTCCACGGAATTCGGAAAAATAGCGAAGGCAGTGCAGGAAATCGCTTCAGAAGAGACCCCGTTGAGGCAGGGCATTGAAAAACTCGGGAAACGGCTGGCAATCGCGGTGGTAGCGGCCTGCGCGGTAATTTTCGTCCTCGGCTCCCTCCGCGGCATCCCCGCAATAGACATGTTCCTCACCAGCGTCAGCCTCGCGGTCGCAGCAGTCCCGGAAGGCCTGCCCGCGGTGATAACGGTGGCACTCGCCATCGGCGTCCAGCGCATGTCCGGCAGGAACGCGGTCGTGCGCAAGCTCATGGCAGTGGAGACACTGGGGTGCGCGAACGTCATCCTCGCGGACAAGACCGGGACAATCACCAAAAACGAGATGACCGTGCAAAAGATTTTCACCGGCGCAGGCAGGGAAGGAAAATGGGTCGAAGTGACTGGAACGGGCTACGAGCGCTCTGGCCGCCTCTTGTCCGGCGGAAAGGACGTTGAAGGCGGCGGCGTGCCCGGGCTGGCTGAAACCGGCCGCGCAGCAGTGCTGTGCAACAACGCCACGCTGTTGTTCAACGCCGAAAAAAAGGCTTTTGAAGGAACCGGCGACCCCACCGAAGTCGCGCTCCTCGTACTCGCCGAGAAAGTCTACGGCGAGAACTCTAACATAGTGCGCGACATGCTCAAGCGCGGCGCGAAATTCGTCCAGGAAATCCCGTTCGACTCCGCGCGCAAGAGAATGACAGTAGTCTACTCCTTCAAGGGAGGCGCTGGCGGCGCCGGAGGCGCAGGAACGCTCGCGTTCATGAAAGGGGCGCCGGAAATCGTTTTGGAAAAATGCACGCGCATCCTCACACCCAAGGGAGAGAGGATACTGACAAGGAAGGACAGGGACGAAATCCTTGATGCTAACAAAAAAATGGCCGGCAACGCGCTCCGCGTCCTCGCCTTCGCCCAGCGCCGCCTCAATGGCGACAAGAAAATGGAAGCCGGCGCGCTGGAAAGGGAAATGACGTTCCTCGGCCTGGCCGGGATGATTGACGCGCCCCGCGAGGAAGTCCCCGGAGCCATCGAGTTGTGCAGGCGCGCAGGCATAGCCACGGTGATGATAACCGGCGACAACGCCGCCACAGCCCTGGCAGTCGCGAGGGAAATCGGCATGCACCGGAAAGGCGACCTCGTGGTCACCGGCGCCGAACTCGACGCGATGAGCGACTCGGAACTGGACAAAAAGGTCGAGCACGTCCGCGTGTACGCCCGCGTGGCGCCCGAGCACAAGCTGCGCATCGTCAACGCGTGGAAAAGGAAGGGAAAAGTCGTGGCAGTCACGGGCGACGGCGTCAACGACGCGCCGGCGCTCAAGCGCAGCGACATCGGCATAGCGATGGGAATCACCGGCACCGACGTGGCAAAGGAAGTGAGCGACGTGGTGCTCGCGGACGACAACTTCGCCAGCATCGTCAACGCAGTCGAAGAGGGGAGGGGCATTTACGACAACATCCGCAAGGCCATCGCGTTCCTCCTTTCCGGAAACATCGCCGAAGTACTCATCATTTTCCTCGCCATCATGCTCGGCCTCCCCCTCCCGCTCGTGGCAATCCAGTTGCTGTGGATAAACATGGTCACCGACGGCCTCCCCGCCCTCGCGCTGGCAATGGACCCCATCAGCAAGAGCGTGATGGAGCGCGCGCCGCGGCCGAGGACTGAAACAATCTGGCGCGGGATGAAGCCGTTCCTCGTCGACGCGCCGATAATAATGACGCTCGCCTGCCTGGCGGTCCTCGCATGGTACTCGGGCGAGGGCCTTGCCAAGGCGCAGACAATGGTTTTCACGCTCGTAATCGTTTTCGAGAAGTACTTCGCTTTCAGCAGCAGGTCCCTCGAGCGCCCGGTAATAAGGGAATTCTTCGCCAACCGCTGGCTCGTGGGCGCAACCATCCTAACGTTCGCCCTCCACTTGGCGATATTGTACGTCCCGTTCCTGAACACCGTGTTCCACACCACGCCCATCACGCTCTTCGACTGGGCGGTCGTGCTCGGAGCAGGCTTCATCGGCTTCGCTTACCTCGAGGCATACAAGGCAGTCAAATCGCGGGCTGCGGCCAAAAACGCGCCAGCCGCCGGAGCGGCCTGAGGCCCGCTATGCCCTGCTATGCAGTTGGTGCTGTTGAGAGGAATTCGCCGAGTTCCTTCTGCTGCAGGGAGCCAGCGCCCCCTGCAACCCCGGCAACCGCAATGCGCCTACGCGAACTCGCCTAATTCCTTCTGCTTCTTCTGCAGCCCCTTGATGCGTGCCGAAGGGTTGCCGATCTCGTAATCCATCTTGAAAAACTCCAGCCCGGCCTTGTCAAGCATCTTGTGCGCGCTCGCCGAAACCCCGGGCGCGACGAGAATCCCCCTGACCACCCGGCCCTTGCGCTCCGACAACTCGTCAACGTAGCGCTTCAACTGCGACGCCGCAGCCAGTTCCGCGGTCCGCCGCTTGACTTCAATGACCACCAGATTCCCTTTCTTGTCCTCGGCAAGGATGTCTATCGTGCCCTTCCTGACCTCGCTCTCCTTCTTCAACGGCACGAGCCCCGGCTCAATCAGGTGCAGGTCTCCCATCAAAAGGTCGGAAAGCTGGCGCTCGGAACCGAACAGCCTGAGGCTCGCATCGTCCTTCATCGGAAACGAGTCGGCAAAGGCAACGCTTTCAAAATGAACCTCGATTTTCTCAGCCGGCCCGCCGGCCTTTTTCCTCCTCGCGACCACCACCAACTCCTTTTCCCCCGCGTCAGTCGCCACCGCCGCGCCCGGCCCCTGGTAGTTTATGGCGGACATTCCCTTTGACTGGTGCACGAGAAAAGTCCCGTCCGACTTCACGATCAGCACGCGGTCGCCTTCGGAAAGCTTGGACGCCGCCCTGCCCTCGTACAGCACCCTGCACCTGCCCACCAGGATCGCGAGCCGCCCGCTGGCGAGCGCCGAGTCAACCACGCGCTTGGCGTCGGTGAAGGAAACCATGGAGAAAGGAAGCGGGGGGATTTTTTATTCCTTTACTGGCGCATTCACTTCCGGTATAGGAACGTTGGCCTAAATTCTTTCACTAGACGCTCGTGGAAAGGGCGTTTCAACGGGCTGTTTTCAATGCGTTTCCTTTCCTGCGAAATCACCGGCTCCAGGGCGGAGAGTTTTTCACGCTGGCCCGTAGCTGCAAGGAAGTGCTTCACGACAGCCATACCTGAATCGAATTGTTGGAGGCGCGAGCGCACGAATTTTTTCCTATCCGTCGGAAACGGGTGTTCGTAGCCGCGGCTGAAGAACGCGTTTGACACGCGCAGGCGCGCGTTCAGCGCGGAAAGCATGAGCGCGGGCTCCAACCCCCATGAATTCACGTGCCCGCTTGCGCCGCCGAATGCCGCGAGCTGCTTTTCAAGCACTGGCCATGCCTTGGCTGGAAAGCCGAAGACTCCGGAAAAGACCTGGAACGCCCTGCCTTCCCCGAGCGCTTGCGGGACCGCCGCGTACGGGTTCAGGTTCCTTGGCTTGAAATGCGGGTTTGCGTACGTGACTGCCGCACTGACCCGCGTTTCGTTCAAGTACTGCGGCAGGGGATATTCAAGGGCTGTTGCATGGCCGTGTTTCCACGCGCTTGAAACAAAGTCCGCGGCGCCGCTGGCCAGTGGCTTAATGACGCCGCCAAGGTGCCTTGACTCCATCTGGTAGTCGGCGAACATCGTCATCACGTAATCGGGCTTTTCCGCGCGCAGGCCTTTGCGGATTCCTTCAAGCACCGCACTCCCGAAACCGGGTTCC
>JAPLXB010000043.1 GCA_026396285.1 Microcaldota archaeon
GTGACGTTGCGGAGGTCGTAGCGCTCGATGTCGCTTATGCTCATTCCAAGGAACTTCATCGCCGGGCACCCCAGCCGGTTCGACTCGTGGGCAAGGGCCATGGAACCGTACTTCATCGTGGAGTAAATGTACCACCCGTACGGGTCGGCGTCGGTCAAACAGTACACCGGGAGCTTCAACTCGTCGCTCATGCGCTGGAGGAGCCTGCGCGCGCCGCGCGCCGCCTGGCCGGCCGTGGTCATCAGGATGCACTTGTTCTTCTGCCAGTACCGGTCCTCGTTCAACCTGTCAAAAATCGCGTTCTTTTCCGCCACGAGCACGTATTCGGCGTCCACTTTCTTGAATTCAATCTGTTCCACTATGCTGGGCACCGCCCATCCGCCGCTGCCCATCCTGGACAAGTCAATTGAATCCACCTTGTCCCTCACGCGGTCCTCTATCACCATGGCCCCGGCCATCCGTCCCTTAGGTTCTGCGCGGAGGTGGAGGCGCTCGCGGAAAGTGTCCAGCGACACTTCGAAGTCAACGATTGCCAAATCGCTTTCCTTCTGCTCGTCTATCGTGTCCTCCTGCGTGCCTTGGATGGTGTGCTTCTTGGCGTAGTAGAGGTCACGAAGCGTTGCGGTCAAGTCGTTTTCAAGAAGGTCTTTTTTGACGTAGGACGCGACGAGCATCGTCTGCATGAAGCGCCGCGCGTGCCCGACGTTGAACAGTAACCGTTTGGCGATTTTTTCGCCCAACACTATTTTCTTCGTTTTTTCGTCGAATTGGACGTTGGCTGCGCCGCGGACCGGGATGTCAATGTGCGGGTTTTCCTTGCGCTCGATTTCGCCCACGAGCTTGTTGCCCAGATTCACTATGCGCTCGATTATCTCCTTGTTCTTCGCAAGCGCCTCGCCCGCGGTCTCCGCCTTCCACGCTCCCGGTTTCTTTTCAGCCATCAAAAATCACCGCAAAACCAATTACGCCGCTCGTTTTCGCTTATTTTTTCTTCACGTGGTTCGGGTTCTCCCCGCTTTCCTCCATTTCCTCTTCCGCCGCTTCCTCCACTTCCTCGAGCGCGTCTTCCATGACCTCGCCCACAGAGTCCAGGAGCGCGGTCTTCTCCTTCGCAAGCACCCTCAGCTTGTCCGCCAGCATCGTCTTAGGCTTGCCGGTCACGTCATGCAGCGCCTGCGCAATCTCTTCCACGTAGCGGGTGAAAATGCTCCGCCTCTGCTCCTGTTCCTTCGCCCTCCGGAGGGCGTGGATGTAGTTGGACACGTTGCGCGCGCACTCCATGAGCGCCATCCTGATTTCCTCGACAATCTCGTCCTCGGCCGATATCGCGAGCTTGCCTGCACCCGTATACGGGACGTAGACGCTGACGAAATTCACGAAAACAGTCACAGGCTGGTTTTCAAAATCCTTCAAGTCATACCTGTTCCAGTCAATGGTGTTGACCGCCTCCGTGATGGCGCAGTTGCCCGCGTCGAACAGCAGCGGCGTGCGGTTGGCGAAACGCAGTATCTCCGCCTTCCTTCCGCCCGGCGCGTCGGATGCCGCGGTCCCGGCCTTGCCGCCGAACGCGACTCCGGCCTCCACGACAAATGGAATCCCTCCCCTGAACACCTTCGGCTTCCTTTCCACGACGCGCATTTCCTCGGGCTGAAGCATGTTCTTCATGGATTTCTCTATCTGCTTCTCCCCGATCGGCCTGAGGGCGCCCATGTCCGGCGCAATCCACTTCATTTTGTGGAAGCATTGGACGATTTTCTCGGCCTCCGGCCACGTGAGCGTCGCCGGCGCCCTTTCCATGTTCACTTCCGGCACCAGCGCCTGGAGTTCCTTGACGCGGTCCGAGCTGAAGCGCGAAAACTCGCCCGTGAAAAATGACGAGAGCTTCCTTGACTTGGACGTGTGCGCCATGTCAATCAGGTCCGACGTGGTCATGCCAAGGGGGTGCGGCAGTATCGCCTCCGGCTTCTTGGGCATTTCCTTCGTCGCGCGCGGGAACACGGCCACGTTCTTGTCGGGCTCGATGAGCGTTATTTGCGCGTGGGGATTCGCTATCGCGGTCCTCCGCAGGTACTCGTAGACGCTGTGCTCGCTGCGGTTGTACGTCACTTCGGAAAACTCTGATTCTATGCGCACGCCCCTGAACTTGCCGTCGAATTCCTTTTGGTTGACGATGACCGCGTCGTTCTTCTTCACGTCAATGCTCAGGTCGCACTCGAACACCTTGCCGTCGCCGATGCCCGTCTTCACGTGCGTGGTCTTGCCTGTTGTTATCTGCGAAAACAGCACGGCATAACTCACGCCAATGCCTTGCTGCCCCCTTTTCTGCACGAGCTTGTGGAACTTGGTGCCCGCCAGGAGCTTCCCGAACGCCTGGCCAACCATTGACTTCGGCACGCCGGTCCCGTTGTCCTCGCACACGATCTTGTAGTGGCCGCTGGGCAATTCGCTGACTTCCACGAGTATTTCAGGAGGCACTCCCGCGTCCTCGGCCGAGTCAAGCGAGTTAGTCACTACCTCGTGCACGATGGTCGTCAGGCTCCTCACCTTGCCGGTGTAGCCAAGCATCTGCCGGTTTCTCTTGAAGAACTCTGCAACGGAATATTCGCGGAACTCGCGCTCCAGCTCATCGGAACTCTTTGAAACCGCCTTTTCAGCAGCTGCCGCCGGCGCCGCCGGCTTCGCGGCCTCTTTCGCGGCCGCTGCCGCGGGCTGGGCCGGTTTCCCCTCTGCCTTGTCTTTCGCCATCTGAACCACGATAATCCGCCGGACTGGTGCCAGGACTGCCAAAAAACTCTTTCAAGGTGGTAGCCGGCTTCAAACCCCAGAATTCGGCTCTTATAGGTTATTCAAGCAGTGCTTTAAATACTTTTCCTTGGAAAAACAGGGTTTCAAGGCCCAGGGAGGCGTTAAAACGCGTTTTCACGAGAATTTTCAGGCGTTTTTGCGCCTTTTCCGCGCCTGCGCCGGCGGTTTTTCACGGCGGTTTTCACCGCATTTCCGAGCGCTTCTTGTTGCGCGCGAGGCGCTCCATAAAACCATACACCGTTGAGTGGGTGGCGCCTTCGAGTAGCCGCAGCACCGCCTCCTTGGCGGCGTGGATTTCGTCAAACCTGCCCAGCACCGCAACCGAATCCGCCCCGACCGCGAGGCTTGCGCCGCTGAGTTCCTCGATGGTCCGCTTGGCTCTGCCGCGCGTTCCGATGATGCGCGCCTTGTACCGTTCGACTCCTTTGCCGCGCAGCGCAGCGCCCAAGTCGATTGTTTCAAGGAAAAAATCGTCTGAAAACAGCCTGAGCGCTTTTTTCGGATGGAACCCGTACGACAGCGCCTCAAGGACTTTTTCAACGACCCACTCCTTTTCCGGCTCGCCCTCGACGGTGACGGAGTCGTCGCCCACCGCGAGCTTGACTCCCCCGGTTTTTTCAATGTCCTTGAGCGCGCGCTCCCCGTTTTTCAACAGCGCGCCCACGCCGTTTTTTGAAACCGAGACAACACGCATCCCAACCACCCGAAACCGCCAAAAACCGTTCCGAACCGCACACCCTGCGGCGGCCCGCCGCCCAGCCAATCATTTCCGTATCCATTCAAGTACTTCTTCTTTTTCTTTTTTTGCCCCGAGTTTCCCGAAGAACTTCAGGATGTTTTCCACGTCCCTTTCCAGGAATTCCCTCGCCAGCGGGTGGTTCAGGAGCACGGACTGGCTCACGTCAATGAAATACGGCTTGTCCTTGTAGACGATGATGTTGTAGGCGCTGAGGTCGGCGTGCACGAGCCCGGCCTTGTACATTTTTTTCATGCTGTCCAGCACCGCGTCCAGCGTCCCCGCCGGGTCTGCTACCACTACGTCCACGAGTTTGGCGCACGGCACGCCCCCCTCGCCCAAGAACTGCATTATCACCACGTTTTCGCGCTGGGCAATCGGTTTCGGCGCCAGAACGCCGGCGGCCTCGCACACGCGCAGGTTCGCGTATTCTTTTCGCGCCCATTCCCGGATCATTGGCCGCAGCTGGTTCCGCATCCCGGTGAACCGCGCGTCGCCCTCCATGTATCTCCTGAACGACCTGAACGCCGTTGTTTCGTAGCGGTAGACTTTCGCGGCCACGAAACCGCCCGGCGCCCGGGGAGCAGTGCAGCGAAAAACCACCGCTTCCTTGCCCATTGCAATCGGGTAGTCGACGCTCTTTATTGTGCCCTTGTTGAGCAAATGCACCAGGACTTCCACGGTCTTGTCGTCGAAGACTTTCTCGGCGATTTTGGGCAGCGCCTTAAACGGCTTTTCCTCGCGCGAGGGCCGCTTTTTCTTGGACAGCTTCATTGACATGACAAAAGGAAGCGGTTCCAGGTTTTTATCCCTGTCCCGCCGGCTTCATTCCGCCTGTTGTTTCTTCCCGCGTCCTGTTTCGCGCACCGTTGAGCGCAAACGCTTGATGCATAATTCCGCATTGTTTTCTTTCACTGCCCCGACCAGCGCATATGCGAATGCCTTTGCCACGACCGCGGCATCTTCGTTCATGTCGATATGGGGATGCATGGTCATCAGCGCCCGCTTGCACCTGGGCCCGCAGGACGCTGTTCAGCAGCGCGTTCTTCCACAGAGTGGGGGAAGCGGGTTTTTTAAAATCCGCCGCGGTGGTTCCCTGCGGTGGTTTGGTTGAGGCGCGACATTTACGAGGCTTTCGAGGTGCTTGACTCCAAGGTGGATTACCTTGAGGGAAAGCTGAAGGAATACGAGGACGCGGAGGAGAAAATCGGGCGCACCGTGGAGGAAAAGGTGTTTGAAATCAAGGCCGTGTCCTACGTGACGCTCATCATCGCCGCAGTCCAGCTCGCCCTGATTCTGGGAGCAGTAGTGAAACTTGTTCTCGGATAATGTTACGGGGATGGCGCACCACCAGCTAGCGCCTGTTGAGCCGGCGGACCACTCCGTTGTCGGCGTCCACTTCAACAGTTTCCCCGTCGCGCAGCACCTTAGTCGCTATCTTGGTGCCTATGATGCAGGGAACGTTGAATTCCCTTGCGACGATGGCCGCGTGGCACGAGACCCCGCCCTCGTCGGTGACAAAAGCGGCTGCTTTTTCCATTGCCGCAACGTAATCGGCGGTAGTCATTGACGCCACCAGCACGTCCCCTTTCTTCACTTTCGCCAGCTGGCTCGCGCTCGTCACGACCGCCACCGTGCCGGAGACCCGGCCCTTGCACGCGATTGCCCCGCGGATTTCCTTCACTTCGGCGATGTGCTTCGCGTATTTCGCCTTTAGTTTCTCCAATTCCTGGCCCGTGAAGATTTTCAGCCCGCCTTTTTCGTAAAGTATTGCAAAGCCCTTGCGCCGCTCCTTTACTGCCCTGTTTTCGGGCGCAGTCCCCTTCAAAAGCAGTTCCGCGATTTCGCCGCGCGTGAAATAAACCAGGTCAAGGTACGGCACGCCGGCCCTGCGCGAGATTTCGTACAGCACGCGCCGCAGGTGGAACTGGCAGATGGAAATGCTTTCCTTGAGGTTGTTGCGGTTGAAGATGAATTTCCTCATCAGGCCAACCAGTGAAGCGAATCCGGGTCCCCCGACGGCCTGGATTGTCTCGGCGATTTTCCTTTCCGACTCCCTGCGGGATGCGGTGATTTCAGCCCATTTCCGTTCCGGGTCAGAGACTGCCATCACCCTTTCCATCACTTCCTCTTCGGCCAGCGGCCGGCCGATAAAGTGGGTGAAGCTGAGCCACTCGTAGTCTTTCACGTGCTTTTTCACCGCGCCCCCCCAGTCTCCGCCCCTTGCACGCACGCAGGCAATCCTCACCATGTCCTTCTGTTCCATCGAGATTCGGGGGTCTTTTGACGGCAGCGAGAGCGCGCCGGCCAGTTCCTCGACTTTGCCGGCGTCCCGGTGTTTCTTGGCAAGAACGGCCCGCACGTCCTGGAAAAGCACGTCTGTGTCCACTGTCGGATGGAACCGGAAATAACCGTAGAGAAGGTCCAGGCGCCCCATTCCCTTGGCGAAGAGCGCGGCGAGGCCCCGGTCACCCAGTTTGCCAAGGTCCTTGGCGGCGGCTTTTTCCATGAAGGAAACGGTTTCGGCGCACGCTTCAACGCACTTTTCAAACACTTTTTTAAGATAGCGCGGATCTTTGGCCGCCTGCTTGCGCACGAACGCTTCGCACGCGGCGTATTCGCCCGAGTCAAGCATCACTTCCCCGTCCAGGTAAAGGCAGCGCGTGTACTCAAACGGCGCCAGGAACACCGTGCGCCCCCACTTGACCGCCGGCACGTAGCCCTCGAACGCGAGGAGCGCGCCCTCCCTCTTCACTATCGTCACCCACTCGTCCAATGCAACCCACCTTCCGCCCTGCGAAAGGTATTTATGCCCCCCGAACTATTTATGAAATAGCTCTCCTTTTGAGGAGAGTAAAAAATGAACCGCGGTTGTGGACGTGGGTTGGTTCCATGGATGTAAGCGCGCTTGAGGACATCGGGCTGTCGGCTGCGGAGGCGAGGACGTACCTTGCGTTGCTTGAACTCGGCTCCACGACAACCGGGGCAGTCATCAGGAAGTCGGGCCTGTACAGTTCGGTAGTGTACCATTCCCTGCAAAAGCTGGTGAGGAGGGGGCTTGCCGCCTATGTTTCAAAGCGCGGAAGGAGGTTTTTCCAGGCAGCGGAGCCCGGGCGGCTGGTGGACTACGCGGAGGAAAAGCGGCGGCGCATTGAGGAAGCCCTTCCCGAACTTGAGGCGAAAAAAGCAGAATACGTTGAAGAAATGGCGGTGTACGAGGGCCTGAAGGGGTTTGGCACGGTGTTTGATGGGCTGCTGGCCGAAATGAAGGCGGGCGAGGAACACCTTGTGTCGGGGATACCGTCAAACCTTCCCGAAGTGGAGGCGTTTTTCAGGAGGTTCTGGAAAAAACGGGCGCGCCGGGGAGTCCGGGTGCGGGCGCTGTTCAACGAAAGCGCGAGGCCTGCCGGGAGGAGCCGTGCGAAAATACCGTTGTCCCGGGTGCGTTACATGCCTGAGGGAATGGTTACTCCGGCTGCAATCGCGGTGTTCCACGACAAGACGGTCATAATGGCGACGCAGAAGCGGCCGTTCAAGTGCTTTGTCATCAAAAGCAGGGACGTCGCGGACTCGTTCACCGCCCAGTTCGAGTACATGTGGGGCATTGCACGGAAATGATTCAGGCCTTTGCGCCCCATTTCAATGTTATTATGGCGAAGGCGGTTGGAATGAGCCTGCGCAGCGCGCCCCAGCGCGTTATGTCCGCCAAAGCAGGGATGGAAATGGCGACGAGCGCGACAATGGGGAGGAAAAACAAGCCGAGCGACGCTTTTGCCTAGGGGGTTTGGGCGCAGCCGAATAAAGCGAGTGCCAAGACAACAGGGAGCCAGCGCAAGTCAGTGCAAGCCAGCGCAGATGCGGCCGGGAAGCGTTTTATTCCCCGCTGATACGGACAAGGAGGTTCTTTCCCATCACTTGGAGGTACTGGGTTTCCTTGCCGGACTCCGCCTCCTTGGCGAACTCCTCGGGGACCGTGACTTCAAAGGTCTCGTACGATGTCAGGTCCATCAATTGCGCCACTCCGCCGGAGACGCTCACGATTTGCGCGCGCTTGCGTTCAACAACCGGGATCTCCACGTCGGCGTCAGACGGTTTTGCGAGCGTGTGCTTGGACGAGTCAAAGAGAGAGATGCCGACGACGTTCATCTTCGCCGCCCCGTGTTTTCCGGTCTTGGACTTGTCGATGCTCATTATCTTGCACGGGTGGTCGTCAATCATGACGTACTTCCCGTCCTTCAAGTCGCCCATTGAGCCGAATATTTTTTCCTGAGCCATAGAAGACGCCCGTCAAGACTGTTGTTTTTCCCTGCGCGCGGGATTAGCGCGCCAAGAATTAAAAAACCAGCGGCCGGCGGGTTGCGAATCGCGCGGCCATTAAATAAGGCGTTTCCCAAAAGCAATCCATGCCCCTGGTTGACGCGCACTGCCACCTGGAACACCCGCGGTTCGGGAACGAAGCGGGTAAAGTGGTTGAAAGGGCGAAGGCGGCCGGGCTCGGGTTCGCCGTGACTGCAGGAAGCAATTTTTCCAACAACCAGAAAGCCCTCGGGTTATGCCGCGATTACCCTGATTTCTTGAAATGCGTCATCGGGTTGTCGCCCCATGACGCGAACGCAGAGGAGTTGGAGGAAAACCTGCGGTTAATCAAGTCCAACAAGGGCGCAATCGCCGGAATAGGTGAAATCGGGCTGGAATACCACCACTTCAAGACGCATGAGGAGAGGAGTAAGCAGCGCGCGGTTTTCGCGGCGCAGCTGGCGCTCGCCGGCGACCTCGGGCTGCCTGTAGCGGTTCACTCGCGGGAGGCGGAAAAAGACGTTTTCGACGCCCTAAAATCCTTCACTGGCCGCGTGATGATGCACTGCTTCATCAAGCCCGAGTGGGCCGGCGAATGCGCTGCCCGCGGCTACCTTGTCTCCATCCCGACGGTGAAGTGCAGGGAAAGGGAAGAAATGATAAGGAAAATGCCGTTGGAACAGTTGCTGTGCGAGACCGATTCGCCGTTCCTTTGGCAGGGGGGCCGCAACGAGCCCGCGAACGTCCGGGAAGCTTATGGGGAAATCGCGCGCGTGAAAGGCGTGGATTTTAATAAAGTCGCCGAAGTGGTTTATTCAAGCGCGAACGCCGTTTTCCGCGGCCCGTGACTGCGCGGTGGAATCCCATGATTGGAAACGTTGTTGAAAGAATCAAGGAAATCGTCGGCAAAAGGAGGGAGAAGAGCATCGCCTGCTTCGTTGACGGCCCGAACATGCTTAGGAAGGAGCTGGGCGTCGACTTGGACAAGGTGAAGAAGAAGCTCCAGAAAATCGGCAGGCTAACGGTTGCGAAAGTGTTCCTTGACCAGTACGCTTCGGACAAGCTGATTGAGGCGGTGACGAACCAGGGTTTTGAGGCACAGATCGTCCCGTCGGACGTGGACGTCGCCCTTGCTATTGAGGCGATGCAGTCGGTGTTCAACGAGCACGTTGACGCCATTGCGATTGTTTCGCGCGACAGCGACTTCAAGCCCCTCTTGATGCGGGCGAAGGAGAAGGGCAAGGAAACCATCGTGGTTGGCACCGAACCGGACTTCAGCGCCGCCCTCAAGAACACGGCGGACATCGTGATAGACTTAAAGGAATAAACCGAAGAGAACCGGGCATCAGCCTAGGAACTTGACCAGTTTAAGGTTCAGGCCGCCGAACCCAAAATCGCGGTAGACCTTTTGCGCGCGCGTGTTTTTCACGTTCGTAGCCAGGCTGAACTCGCGCAGGCCCATTTGTTTCGCCCATTTCTCGGCTTCCCGTAAAAGGGCGGTTCCAACCCCTTTCCCCCGGAACCGTTCCTTCACAAACAATTCGTCAACGTACGCTTCGGTGTCGATGGCGTAGACTGGCGGAAGTTTCTTGACGCTGACCATGACGTGGCCGATTACTTTTCCGTCCGCCTCGGCGACGAAAACACGGGCTTTTTTTGAGGAAAATTGTTTTTCCAGGAATTTCTTGTAGACGGCCAGGCTGTCCGGCTTGAGCGCAAGCAGCCTCGGGTTGAACCGCCGGTTTTGGCCCATTAACGCGGTCCAGTTCCCGGCTATCTCGGCCGAGTCCCCGCGTTCAGCCCGCCTTATTGAAAACATTCAATGCGCCTCTGCCAGGCCGTACCGGCCGGCAAGACGCTTCACTGCATTCTGCTTATTTATTTTTACGGTGACCGGTTGCCGGGGTTGCAGGGGGCCGTGCTGACTGGGCGATGGCCGCCGCCATCGCCGGTGTAGCGTTTGTCTCCCTGCGGAATCGGCTCCGGGTTGCCGGGGTTGCAGGGGGCGCTGGCTCCCTGCGGGCAAGGAATAAAAAGCGCCGGAGAGTAATGAAAGGGATTTTTTCCCGTTTTTGCGAGTGAATGAAATGAATTTGCCTTCCGGCGCGCCGGTGAAGACCGGGATTGACGTGGCGAGCGTGGATTTTCCCGCCCTCCTCCACGAACTGCTGAAAAAAGGCTTTTCCGGCTACTTGTGCATCGCCGTCCAGGGCGCCGGCGGGATTGAGGAGGGGACGCTGCTGTTCGACGGCAAGAAAATCTCCGGGGGCTTTTACGAGTACTTCAAGCACAACAAGATTTTGATGGGCAAGGACGCGTGGGCGCGCGTGCTCAACGCCGCCGGGGCCGAGCAGGGCGTCGTCGACATCTACCAACTTAGTTCAGAGCAGGTGGAACTCGTGCTGGCTTTCAACGAGCAGGCGATTTGGGTGCCTTCGGAAAAGGAGTTGAGGGAATTGAAGACCGCATCGTTTTCACCGGCGCTTGAGGAGCAGGCGAAGGGCATGAGGAAGGAGGAGAAGGAGGATTTGCTCAAGAAGTACAAGCTCGCGGGAGTCGGCGAGCCTAGGAAAGCCGAGGCCGGCGGCGCAGCCGGGGCCGTTGCAGGGGCGGCCGGCGCAGAGGAGGCGTTTAGCGCGCTGATGGAAAAAAAGCCGGGCGCGAAACAGTGATGCCGGAGTGATTTGATGGGACGGAGCATTGTGCTGGCTTCCGGGAAAGGCGGGACCGGGAAAACAACTGTTGCAATCAATTTGGGCATTGCGCTCGCGAGCGCGGGCAAGAAGACGGTCGTCGTTGACGCGGACGTCGCAATGGCCAACGTCGGCATATTGCTTGGAATAGAGCGGGCGCCCATCAGCCTCCACAACGTCCTCATGGGCGAGGCGGACGTGAAGGACGCGGTTTACGAGGGGCCTGCGAAACTCAGGTACGTGCCGGCCGCGCTGTCGCTCGACAAGTACGCTAAAGTTGATTTCGAGCGCCTCCGCGACGCGGTGAAGGAACTCGCAGGCGACTATGACTTCGTGATCGTTGACTGCGCCCCGGGCCTGGCAAAGGACGCCAGGGAAGCGATCAAGGCAGCGAAGGAAGCGATTCTCGTCATTAACCCGGAGCCGGCGAGCCTCGCGGACGGGTTGAAAGTCAAGGCGATTTGCGACCGCGAGGACGTCAAGCTCATCGGCGTGATCGTTAACGCGGTGACCGGCGACAGGAGCGAGATAAAGAAGGTTGACTTGGAGACAATCATCGGCGCCCCGGTAATCCAGGAACTGCCCGAGGACAAGGAAGTGAGGAAGGCGTCGGCGCTCCAGGAACCCGTGATCATAAGGAAGCCGGATGCGCCGTTTTCGCGGGGCGTGAGGGAGCTGGCGAGAAAAGTGTCTGGCGGCGCGATTCCGGAACCAAGGATTAAAAAAGGGGTTTTTTCAAGTATCCTAGCCGCGTTCGGCATCAAGTGAAAAACGGCAAATAGGTGGGTTGCATGGCTGAAAAAAGGCCTTTTGACATATTGAACAACGCCCTGAACTCCAACGTTTTGGTGAAATTGAAGGGCGACGTGGAAGTGCGCGGCGTCCTCGCGTCGTTCGACGTCCACATGAACCTCGTCATCGAGAACGGCGAGGAAATCAAGAACGGTGAAATCAAGCGCAAGCTCGGGACAGTGCTTTTGCGCGGCGACACCGTCGTTTTCGTTTCGCCGGCGACAATCACGTGACCGCGGAAAGCGCAGAAACAGTTTTTTGCACCCTACCCGGGGGGTCGCGGCCTTTGAACCGCCACCGCTGGATTGCTAGAATTTCAGGATGCCTTTTTTCTTCAATTGGTCGGCCTGGACCGCGGTGTAACGGTATGCGATGTCCGCCCTGGTATCGCCTTCGACGGGCCACGGCGTGATGAGCACGTAGTCGTTCACCCGGATCCACACTTGCCTGCGGATGCGGCCGGGAATCCTGGCCAGGCGTTCCTTTCCGTCCTCGCACTGGACGATCATGCGCGACCCGCCCTTCATTTCAGTGACTATGCCGAAGATTTCGCCAGGGCGCTGCATGCGCAAACGCACTTCCTCTGTCGAAACAGGCCTGCGGTACATCCAAAATCACTTCACAACGGGGGAAACGTATCTCCCAATCCCTGCGCCGAGGGCGCTGAAGAAGTAAATCACCAGCGGCGTCCCAAACAGGTTGTTTCCGAACCAGAAGATTGACTCCACTGGCGTGGAAAGCATGAGGGCGAGCACGTAAACTACCGCGAACGCTAGCGCGGCCGCGAGCGCGTCAATCCGCGAGGGCTTCCTCAGGTTCCTCGCCAGGAGGATGCCGGCGACTCCGGCGAACACCATCGGAGGGATTATGCAGAAGAACCAGAACGGGTCGGCAAGCGAGAGTTTCGCCAACGGCACCATGAAAAGCAGCGACAGCACGCCGGTTGCGAGCCCTATCTTGAAGTGCGTCTCGTACTGCCCTAAAAGGTTTTTCCAAGACCGCGTTTTCTGCCTTTTTTCCATCCGCCTCACCTCGCGACCGAACACTTTCTAAAAAACATTAATGAATCCAACCCTTTTTATGCGCGTATCGGCGTCCTTGCGCCGCAGGCTTCGCAGATGAGTATTTTCACGCCGCGCCCTATTTCATCGGTGTGCGTGTCCGGCTTCTTGCACTCCCGGCAAATCACGCGTGTGTCCACGTAAGACTGTATCTTGTCGCTGATTGTCTTCAGGCCGAACCGTCCTTGGACGACAAGCCGCCCGCCCTCGATGCTGCCCGGCGACGCCAGTTCCTTGGAAAGGTATTTCGCCACCGCTTCGGGCTTGCGCCTCAGCGCGGAGCAGATTGCGTCAAAATTCTTTATGATCGTCTGGTTCCCCTGGATAAGCGGCTCCGCCGTAGGCACTTCGAAGCGTTCCCCGGTGGTTTTCTTTTCCGGGAGCGACGAGTAAAGGCGGTCCAACAGCTTGTCATACGAAGCGAATGCGCTCAAATTCTTTCCACCAGAGAGGATTTGTGACGGGGCGTTATTAAATGCCTACGGGAGGAACAGCCAGGCGCCGAGGCCCACGAGGGCGAAGCCGATGATCGGCGGGAGCGCGGGAAGATACCCGCGCCTGTGCTGGAGGATGTAAATCAACACTATCATGCCCGCGGTCGCGCCAACCACGACCGATATCGCCGCACCGTAGCTTATTTTCAACGCGGACACCGCGAGCACCGCCGGAATCACCAAATCCCCGGTCCCGAGCTGCATGGACTCCTTCTTCACTTTCACGTCAACGCTGAACGCGGCTTCGCGCTTGTCCAACTGCTTTGCGAGCGTAATCATGTGGCCGGTGAAGAACACTGCAACCACGTCGTACCCCGCCAACAGGACGGCGAGAACCACTGCCGGAAGCACGTCAAGGCTCGCGCCCAGCAGCGCACCGACCGCGGCCGTGACGAACAATAGGAGCACGTTCTTGGCCGCGGGCGCCTTCAAGCGGACCCCGACGGCCAGCGCGCTGATGATGAGCTGGTAAACCCAGTCGCCGGTCACCATCGAGGAAAGCATTTGGAAGGAGAAGAATATCAGCAGCAGTTCAAGGACCAGGAAGAGTCTCTTTCCCTTGTAGAACTTTAACACGACTAGTATGAACACCGCTGCCGCGACGATGTAGGCGAAGAAGAAAAGGGAATTCCCGACGTCGGAGGGGTTTTCAACCACTGTCAGGCCCTGGGCAATGAAGGAATACCCGACGACCAGTGCAAGGAACTGGGTGAAAACGAATGAAGTGAGCACGAGCGCCGGAACGAGCCTTACTGAAAACATTTGCAACCCCCATGAACCCCGGTAGTGCATTGCTGACGCTGGCGGAATTAATTAAAACCATGCCCTAGGCCGTTCTCCCGGCCCGCCGGCCGAATCAAACGCAATTAAGCAAGGCCGGTCCCTGGGCGCGGCGTTCACCAGGATTTCCCGCGCGCGGTCTTCACGTGCCCCGGCTTCGGAGAGTAAAGGTCGCCTTGCCTCCTGAGTTCCTCTACGAGGTGGCGCGCATAGTGCTCTTCCATCCCGTGGCTCCTCACCGCCTCCTTCACTACTTCCTCTATCTCGACGGCATCCACCTGCTTCTCCATCGCGCCTATTATGCCCATTATTGAACGCACTTTGTCCAGCCTGCTCTTCGGCTGGCCGATGGAAATGATGTCGGAGTCAAGGTTGCCTGTCTCGCGGTCCACGAAAATGCTTTTCAGCACGTGGTCGTAGAGGCCGATTGCGCGCTCGGCGTCCTGCAACTCCACTTTAGCGTTCAGCCTGAGTTTCGCCGACGCCTCCGCAAGCCTAACGATTCCCTCGATTTGCCGGGGAGTGATCGGGAAAGTGTTTTGCTTGGCGCCCAGCCGCCTCAATTCAGCGTAATAGTCCTTTATTTTCTCCGCTGCCTCGTTCGTGAGAATCGGGTAAGCGGTTTTCCTTGCATAAGAGATGTATTTCCTGAGCAGGTCGCCGGCAATGACCGGCAGTATCGCCTCGCCCTTTTCGCCCTTTACAGGGATCCGTTTCTCGCTTGCAAGCCGGTGCCCCATGAGGATGTGGTCGGCCATCTTCGCGTCCCTCGCCTCGTCCAAGTCATCCCGCATTGCAAAAATGAGGTCAAACCTTGAAAGGAGCGCCGGGCTTATGTTGAACTGGTTCGCCGGCGGCTCGTTCGGGTCAAACCTTCCGAGCTTCGGGTTAGCCGCGGCCAGAACCGATGTCCGTGCCTTGAACTGCGTGACTATTCCCGCCTTTGCGATGCTGATGACCTGCTGCTCCATTGCCTGGTGGATGGCTCCCCTGTCCGACTCATCCATCTTGTCGAATTCGTCAATGCACGCCAATCCCCCGGACGCGAGGACCATTGCCCCGGCCTTCAAAATCCAGCCCTCGCCATCGCTGTCTTTCTCGGCGCTGGCAGTCAACCCGACGCCGCTCGCGCTTCCGCCGCTGACGTACACGCATTTGGGTGCGAGGCGGGAAACGTATTCAAGAATACTGCTCTTTGCGACGCCCGGATCCCCGATGAGCAGCAAGTGAAGGTCGCTTCTTATCCTTTGCCCGTCAGGCAGCACCTTGTCAGGCGTGCCCCCGAACAATTGCAGCGCGATGGCTTCCTTGAGCTCGTCGTGGCCGTAGATGCTGGGCGCAATGCTCTTGATAATCATTTCAAAAATCCGCGGGTTCTTCGCAAGCTCCTGGAGCGCCTTTTCCTCATCCTTCGTCACCATGAGGTCCTCGAACTCCCTTTCGGACCTGTGCAGGTGGTGGACGTCAAGCAGCTTTTCGTAAACGCTGTTCTTCCCCTTCCCGCCCTTCTCCGAGGGCTTTAGGCGCAAAATGCCGGTGACGACGAACTTCTCTCCCGGCGCCACCTCGTTAGTCAGGTCGTCTTCTATCCACAACTGGATTTGCGACGTCGGGACGTTTCCACGCAGCTTCTCAACAGGCTCCTGCATTTGCGCGCGCTGGATGTTCAAAAAATCCGATGATTCTTCAACGAGCCTGAAGTCCTTTCTCCCGCACTTGCACACCGCAGGCACGCGAACCGCGCTCTTCTCGGTCGAGGTTTTTATCGTGGCCTCGCAGTGCATGCACTCCCACAACGCGGTCTTCATCAGGGGCTTGATGTCGGTAATCCAGCTTATGACGCCTTCCACGCGGACCAAGTGGTTCAAGTGCTCGGCACCCAAGTGCTGGACATCCACGTTCACGTCCTTTGCTTCGGGCAGGTTGAAGAAACGCACGTGGGGCGAAAACTTTTTCCCGCTCGAAGTCGGCGCGTTTCTCCGCCCAATCGCCTGTTCGGATGCGCGGACGTTCTCGTCCGGGGACGCCAGCAGCGCGTCTGCCAAGTCGGGATTGAATTTCTCAAGCGCCCCGAAATCCACTTCAAGGCTCCGCTTCTCCGGGTACGCCGTCGCCAATTCAAGAATCTGCAGCTCCAGTTTCGACGAGAAGAATTCCTCGAACTTTCCCACCGCGTCCTCTGCGACAACGACCTGCTCCATTCAAACCCACCCTGTAAAAAGGAAACTAATTTCACGCAACCGTTTAAAAAACCAGTGCGCCACAAAACCCCCCTCGGTTCCACTCTTCCACTATTCCCCTGAAAAACCCTGAATAAAAGCAGGGGAGGGGCGTGGTTTCCAGTGGCGCGGCCGCAGGATGGCTCACCATCAATAGCACTGGTCGTTCCCGCAGCCAACTGGTATAAAAAACGGTGCCGACATATTTTCAAACGGGCTCGTAGATCAATGGCACGCCCAAGCCGGAGCGCCGGCAAAAGCGCATTAAAGATCGCATGCATGGCATGCATGAGGTTGCGGGTTCGACTCCCGCCGAGTCCACTAACGTTAGGCGCGGGTGGTTTGGTGGCGTGCGCTTTCTGTGAAATCGTGGCTGGAAGGAAAAAACAGCACATCGTCGCCGAGGACGCGCACACGCTGGCCATTCTCGACCACATGCCGCTCGTGCCAGGCCACACCCTCGTGATACCGAAAAAGCACTACGCGAGCATAATGGAAATGCCGAAGGAAGAACTCTGTTCCCTGATCCTCCACGTAGCCAAAATGGAGAAAGCCGTCCTGAAAGCCACTGGCGCAGGCGGCGCGGACATACGCCAGCACTACCGCCCGTTCCTCGCCGAAAGCGAGCTCAAGGTCAACCACGTGCACTTCCACGTAATCCCAAGGAACCTGGATGACGAAATGTACAAGAACTTGTTGAACGAGATTCCAATGCGGAAAATGCCGTCGGAAGCCGAGTTTGGGGCCGTGGCGAAGAAAATAAAAGCCGCGCTGGGGAAATGATTAACGGGCCCGTAGTCGAAGAACCTTTTCTTTTAGGAAAAGAAAAGCTTCACCAAAAGAAAACGCGAAGCCGCCTCCGAAAATGAAAGGGTTCGACAATGGTAAAGGATCCGAACCGGTTCGCGGTTTCGGTTCCGCCGAAGACGTTCGCTTGACGTGCGAAAGATTAGGGGTTCGATTCCCTTCGGGCCCACCTTATTTTTTTTATTTAAGTAACCAGCCGTACCCTTGCTTTTATTCTGGAAGTTTTCACGATTTTTTTCATCAGCAAATATCTCCACTTGTCCGGCGGATGAAGCCACTTAATCACAAAAAGAACGGGCGGCCATATTTTGGAAGGAATCTTACGATACTCTTTCAGCGCCTCGGTAAGAGGCAAATACCCCAGTTCTCTGGAAGATACATAATCTGCATGAAACTCACTTAACCAGGTAATGCCTACAAATAATACTATGAATACTATGCCGGCCAGTCCAAGTATGAGGTTGCTTGCTAAAAGTGACAAACCAATTACAAACAACCCAGTTACAAACGAACCAACTGCGATTCCAAATATTAAATTGTTTAACAGCCGCTTATGACCGGCCTCATGAAGGAGAATTGCGGCAAGAATTACTTCTGGAAGTTCTCGAAAGTATTTATTGCCAATGCGAATTTGCCCAGTAAAGGGAGAGGTTTTGGGTGGAAAAGTTACGTTTAAAGTGTCAGTGACAAAAGATATAGAATTTTTGTTCACAAGAATAGTTCTTTTGATGTCATGAGTCGTCTGAAGGCCAAACCATGCTTTAATTGTTTCAAGGTTCATGTTTTCGCTTCCTCTTCACTCAAAAGCGATTGTCGTCTTCTGGTCCGTGAGTTGGGCGAGGACTTTTTCTATGCTGCTGAGCTGCATCGGCAGCCGCAGGGCGTCCGAGCGCTTTATCCTGACGCGCCACGCTTTTTCCCCGCCCTTGAACACTTCGTTGATTCCCAGCACGCGCACTGGCAGGATTAGTTCCTCCACCATTTTCCTCAAGTCCGCGGTGCGTTGGATGATTTTCACCGGCTTCCCGTAGTCTTTCGCAATCACGGAAGCAACTTTCCCGCCCCGGCCGATGAGGAGGCCCGCATCTGATTCGGTGAGGATTACGAGGGTTTTGCCGCAGTCAATGGCCTTGCCCACTTCCACGGCCCCGAGGCTGAACTGCTCCAAGTACTTGTGCAAAATGCGGGAGACTTCCACGTCCGCCTCGGTCAACTCGCCTCTGGACAGCCGGTCCTGGCACGCCGGGCACAGGAAACCGCTCTTGGCGTCGATTTCGCACACGGGAGTCTTCATGGATAAACGTGGGCAGGAGGGGATTTATTGGTTTCTGGGCACCCCTTCGCTCCGGGCTGGCGCCGGCCATTGGAAAAAAAACGCCCCCTCGTTTCGCTTATCCTTTGGTGAGGGTGATGTCCATGCTCGAGACTCTGTTTGTCCTGCCGTCGTCGGAGGTGAGTTCCTCGGTCGTCAGCTTGATGTCCTTTATCTGGAGCGTTGAAATGAAGCGGTTTTTCACTATCTGGGTCGTGTCCACCGCGCACGAAATGGATCTGCCGCGCGCCTTCAAGTGCACTTCGGCAATGCCTTGGTTGAACTGCGTCATCACTGCGAGGACGTAGCTCATGACGTCTTTTTTGCCCACGTAGATTGTGTTTTCTTCTGTCATTTTCCCCACCTCAAAATGGTGTTTTGTTGTTTTTCCTGGTTTTGACTGAAAAATCGCATTAATGGGGAAAAACTGGTTTTTAAACGTGCTTGTCTGCGTTGAATGAAATTTCAAGGCAGGCGCGTTGTTGCAGCAATTGGTTGTTGTTTTCCGCAGGCAGCGCGGGCTGGCGCGCGGCGGGTTAAAAAACGCGGGGTTGCACAAGTGTTTTCATGGAGGAGCGCGGTCGTTTTGTGGCTGCAGCGCACGGCACGGTGCGGGCTTTCTCCAATGCCGCCTTCAGGTTAAAGCTCTTTGGCAGGACGCTGCGGGAAATCAAGGGCATTCCGTTGCACAAGCTCGGCTGACCAGCCGGTTTCCAGTCGGCAACGGAGCTTAAAGGCCTGTGCTGCTTGACCCTGGCGGCGCCGCGGCTGGGGGTATTGAAAAAAAGGCCGGAAAAGGGTTTTTTACCCCTTTGCGCCCTTGAGGTAGAGTATCGTGTTGTAGAGCATGTTGCGCGACGCCGTTCCCGGGTCGAACGAGAAGTACATCGTTTTTCCCGTGAGCAGGCCGGTGCTCTCGATTATCGCGAACTTCGCCGGCGCAGTCACCTGGCTTGAGCCGACGTCCAGGTACGCGAGCACTCCCGCGTTGCTCTTGGGGACCACGTCGGTCATTGCGCCCGAGAAGTAGAAGTTGGTTATTCCGTTGAACAGCGGGTGGTCGACCGAGACAATCTTCAGTTTTCCCTCCGATGGGTAAGTCTGGATAAGTTGCTTGTCCTTGGTGACTCCGCCGACCGTGACCGGCATGACGTCGCCAAGCAACCCTATGCCCACTTCCCACCCGACTGCCGCCGGGTCCTCGTGGACGCGGGTGCACGCGTCGCCGATTACTATGAGTTTTCCGCCCGCCTTGACGCGCTCGGTGATCGCCTGCCTGGCTGTGCGGTCGCAGTAGATGCCTTCTCCCTGGTAGGCTTGGAGGATTATGACGTCAATGTTGTTCAGCGTCCCGGGGTAAATGCTTTCCTGCTTCATGTTCCAGTCCGCCAAAACTATGCCGCGGGTCCTCGCTTCCTCGAGGGTGAGCATGGCCTTGAGTTCCGGCGAAGCTTTCCCGACTATGGCCACTTTTATGCTCGCCGCAGGGAAAAGCGATCCGACGACCGGGACTGCAGACAGGTTCAGGAAACCGAACTTGCCCGCAAGGAAAACCGCGAGTATTATTATGAGAATCAGTGGTATCGTGCTTTCGAAATAACTCTTTTGCTCTGGAGGATACATTTTTTGCTCACCGGATTTGATTGGGGAATAATGGTTTAAAAACGTTTCCGGTGGGCTTGCGGCGCCCAACGGGCTTTTTCGCCCCTCTCCACGTCTCTTATCCGGAGGCAGTGCCTGGTCCGGGCCGCTCACGCCGGCTCATGAAAAGGAGCAGGTGACGAGGTAGTCCAATATGTTTGACATTAGGGAACTGGAGTTCATTGCCTCGAGCGGGAACGCGACGTAAAGTATCTTGCCCGCGTAGTTGGATTCGAAAATGGCGGGGTATTCGGCGTTACCCATCTTGATGACCGCTATTTTAGTGACAGTGGCCGGCTGTTCGCTCACGGCCGCGAACTCCGAGGGAGGCACGAGGAACTCCGTCTTCAAGCCCTTTGAAACCATGTGGTCCTGGGCGACTATGCGCAGCGTGAGCGGCGCAGTTGAGTTCTTGTTCCCGACGTAAGTCGCCCTCAAGTAGCTTGAAAGGTCTCCGAAGCCCTGCGTGTCCTTCACCTTCTTTTCAAGCCACTCGTAGTAGGGAAGCCCGCCGGCTGTCTTGTTCTGGGAAGCCCACGACTCGTTCAAAACCCGGGCCTCGGCCTTGTCCTGCTCGCTCAGGTAGAGCCTGCTGGCCGAATCCCCTATCCACAGCACTGCCCCGCCGCCGTTCAGATACATTTTCAGCGCGTTCACCTGGCCGACGGTGATGTTCTTGAAGCGCTCAAGCACGACTAGCTCGTAGTCTTTTATCAAGCCATAGGACATTTCAGAGGCTGGAAACTGTTCGGGCAGGATGGAATACCTCTGCGACTGCATTACCCTCGCTAGGCCAACCGGGTTCCCGATGCCGGCGTCTGCGGAAATGATGGCGACGCGCGAGCGCCCCATTATGCCGCAGTAAATGTCGCACCATTGGGGGATTTGGGAACAGTGGATTACCTTGAATTTCGTGACGACGACCAGTAGGACGATGATGAGGAGGCAAAGGACGATGACGTGGGGCAATTCCTTCTTTATTTCCTCGAAGCCGTCTGCCATGAAAAGAACAGGTGCCTGCCAAGTTTTAAATATTCGCAACCCTAACAAATGCAGGCAGCAGACAAGGTGAATGCAAGTGGGAGAGAAGATAAGCGCGCCGTCGAGTTCAACCGGCTTGATACGCTTCTACGACGTTACTTCAAGCAACATCCAGCTGGACCCGCGCGCAGTAGTGGCCTTCGCCGCCGTGGTAATCATTGCGGAACTGCTGCTGCACGTAATCCTCTAGGCCGCGCGCGCCTCCAGCCACAGGCGTGGTTTAATTGTCTTGCCCACTGCCCGGTCTCAGAGCCGGTTTATGACGTTGGCGTACTCGCGGAGGGAAGCGTTCCTCACGACTTCGTTGCGGTTCCCCCACTCCACCACGACCCTTGCCTTCACGCCGCGCTGCTTGAGGGTGCTCTTCAACTCCTGTGCCCTGGTCCTCAGGCGCTTCACGTGGCGGTCGAAACCGGAAGCGATCCGCGACTTGTCAAGCGGAAGCAAAATAATCAGTTCCTCTCCGTCGAAATCCATTGCCTCATCAAGGCCCTGTTCCGATTCAGCAAGCACGAAAATCGCCTTCACTTTCCAAACCCCCTCAAAACCGCTTTTCAAAAACCGTTTCCTTTTTTCATCTAACGAACCCGCGTTCACTTCACGAGCTCGAACACGCCCCGCCTCTTTTCAATCGCTTCCCCCTTCTCCTTCATCACTTGGAGGAGCGCGGTGCATGCTTGCTCGCTGAGCTTCAGGCCTGCTGAAATCTCGGCCATTGGAAGCGGCTTGCCTGCGATTGCCTTCGCGATCCTCGGGGAGAACGCAGTATAAAACTGTCGTGAAACTATATAAAACTTCTTGTCAAAACCGCGCACTCCGAAAAAAACCCCGTCCCGGATTTTCCTCTCAAGCAGCACCGAAGCCTCGCGCGCATCAGCCTCCTGCTCAATCACGAGATAACCCTTGGTTTCAAGGAGTTTTTCTGCGTCAACAGCGCCCGCGCCCTTCACCCACTCGGCGCCGCTTTTCCCGGCTCCGCCTGCCTCAAATTCCTTGGTTGCAGCGCCGCCTCCCATTGGACCAATCGCGGCAATGCCCTCGGCCGCCGCATCCCCTGCCTGTTGTGGGGAAAGTTTTTTCGCCAACTGCGCGACCACGCCCGCTTTTGCCATTCCGCCGAGGCTGTCCCTGTTAATCATGAGGAAAACGCCCGGCTCCAACTGGAGGAACTCGTACTCGTCCCCTTCCCTTGCGCCCGACGACTTCCTGAGCGACTCGGGCAGCACTATCGCGAGCACTTCGCCGTGTTTGAAGAAACGCATGCAAACCCCACCGCAATTCATTGAAGGGGCGAAATATAATACTGCACGCCCCTGCCTTCACTTTCCGGAAGCCAGGAATTCCCTGACCTGCTTGTCCGCCTCTTTTGCGCCCTTCGTTTTCGCGAGAAGAGTTTTGACAATCAACTCCTCCTTCGGAGTCAGTTTCGCCGGCTTGTCGGCGGGGGAAAAAATTTTCTTGAACTGGGCGCGCGAAACCGGCCACGTTTCGCCCTCTTCCTCTGGCTGCGGCTCCTCAAAATCTTTTATGCGTAGGTAGCCGAATTTCTCGTTCAGCCTTATCGCGGCCCGGTTTCCGGGGTCGGTGTGGGTCAGGTGAATTACTTCGCGCCCGCTTCTCCGCGCCACTTCGGAGAGGATGCGCTGCATGCCCCCAAAAACCGCGCTCCCGCGCTTTTTTCCCTGGTGCCGGGAACAGAAGCGCAGGTAACCGCTTGAAAGGACCAGTCCCTTGCCGGTTTCTGCCAGATAAGGGAGTTCATAATGCCCGCACTCGTTTCCCGCCCTGCAACGGTGGCCGGCCAGCATCAGCCGCACCGGCCGCGAACCGCCGCCTTCTTTAATGAGTTCGAGAGCCATTGAAATCACCGGAACCCGCTGCCCGCAAATTATGTTGCATTCAAGGAATTTATAGATTCCTTCACCGGCGTTTTTCAACGACCGCCCCGCCCGGCGACTCCTCGGAAAAAACCCGGGCCGCGAACCTGAACAACTTCGCACCCTTGCCAAGCCACGCGTCCGGCGGCAACCCCGCCTTCAAGCACACTTGGTTAAGGAATTCCCTTGAATCCAGATTGAATTCAACCGCCACCTGCGGCAAGAGGAGGCCCCCGGAACCGGCGCATTCGATGACGAGCCCGTGCTTCCCGACAATGACTTGTTTTTGATAACCGGCAGCAGGCGGCTTTAGGCGCTCCAGCGGAGACAGCACGCTCACTTCAACCACTATTTTTCCCAGTTCCCCGCGCCCAACCGGAGGAAACCGGTAGTCCCCGAACGCCGCCTCGACAGCGGCCGCAGCCACTGCCTCATCCAACGGCATCACTGGCTGGACGAACCCGATGCATCCCCGTAACTCCCTTCCCGGGTGCGCGGTTACCGTGACAAACGCGCCTGCTTTTTTGAACTTTGCCGCTGGTTTCTGTTGCTTAAAGTCGCACTTCGTTCCATTCAATTTGCACTGGATTGCGCGGCGCGCGAGGCGGACCAGGAACGTTCCCTGTTTCAGCGAAAGCATTATGACAGTTGGGGGCGCGCGGGTTTAAATCCTTGGCCGGCCCGATTTGCCCATGGCGCGGATTGCGATAATCGCGAACGAGCACCCGAACGAGGTCGTTGCACAGCACCACGCGCGCAAAGTCGCGGAAATCCTGCGCGAGGCCGGGCACGACGTCGTATACTACAAGCATCCTTTTGAGAAGACTGCGCTGGGAATCGCTTCCAAGGCAAAAGAACTCGGGCCCAACCAGGTTGAGGAAAGGAAAAAACTCGTGAAGGTGACCAAGGAAATCCCGCGGTCCCTTGACTTGGCGCAGGAAGTGAGGAAAAAAGCCGGAGCGGATTACGCATACAATTTCCACGCAACGCCGTCTATCGACGCGGTTTTTTCAAACAAAAAAGTAGGGTTCCTGCCAGAATCCAAGGTGGGAATCGTTGAAGTTCCCGCGGTTTTCACGGAATTGAAGCGCGGTGGAAAAAACGCGGAGGCGTTTTTCGAGCTATTGAAGGAAACGAATGCCAAAGAGGTACGGCCCCTGTCCGCTCCAGCCAGGTTGTCTTATTACTTGAAGAGAACCACCCCGTTGAAAATGAACGAGGAATACCTTTCCCCGGAGATTTCCAACGAAATCGCCAAGGAAATCCTGGCGCACGTGAAGGAGAGCGAGGCGCTTAAGCACGCGCCGCCCAAGCCCTTGAAAAAATTCTAAGGAGTAGAATTTTTCTAAAACCCGGGTTTTGTTTTTTAACCGCCTTCTTTTCATCCCACCATGAGGCGCGCCGCGTTCCTTGCAGTCGTTCTCCTTTTTTCGTCGTTTTCCGGCGCGTGGTTCGCGGAATTCTCCTACCGCCTGCCGCCGGAGTACCCGGACACCTGGTACCTCTATCTGCTTCCCCAGTCATGCAGCGCGTTTGAAGGCGCGAAAATCATTTTCCCCAAGGGCGTGGAGGAAAAAGAGTTTTCCGGCGCGCTGGCCGAGGGGATTGAAGCCAACAAGTGGCTCGCCGAAGCCGGGAAGAGCGCGTGGTGGCAGCGTAATTTCCTCGGCGGCGACCTGGTTTCGCGCAGGTACTTCTACGGCCAAATGTCCGCCGAATGCTTTGCCGCCGGCGCGGAGGCGCTCAGGCACGCGGTCGCGGCAGCGCAGGCGGGACTCGGCGGCGTGGACTCGGTGCTGAAGGAATTGGATGGCCTGGTTGGCGACGGCACAGGCACCTCTGCCGCGGCAGTGATGGCTGAGGCAAGGGAAGCGGCGCTGCTGGTTGAGGAAAAAACCGGGGGCGAGAAAGGGGTCGGCCCGCGCCTCGTGCGCGCAGCCGGCGCCTTGGACGGCGTCTGGGCCGGGTTCAGCAACAGGACCGTCGGCAGCGGCGGCGTGATTGCTGTAATCAACGAGCTCGCCGGCGAAAACAGCCTCTTGGGCGAGGAAATCGTTTTGGCGAGGAAGGCGAATAAGGCCGTGGGGGAACTCGTTGACGAATACGCCGCGCTGAAGGAGGATTGGGCGAGAAAGTCGCTGGAAGTGAAAATCAGGTGGGGCGAAGTGGATGCAATGCGCTTGTGGGCCGTGGGCGAGACTAGCATGTTTTTCGACGAATGGACCGAGGTAGTTGGCAGCGAATACGGCGTCGGCTCGTTCCGGGAAAGCATCGGCAAGATAAGCGCGGCGCGCGAGGAGGCGGACAGGCTTTCTTCCCTGGCAGGGGATAAAATGCAGGCGAAGAAGCGCGGATACTATTCTGATGCCATGCGCCTGCTGCAGGAGGCGGCGGGAAGGCTTGACGATGCCGTGGCGGAAACGGTCTTGCTTGCCGACCGGAGCGCGGCCCTTGACGGCAAGGCGGAACAGAAGACGAAGACTGCCTTCATTGAGGCAGAGGCGGCTGCCGACGCCGCCGAACTCTCCAACCCGCGGGCGTCGGCGAAGGCGCGGGAAATGCTCGGCGCCGAGGAGAAGAAAATCCGGGAAATGAATTCGGCTGCGCGGGGCGACCGCATCAATTTCTTCATCAAGGAAATCCGCGCACTCGGGGAAATCGGGAAACAGGCTGGCGGGATTGAAGCCGTGGAGGAGGAGAAGGCGCGGGCAGTTGAGAAAATCAACCGCGTGAAGGAAATGGTTTCCGAGGCCGAGGGCGACGGGCTTGAAACCGGTTACGAGAGTGAAAGGCTGCGGGCCATTGAATACGCTGTACTGAAGGCTGGCGCGGACGAGGAGTCGGCCCAGGTTCTTTCCGTGCTTGGCAAGGACCTGGACGGCATTTCGGACGGCGTGGTGGCTGATGCTGTTGAAAAATACGGCGCGCTTTTGGAAGGGTATTGGGAGCGCGTGAAAAAAATGGACTCCCTCCTTACCGCTGACGAGCGGCTGCGCGTGGCGGGTGTGGAAAAGTTTTTCCCGGGCGGCGCTCTTGACGCGCGGGCTGCAATTGGGTCGCTGGCCGAAACGCGGCGCCTGCTTGAAGGAATCCTGTCGCGCGCGGAGGCGAACGCGCCACAGGCGCTGAAAAGGCACTTGGAGGAGGGAATGGCGTTTTCCGAGTCCGTCGGCCTCGTGCGGTTGGGCGAGAAAACAGAAATCACCGCGGAATTCGCGGCGCGGAACGAGCTGCCTCTTGAATACGGCGGCGAAATCGCGTTGTCCGCGCCGGTCCTTCCCGCCGATTTCGTGGCGGATGAGAAAAGCGGGGCGGTGCGCGTGGCCGGCGGAACGGTTTACGTTTCCGGCGTGGCGGAGGGCGCAGAGTACTCGTTCAAGGGAAGGTATTACGAAACCGTGGCGGAGACGGAAAAGGAAACCGAGGCCACGGAGCGGGCGACCGAACGCGAGGCGGTGAAGAGGATTGAAATCGTTTTTTCCTCCACGCGCGAAGCGAAGGTGCTGGTTGAAAAGGAATTCGGTTTCCCGGCGCGCTTCAGCGTCTCCTCGGACAGGGTTTTTTCATGGGACTCCGAGGCGAACGGGGGCGGGAGCCGGGTCGCGGCAGTGGTGAACGCCGCCAAGGGCGAAAACAAGGTCGTCGTGCGTTATTCCATTGATGAACCTTTTGAAGCCAGCGAGGAGACGCTCGGGGGGAACAATTCGCTTTCGTTCCGCGTCGTTTTCCGGAACAGGTACGTTGACTTGGACGGGGTTGAACTGCGTTACGCGAGGGAAATCGCGTGCGGCGAACGCGTCGCGGTTTCCGGGCTCGAGGGCAGTGCGCGGTACGGGAACGGTTTCGTAAGCGCTGAATTCCGCGTGCCTTGGTTCCAGAAAGGCGACGAGAAAAGCGCGGAAATAACGGTTTCATGCGCTTCGCTCGAGGCCGCCGCGGCCGCTAAAATCGCTTCAGTGGAAAAGATGATGGCTGCGCTCAATGACTCGGTCCTGTTCCAGATACTTGCCGGTGACCTTGTGGCGGCGCGCAACGCGTTCGCTGGAAAGGATTTTGCCCGCGCGATCGCGATAGGGGATGGGATTGAGGAAAAAATCACGGCAACGGGAAAAGGGGCTGGCGGGGCGGTTGAAGCCGAGGCAAACAAATTGGCCGCCGCGTGCGGGGAACTGGTTCAAAAAGGGCTGGCGGTTGATTCCGCCCAAGCGGCCATTGCGCTGGCAAACGAGGCCCTTGGGCTCGCCGGCGAGGGCGACGATGCGGGAGCGTGGAAAAAAATCTCCGACGCGCGGGCCGTTCTCGAAAAGCGCGCCAGCGAAACAGTCGACGACGCCAGGAAACAGGGTGCAAAAGCAGGTGAACTGGCCGAGTTGGCCGGCTTCGCGGCGCTCGGCAAGTGGGCCGAGTTTTTCGGAAAAGCCGGCGAAGTCACTGCACGAATCGCGGCTGACGCCGCGGTTTTGGAAAAAGAGGCCGCGGACAAGAAGGCGCTGTTCGCCGACTATGACAAGCAGAGGGAGGCGGTTGCCGCGGCGGCCGCGGCTTTTGCAACCGCTTTCTGGGTGCCGGAAGACGGCGGCGCGGCTGCGGCGAGGAAAAAATCCCTGCTCTACGTCGAGGGAGGCAAGCGCGCTGACGCGGCACAAAAGGCAACGGGCAAACTTGATTCGGCGTGGGCCGCGATGGAGTCCGGGGAGTTCAATAAGTATTCGACGGCGTTCATCCAGTCGACAATTGCTGACTTGGAAGCGGCGCGCAGCGGCCTTGAGGAAACCGCGGGCGAGATGGGCGACCGGGCAGGGGAGGAATTGAAGCTGGCGGGGGAGAAGCAGAAGCAGTTCGGTTCCCCGGACACCGGGAAAACGCTCGCGGAGGCGGAGGACGCGCTGGGGGAAAACAAGTTCTTTTACTCGTATTTTCTTGCGTCGGGAATGGAAAGAACGGTGTTGGGAATGACCGGTGAAGCGGCTGCCGCCGGCGCCGGGGACGGGTTTTACTGGCTCTTGGGCGCGTTCGGTTTGGCCGCGCTCGCCGGGCTTGTTTACGTGTTTTCCGTCCGCAAGGGCAAGGAATTAAAGGAACTGTAAGGTGATGCTTCCGGGTTTTGCATGCCAGCGAAGTTCGACCTTGAAGTGTTGCGGGACTTTTTCCTCGGCAAAAAGAAGAGGAAGCCGCCGGTGCACGAACTGAAGTGGAAGCTCCCGGAAGAGCGGCTGACGGCGCCGGTCGAGGACGCCGAGGACCTCGTTGGCAAGATGAAGAAGCACGGCCGGTTCATTGGCGGCGGCGAGTTCCTGGACGAGGTGCACGCCAAGCAATACGGCGAGGGAGTTTACTCGTATTTCATCGTACGCACCGACAAGAAGACCCAAAAAGAGAAAATAATCGCGGACGCTTACATGCTGCGCGAGGAGGAGAAGCTCGGGATGGAAGTGGAAAGCGCCTACGAGATAGCGGAGAACCTGGATGAAATCGGGTACAAGACTATTTTTTCAAGGGAAGTGACAGTGTGGTCGTTTTTGTCAGGGGCGCTGGCAGTCAATGTCTACAGCGTGACCGGCTTCGGCGACTTCGTCGAAGTCTCGCTCCCGGCGACCAAGCTGGATGCCGTTAGGAAGAAGAACGAGGAGCAGGCGCAGAAGCTGTTCGAGAAACTTGGGATAAAAAAAGAGGAACTCGTCCCAACTGACGCAATCACCCTCCAATATACTGTGATGATGCAGCAGGCCGAAGGAGCGGCAGGGCCCGGCGAAGGCAAATAACTGGACAACTGCCCTCAGGGCCGGGACGCGAACGCCGCGTAAATCCGCTTCATTTTCCTTTTTGCGGCCGCATTTGCATGAATCATGACCACGCCCTGGTGGGGCTGGCCGTATGCCACGAAAGCGCCGGGCGGAGCCAGCAGGACGACTGGAATCACTGCCAAATCCTCTTCCCCCTTGATGAAAAGCTTTGCCGGCGCCCTTTGCGCCCGCGCCTTTCCGCGGGCTGCGGCGGAAAATATTTTTTTCAGGGCGGAGAAAAGCGCGGGAGTGAGGGTGCCGGACGGGTTCGCGGCAGTGGATTTCCTCGCAGGAAAGGATTCCAGGAGTTTTTTTTCGCCAGCGGTGACGGGCTCGCGGAGTTTCCGCAAATCATAGACTGCGAGGTCGGGGATTATGCGCTTGCGAAGCAGGAGGCATGCGGTCGCGTCGCCGACTGCCGCGATGAACGGCGCCTTGCGCGCCGCCCGTTTTTTGCCCAGGAACCGTGCTGCCTCCTGTCCGGTCAACAGTTTTCCCTGCGGCTTGGAGAGAATGACGCGCAGTTCGGGGGTGGCGTGTTTCATTCTACCATGCCGTGGCCGTGGAAACGATTGATAAAAATGTTGAAAAAAAATAGGAAAAGAAAAGCAATTGAAGCAAATGCCTTGAGGGGGATTTACTCTGATTCCTCCTCCCAGTCGGAGTCGTCCTCCCACTCCTCTTCCTCTTCCCACTCGTCCTCGCTTTCTCCTGGTTTTTTCTTTGGCATCGCCTTTCTTCACCTCTCTTGAAAATGCAATTGTTTAATGGAACTGGCTTTTAAAGGTATTTACCGGGTTTTTCGGCGCTCCGGAGGCGGAAAAAGTCACTCTTTCACGAGGCGTTTCAGGCTCTTCGCGTCCAACAACTGTCTTGACCAGTCAACGCGGTCGCCGCGCAGCCGCCGTGCCTTTGAAAAAACCGCGGCGGCGGTCGTGCCGCGCGTTGAATCAACCTGGATTATTTTGGGCTTGCCGTAGTTCACCTCTGCTTTTATGAGGCAGTAGTCAAGCAGCTCTGCCAGGACGTTTTCCCGGATTTTTTTCCCAGGGTACCCGCGTTTTTTCAGCCGCTTTTCCAGCACGCGGGGGTCGCACCGCAGCACGACCACTGCGTCGGCCGGTGCGCTGAACTCGCAGGCCAGATGCCCCTCGACCACGAAAGATTTTTTTCCCCGGAGTTCGCCTGCGAGGAGTTTCCCCATTTTAGCGACGTCAACGGTTTTTTCCCCGAACGAGCCCTTTTCCTTCAAGAAAAGCTTGCGGCTCCGCGCGAACCCGTTCAAGTCAACGAGGGGGCCGCCCGCGAGCGCCGCGAGCCGTGCAGCGACCGCCGTCTTCCCGGTTCCGGGAGTGCCGGTGAGAATTATCCGCATGACTAGAAGGGGCGTGCCACGGTTTAAAAAAATGCGTGCCTTAAGCGGTTTGGCGGTTTTTTCCGCGCACTATTGAGGTGGTTTGGTTGGCTCTGGTTCAGTTGAATTACTGGGTGTATCTCCTAGTCCTCGCGGCCGGCATCGCCGGCTCGTTCGCGGGATACGCGCAGGTTTCGGGCCTTTGGAAAAAGGGCGCTGAAAGAACGGTCCTGAGGCGGGGCCTGGTGCTCGGCGCAATCCTCGCGGTCTTTGACTGGGTGTTTGAAAACGCGGGCGCCCTCTTCGGGTACTGGCACACGGCCGGGAGCACGCTGTTCCTCGGCGCGGTGCCGATAGAAGTGTTTTTCATCGCGTTGTCCGCTGGCGCGGCCTACAACTGGATTTTCCCGCAGAAGTTCTCGTGGCTGTTCGCCGTCTGCTCGAGCGCGGTGATTGCGGTCATCGGCGCCGGGATTGAGGCGTCGCTGGCGCAAGAGGGGCTGCTGGTGTACACTGGCGGCTGGACTTCGGCGCACGCGGTCGTGGCGTACTTCGCGGTCTTCCTCGGGATGTATTTCGTGAACCGCTGGCTCAATTCAAGGAAATAGCTGGCTGAAAAAGCAGTCCGTTGAAAAAGGCGGCTGGGACCGGCTGACTGGCGCCGGCGCCCGGTTTTTTTACTTAAGCCTTATCGTGTCAAGGTCCATCGGCGCCCTCGTTTCCACGTGCATCATCTTGTTGAGCGTGCGCGCTAGTTCGTCGCACTTGTTTTCGTCGCCGTGCATTGTGAAAATCCTGCCCGGCCTGGGGCGCAGGTTCTTCACGTACGCCAGCAGCTGCTGGCGGTCGGAGTGGCCTGAAAAGCCTTCTATCGTCGTCACTTCCAGGTTTATCTTGAGGGAGTCGAGCTTGTGCGCGGCGGTGAGCATCGGGACCTCTTTTGCCCCGGACTGGAGTTTGCGCCCCATTGAAAGCGCGGACTGGTAGCCGACGAAAACCAGGGAGTTCTTCGGGTCTCCTGCGAGGAGCTTGAGGAATTCGACTGACGGCCCGCCCGACAGCATTCCCGACGGTGCGAGAATGACGCACGGTTCCGTGCTTTCCGCTATTTCCTTGCGGTCCCTCCCGGCCATGTTCCTGAACAGCGGCTTGTCGAACGGAGAATCGTTTTGGAGAATCCTGCGCTGGACGTTCTTCCTCAGGTACTCGGGGTACACCGTGTGTATTGCGGACGCCTCCTGGCTCATTCCATCCAAATATACCGGGATGTTATCGTCCCTGAGGTGCGCCTCGAGCGCGAGCATTATTTCCTGCGCCCTGCCCACTGCAAAAACGGGAATCAGGACCTTGCCCTTCCGTTCAAGGGTCTGCTTGACCGCGGTCACGAGCCGCGCCTCGCATTCGTCCAGGCGCGGGTTGATGTCGTCCCTTGCGCCGTAAGTGCTTTCAATCAGGAGCGTTTCAATGCGCGGGAACCGCGTGTCAGCGGGCTCGAAGAGGTTGGTTTTCCCGTATTTTATGTCGGCGGAATACACGATGTTGTGCAGGCCCTCGCCCACGTGCAAATGCACTTGCGCGCTGCCCAGGATGTGGCCCGCGTTGTGGAACGTGAAGCGGATTTCCGGCGTAACGTCAGTCACTTCCCCGTAGTCCCTCGTGATCACGTGGTTCAATTCAGTGCGGATGTCCTTCTCCGAATACGGCGAGCTGCCGGTCTCGGACTTGAGGACGTTGACGCAGTCCTGCTGGAGCAGGATCATCAAGTCCCTCGTGGGCGGCGTGCAGTAAACCGGGCCTTCGTAGCCGTAGGCGTACAGGTAGGGAATGAATCCGCTGTGGTCCAGGTGCGCGTGCGTGACTATCACGGCATCCAGCTGCTCCAAGGCGAGGTTCATTGCATTCAAATAAGGGTATGCCTTGGTTGCGTCGGACGTGTCCACGTTTATCCCGCAGTCCATCAAAACGTTGCTTTTCGGCGTCTGGAGCAGGATGCTTGACCTGCCGACTTCCTTGAACCCGCCGAGCGCGGTTATCTTGACCCAGTCGCAGCCGGTGCTGGGCACGAGCATCTTTTTTCCCAGGCCGCTGAGGAACTTCTTGCGCTCCTCTGCGTTCGCGATGAACGCGCTTCGAATCGCTTTCTCCGTCTCCGAAGGCGACGTCGGCGCCCGCAGCACGCGGGGCGACCAGCCCGTTGACAAAATGATGCTCTTTAGGACCACTCCGCCCTTGCCGATGACGATGCCCGGCTTCAATGCTTCTATCACGACTTCGTTGAACACCGGGTTGAAGCGAATCTCGGTCACGCCCGCCTCCGGCGGGATTATTGACTTGATTGCCTTGAGCGCCTGTTCCTGGGGCATGAGCGCCGAGGAATCGCACCTGAGGATGATTTTTTTCCTCACGCGGGCCGCGATTTTCGTGATGAGGTTGGGGTCCTCGTAAAAAGCGCGGATGTTTTTCAGGTAGATGACGATCTGGGGCCCTTCCAAATCAACTTTTGACAGTTCGCACGCTGGCGGGAGGACCTGCTGCACGCTTTCCTGGAGTTCCTTCAAGCCATTCACTGAACATCACCTTGTCTGGAATTGCCTCCGAAACAAAGAAAATTAAAAAAAATATGAAAGCGGGGTGAAAACACTGGAAAAACCCGGTTCCTGGAACCAGGTGGAAACGATGGAAAACGGTTCGCGTATGTTGTTTTGCGTTCGCGGTCAGCCCACGAGCTTTGCAATCTCTTCCTTTGAATAACGCTTTGTGCCGTCCTTTGTTATGCACACCAGGTCTATTCCGTCGCCGGTCGGCGAATCCCTTTTTATCGCCGCGTTGACCGCCTTCACTGCCAGCCTCAGGGCATCCTCTTTCCCCATTCCTTCCTGGTAGTGCTCGTCAAGCATGCCGAAAGCCACGGGGCTTCCGCTGCCGGTTGACGTGTATTTTTCCGAAATCAAGCCCCCGACCAAGTCGAGGTCGAAGAGCCTTGGCGCAGAATCATAGCCGGCGAGAATCAATTGGACGATGTAGGGGTAGTACTTGTTTCCCTGGAGGACGTTTGCCAACAGGTTTGCCGCGCCTTCCACGCTCAGTGTAGCGCCGCGCGAGTACCTGTACAACTCCAACTCGGCTCTTATGAGGCGGACAAGCGACTGGGCGTCGCCAGTGACCCCGGCGATAGTCATGGCAATGCGGTCCGAAACCGGGAAAATCTTGTCCACGCCCTTGGAAGCGATGAAATACCCCATTGTGGCGCGCTTGTCTGCCGCTAGGGCAACGCCCTTGTCGAAGACAATGCCCACGGTGGTGGTTCCCTTAAACCGTTCAGCGTTCGCTGCATCCATTCAAACCACATAAAACTAGTTAGGGTAATGAACAATATTGTTGGGAAAAGTATTTAAACCCTTGCAGGGCCCGCGCAGGCTGCGGGAGCCAAAACCATTGTTTTCACCTGTTTTTTACTTGCTTGTGCCCCCCGCCGCTTCGCCTGTTTTGGAGCCGGTCCCTGGCCTTGCGCCCGCGTCTGTTTTCGCGCCTGCCTCGGCTTTTGCGCCCTCTTCCTTCCTGGCTGCTGGCTTGGAATACTCCTCCACCACCACTACGGCCTTCACTTCGGGCACGAGGGCAAGCGCCTGCTGCACGAACCTGATTTTTGACACGATGTAGTCGGAGTCCTTTGCCGCCTCGGCTGGCGCGACAATCGTCGCCTTCCCCTCGCTGAACACAGGCGCTGGAAGGGCGGGCAGAAGCTCTTTCGCGAGCGCAGCCACCTTATCCTTCGCTTCGGTGACGCGTTCAACCACCTTGAACGAGTATTCAAGCGTCTTGCCCGCGAGCTCGTGGTTTAGGTCGACTTTCACGCGGCCGCCGGAAACGCTTTGCACGATTGCGCGCGCGTCATCCAAGTCAAGCACCATCCCGGGCACGGGGTCGACGCCGCGCTTGCGGAATTCGCCGAGTGAAATCAACCGCACCAATTCGGGCCTCCTTTCCCCAAAACCCTTGTCCGAGGGGACCGTGATTTTCTTTTCCACGCCCACTTCGGAGCCCACGAGGGCTTCGTCCAGCCCCTTGATCACCTGTTCCTTGCCTGCGGCAACGAGCACCGGGCCGTACTTGGATTTTTCGTTGAATATCCCGGCCTGTTTCGCCGCATCCGCGTCCGTGGTGTCGAACGCTTTTTCGCCCACGCGGCCAGTGTATTCAAGCCGCACCAAATCGCCTGAAGAGACTTTTTCAGCCAAATCCATTCACCTCAAAGACAATCAAACAACCAAACCAAATAAACAACTAAAATTAAACCCATCAGCCTGAATTGTTTGCGCCGCCGGACTCGTTCACCGCACCCGGCCCGTTGACCGCTTCTGAAACGTTGCCGCCTGATTGGTTGGCCGCAACCGACTGGTTACCTTCGCTTTCCCCGACTGCCCCGGTCCCAGGCCCTGTTTTCAGTTGCTGTGCGTCAAAAGTTTGAAGCCTGCCGTCGGTAAGCGAAACAGTGCCCAGGAGCGTCACTGACTCGTTTTTGGCGGACGACGCGTAAACGCGGGCGACGTGGCAGTTGCGCGTGTACTGGCAGAACGAACTGTAATCATTGATGTCCTTTGGATAAACCGTTGCGTTTTCCAGTTGGCTGTAGAAAACCGCGTTGGTTTCCACTTCAATGAACGCCCACCGCCACATTATGGGAATGCACCATTTTGAGAGGCTTGAATTCAGGCCGGCCAGCAGCGCGTTGAATTCCGTGTCCGGCAGCGTGCCGTTGAGCACGATGCCCAGCCAGTTGGAACCCATTGTAATGACTTGCTTGACCCCTGGAAGGCCCGAAACCGCGCCGGCTGCCGCGGTCGAGTCCGAGAGGTTGCAGTCGACGAGGAGGCCGTCCTCGAAATCAAGTATTGTTGCACTAAATTCCCCGGTGCCGGAGAAATTCGCCTGCGCCTGTGGCGTCGGCGTCGCGCCCTGTTCCTGGCTCGAGGGCGTCCACATGAAGACAATGAACGTTTCCAGCATGAATGCGAGGATTATGAACACTGTGAATGCCCACAATATCGTTTTTTTTTCCATTTAAACCACTGAAAAGCCGGTCGGTTGAAAAGCGGTGAAAAAGAATTTGGGTGAAAAAAGGTTTTGGCCGCGGCCATTAATAAACGTTTTTCCGCAAAACCGGTCCGGCGCCTGCCGGCGCTTGCGCTCGGGGGGTTGTTAAAAAAAATAGAAGGGGGGCAAAAGCCCCCCGAAAATGGGTTTACCTCACTATCGCGTCCCTGTTGTCCGAGAGCCACTTGATGAGGGCGTTCGCAGCTGCCTGCGTGTCTGCGGCAGAGTATCCTGCGACTACCACCTTCGAGCCAACGACCTTGACCATGGCCTCGGTCGCTGAGGTGATTGCGCCGTCTCCAAGTGCGTCCTTGGCAACAGTGTTGACTGCTGGTCCGCCGACCACGATGAGTTGCGCGTATGCGCCTGCGTTCGCATCGGTGATGACGAGCGGGCTCGCTGAAGTGTCGAGCGCCTTTACCACCATGGCCTTAGGCTCTGATGGTGCAAGGGTGTCGAGTCCAGTGGCTGTTCCGCACGTGCCTCCGCCGGCTGCGCTGCAGTCGATGCCGACGACCTTGACTGAGTATCCGCTACCCATGTCAATGGTGTCGCCGACTTTCGCAACTTGTCTCGTCGCGCCAGTGGTTGATGCGCCAGTGGTTGCCGCTTGCAGGTAGTAGTCCGCGTACACGAGCTTGGTCGCGTAGTTGAACTGGGCATTGGTTGTGCCAATTGCACCCAGCTTCGTTCCCCTTGGGCTGTAGTACACTGACTTTGCGCTGACAAGCGATGTTGGCGTTTCAGAGTTGTTGTAGTACGCCGTGTCGATTGTTGAGGTGTTGTACTGGTTCACGAGGTGCTTGAGTGTCGGGTCCCATTTCATTGCGAAGAACCCGTAGTTTGCTGCCGAGCTAGGTACTGCCAGGGCTGACGTTAGTCCTGCTTCCCTGATTATTTCAGGGAGGACGATTGCTACGCCGGTTCCTCCGGTAGTCCATGCGCTGGCGTCGTTTGCGACTGAGATGCTTGAGCATTCGGTTGTGCTGTAGTAGTACGGGATTGTTCCCGCTGTTGGGTTGATTCTCTTGTAGTAGCCGGCTGTCGAGTCAAACGCGTATGCCGCACCCCTTGGCACATAGGTTGCGTCGGTGCTGTTGAGCACGACGAGCACCTGGCTCGATGTTATGCCGAGGGTGTCGTTCTTGAACGCGTCTGTCCTTCCAGAGCTAACCTGGAGCCAGTAGGCTGATGGTGTGTTGGTGTTTGAGCCGTTGGCGAGCGGCCTGGGGCTGGTGTCCGCCACGAATGTGAGCGGATCCAAGTCCACGGTCTCCATTCCGGAGTACGTGAACGAGAGCGCTGGCTGGTTGGTTATCAGGTTGTATGACTCGCCTGCCTTGAGGTTCGCAGACAATCCTGAAGTGTCGAAGACTCCGATTCCCGCGAGTGCCGGCGAAGTGCCTGATCCAGAGTACGGTGTTTGTGCAAGCACCGCCCTCCAGTAGCCGTGGCCGCTGATTTGCTGGTTGTTTGACAAGTCAAGCCTGTCCGAGGATATCGATACGTCGGCGTAGTTGTCCTGGTTCACTCCT
>JAPLXB010000002.1 GCA_026396285.1 Microcaldota archaeon
GGCGTCTTTCCTGTAATCAGTTCTGCAAGCATGTTCAACTGGCCGGGCACCTCGTTTATCCCGCCGTGCGTTACGTAATTCAAGTAAAGCAACGGCTGTTTTCCCCGCAGCGAGCCCGGAACCACTTCGCGCGCAATGTTCTTCACCACCGCCGCCACTGCGCCGAGCCTCTTCATCGACAAGAGGCTTTCCCTGGATTCAAAGTGCTCAGATTTCTCGCCGCGGTAAATCTTCGCAAACTCCGGCTCCAACTCAGCGGGAGTCATTTTTTTGGCCGCTTCGGTGAGCCTTTCAGCCACGTTGAGCCCCGCCTTCTCGTGCATCCTTGAATCAACCAAGTGCGGCCTTATTTGTTCCGCGGTAACGAAGCCGATGGCGTGGTTGTGCGCGGTCTGCTCGGTCCTTTTCATCGGGCTGTGGACGCTCACGAGCCTGAGGCCCCGGGCCCACATCACTTTCCTCCCGCCCTTGACTTCCAAGAGGTTGGCCGCAGCCTGCCGCCCGCTTTCCATCGCGAGCTTGTGGCCCGCCGCAGTCAGCCGGTCGCCCTCGTTTATGCTGTGCCTCATGACGTTGACTACCGCGACAACCGCCGGCCCGGTTCCTCCTTTCCGTTCCCGCGCCCTCGCCATCTCCATTCAAACCGCCTCCCCAAAACAAAGTGCCGGAACAGTTATTTAAGCGTCGTAACCGGCCGCGTCTGCCATTGCCTTCAACTGTAGTGGATGGAGATATTTTTTAAACTTGAAAGTTCAGGTTTTTTCATGGAAAGGGGGTCATGGATTCTCGCGGCAGCAGTTGCCGCTGTCATCGTGCTAGTTTTTGTATTCATGCCGGGTCCACAGCCGGCGCCAATGCCTGTTAGTGCTTCTCCTTCTCCTGCCGCGGCCGCAGCGACACCGACTGCGCCTGCCCCGACGCCGGTTTCAACGCCGGTTGTGCAGGAATTCGACGCGGAAAAGGCAAGGCTGTTGCTCAGCGCGGTCAACGATTCCGTTCAATTCATTTCCAGGAGGATTTCAGTGCTCTCGGCAAACTGGAGCGGCCTTTCCGCCGCGGAGAAAAACAAATCGCTGCACGAGCTTTGCAGGCACTTTGAGCTTGCAAATCCCTCGGTTCTCGCGCTCTCCAGAGAACTCAATTCAAGCGACAGTGAAGAGTTTCAAACCCTTGCAGTTGAATGGGCGTCTTATTCGGAAAGGATGACCCGAATTTGCGCTGACGTCCTCAAATTCGAAGCCGCGCCCGCAGATGCAATCTGGTTCCAAAGCAAAGAACTCGCTGGACTGACGGCCAGGCTTGCGTCAGACGAAGACGAGATGTTTGAAAATTTTAAGCAGGTTAACGATGAGGCGGTGAATCGTCTTGAAAAAACAGACGACTTGATAAGCGCGCATAAACGCGAAGTTGAGAGACAGCGAGTCAACCAAATGGCCCTCGAGATTGAGGATACATCGTTTAGTTTTACTGAAAAGAAAGTCTTGGCTAACACGTTGATTAACTTGCGTAACCTTGATCGCCAGAAGGAACTAATTCCCTTGTTAAAAGTCCGGCTTGAAAAAAGCGCTTACTCGGACAATTTTGATGTGCGCTTAAATAATCAAATAAATTACCCTATAGCTCCGGGTGTTGACTCGACGGTTGTACTCACGATAAAGAGAATAAGCAATCCATCTCCGGTTGTGCCCGGCGCAACATTCACCATCAAAGGGGAAGTGATTGCCGTAAACACCGCAGATGTCTCGAAACAAGTCAACGAGTCTTTCGAAATACATTTGACTTTCTGCCCGGCTCAAGGATGCCCATAAGCCAACGATTTTTACAATTTGGCTCTTAAATCACTTCAGCGTCGTCACTGGCCGCGTCTGCACGATGTAGATTTCGCCTTTTTCAACGGCCCACTCGATGTCCTGCGGCTTCCCGTAATGCCTCTCAATCCGCTTGCAAATCTCGGCCAGTTCAAGGATTTTCGGCCCCGGCAGCTTCTGTTTTTCCCTCATCGCCGGCGGCACCGGAACCGTCTTGGACCCGTGGCCCACGCGCGCAATCATGTTCTCCTGCGCGTTCACGGTCACGTCCATGATCAGCCCCTCTTTCTTGTCGACAACGTAATTGTCGGGCGTTATGATGCCGGCGACCACGCTTTCTCCCAAGCCATGCCCGGCTTCTATTATCATTTGCGTCGTGTCGTTCGTGACCGGGTTAACGGTGAAAGCGACGCCCGACACCTCGCTTTGCACCATTTTCTGCACCACGACGCCGACCGAGACGCGCTTGTCGCGCATGTCTTTTTCAATGCGGTAAACGAGCGCCCGCGGCGTGTAAAGCGACGACCAGCATTTTTTCACCGCGCCCACGATTCCCGCGTCCATGACGTTCGTGTACGTTTCGAGTTCGCCTGCCCACGAGGCGTTGGCCGCGTCCTCAGCGGTTGCTGAACTCCTGACCGCAACGAATTCCGCCCCAAGGCGGTCGAATTCCTCGTGGATGCCTTTCGCGACTTTTTCAGGGATTTTTCCCCCTGCAACCATTTTCCTGATGGCTTCCGACATTTTGTTGACTTTTTCCGTGTCCCGCGCATCCAATTTCGCGACGAGGTCGTCGATTTTCTTGACCAAGCCGTTTTCCGCGAGAAAAAGGTCAAACGCGTGAGTCAACACGACGAAGCCGGGTGGCACGGGAATTCCTGCCTTCGTCATTTCCCCGAGTTGCGCGCCTTTTCCGCCCGCGATGCCGACGCTGTGCATTCCCAGGTTGCTGAACGGCTCCACCAAGTGGATTAGCGCGTGCTCGACGGTCGTGTGGTCAATGTGGGCTCCGGGCGGAAGCTCGTGGAAAACCGGCTTTTTTGCCTTCAACCGTGCTTTATTTTTATTGGCCATGTAAGGATTCCTTCCTGGTGGTTTTTATTTTCTTGCAGGTTTTCTGCCCTCGACCCCCTGATTTTATTCCAAGCGTTTTCTTCACTTCTTCCAGCGTGTAAACGCGACCGGCCTTTAGGTCCGTGCGGCCGCGCTTAATTGAACGGCGGAATTCCTTGGTATACTTCCCTTCGTCATCGCCCTCGGGAATGTCGTTCGTGTCAACATCCGGCCTTCCAATGTGCCTATTGCGCGAACCTTTCATGCCACCACCGTTCCGTTAGCCAGGGCTTTAATGTAGTTCCTTAGGAACCAGCCGAGGAAAATAAATGGATTGTTTTTCACCTGTGCCTTCTCCAGCGCCGAGTAGTACCTGTCCCTATTCTTGTACTCTATTATAAAAAGGGGGTAGTTGTTTTTCCACAAAATCCAGTTCATCACGAGCCTTGAGAGCCTCCCGTTTCCGTCGCCGAAGGGGTGGATGGTCACCAACTTGAGGTGCGCCAGTCCCGCCAAATCCGCCGGGTCGTACCTGACAAGGTTCTTGTTCAGCCACCTGAAAAAGTCGTTCAAGAGAGGCTCCACCTCCGCCGGCGAGGGGGGGACAAATTTTGACCCGCTTATCCTGACCGCATAGCGGCGTACCTTGCCGGCGACGTCCGGTTTCGTCTCCCCGAATATGTCGTGGTGCCACCGCAGTATCGTCTGGAGGTTCATCGCCTTCGCATCAAGCATCTCAAGGAAAACCTTGTAGTGGTTCTCCGCCTCCTTCACGTCGGAGAGGGGCCTGTTCTCCGGGCTCGTCCCTCTCTCAATGATATTGAACGTGTCCCGCAGGGACAGCGTGCTGCCTTCTATCCTGTTGGTGTTGTACGTGAATCGTATCCCAAAGTCCCGCAAGTTCTTTTCCCGCACCGTGGCCGGTATTTTCCTGCCGGCTTCAACCAGCTTTTTCCTCGCCATTTCCAGGTATGCATACTCTTTTTCGTGCACGCCCCTGAAAAAATCAAGTTCCACCCTTTCCAGGTCCTTGGGCAGGCTGTCGCCCAGGTACTTTTCGACGCTCCTGTACCCTCCTTTGACCCGCAGGTTGTGCCTCACGTAAAAAACGGTTCTCCCGCCCGCTTCCTTCTTCACCAAAGTGACCATAAAACCCTTACCCCCACAATGATATATAAATGTTACTTTTTTACGCTTGTGGGGGTAACGGGCCCGGGGTCATTTTCCCGCTTTCCTCACGATCCCCTTCGTCGCGTCAACTTCAACGATGTCGCCGTCCTTGAAGGTCCTGGTCGCGACTTTTGTCCCCACCACGCACGGGATGCCGAGTTCGCGCGCGACGATGGCCGCATGGCACGTTATGCCGCCTTCGTCCGTTACTATTGCGCTGGCTTTTTTCATCGCCGGCAGCAGCTGGGGATTCGTTGCGCTGGACACGAGGACGTCTCCCTCCCCCATTTTCGCCATGTCTTCAACGGAATTGATTATCTTGACCGCCCCAGTTGCACGCCCGGCTCGCGCAGGCATTCCCTTCAATTCCCCTGCGTTGGCACCGGCGTGTGTGCCGGCTGTTTTTTCCGCGAACTCCATTTGCGAATACGCGGCCCGCGCTTCCTCGCCGGCCAGGATAGTTGTTCCTGCCCCCGTCGCGACCAACAGCATGTTTTTCATGCGCTTGCGCACGGTTTCGCTGAATTTCCCTGCTTTCCTTAACGCTTCCGGGAACTCGGCGGCGAGCACGTACTTTGACTCGGCGGAGGAAAGGCCGCAGCGCCTGCCGAGTTCGTCCTGCACGAACTTGACGTTGTACCACGCCTTGGCGAACTCGAATTCGCGCATCCACTTGTAGCACCCGAGGTCGCGGACGAGCTCGAACACGCGGCGTTCCCCGGGCGAAAGCCGGATTTTTGCGCAGGTTTCGTTGAATGCAGTCCGCGCGTTCTTTTCATAATCCAGGTTGGACGCGATTTCCTCATCCAGCTTTCCGTCGCTTGTCCCGAGTTTTTGGGCGACGAGGCCGGCGTAGTGCGCGGCATCCCACGTGACCGAATCGAAGAAATCAAAAGAGAGCCAGCCGAACCCGCTTGCGAGGGCTTCCAGTTGCGGGCCGAGCTTTTCAAGGGCTTCCGCAGCAGTCTCGACTCCTTTTTCTTTCGCGGTTTTCGCCAGCCGGAGCACCGCGAGTTCCTGGTCAGTTGTCTTCATGCGCTTCTGCGGCAGCGTGAGCGCAAGGAGGTAATCAGCGTATTTTTCAGGCTCTCGCGCGGTTTTTTCGCGCAGGACGGAATCCATTTTCTTGTAAAGCGGGTTGTCGTCGCTGTAGCCGACGAAGGACTGGCTCGTGCCGTACGCGTACATTTCCAGGAACATGCCGCAGAATTCCTTGAAAAACGCCACAAGTTCGCCTGCCGGGACGCGCGCAAGGCTTTTCCCCGCGTATTTTCTGGAAAACCGCCTCGTTTCGACCGACTTTTCCAACGCGGTGCGCATGATTGAGTAAAAGAATTCCGGGTCTTCCAGGGCGCTGACTGAAAGCGACTCGGCAGTCCCGGCGAGTTCGTCTTCGAGGTAAGTGTATTCCCCGAGGCCGTTTTCCCAGTAGTTCGCGCCGCGGGTTATCGCGCTCTCGGGATATATTTTCTTGAAGCCCCTGACAGTGGCTTCGGCTGCGGCCGCCATGAGTGGAAGGGAGTACGGCCTGCGGGTCCACATCCTCGTCCACTTCACTCCGTCCCTCGCGTTCATGCCCTTTTCACCACCGTCACTTTCCCGTTCACCGCGTCGACTTCAACTACGTCGCCGTCCTTCAGCGCCTTTGTAGCGACCTTGGTACCCACTATGCACGGGATTCCGAGTTCCCTGGAAACGATTGCCGCGTGGCACGTTATCCCGCCCTCGTCGGTCACGATTGCTGCGGCGCGCTTCATTGCCGGCAACAGGTTCGGGTTCGTGGCGGAGGAGACGAGTATGTCGCCCTTGTCCATTTTCGCGATGTCCCCGATGCGCACCACTATCTTTACAATTCCTTTCGCGGTTCCGGCGCACGCCGGCGTGCCCTTGAGTTCGGAAACGTCGCCTGCTTCCTGCTCGTAGATTCGCGAGGAGTAGGCGCGGGCCTCGTCGCCCGTGAATATCTTCGCGCCTTTCGCGTCGTGGTAGACGACGCAGTATTCCGCGCGCTCTTCCACCGCCTTTCCGACTTTTTTCTTTCCGGCAAGCGCGTCCTCGATCTCGTCTATTGCCAGGTGGTGCGCTAGCCACGGCGTGATTCCGAGGCGGCCCGCGATTTCGCCTACCAGTGGGGCGGCGCACCTGCTGGCGTAAAACACCGTTTCTTTCCTGAGGGCCTTGAGGTACATGAACGAGCGCGCGACGCGTATCCAGTGCAGTTCCTTTTTGCCGAGCTTGAGCGCTTTTTCAAGCGCCGCCTGCTTTTCCAGGACAGCCGCCTGTTTTTCCCGCATTTCGCGCAGTTTTTCCTCTCCATTCACCCCTTGGCGGAGTTCGCTTGCGGCCAATTCAGCGAAGTGTCTCCTGTCGAGTATCGTCGGGCCCGAGTAGTTGTAGTTCAGCCAGTCGTACTTGCGCGCATGGTCGTCGAGCGCCGCTGAAACGTAGGGCATTGAAAGCAGTTTGCGGGAAGTGGCTTCGCCTGCTGCGCCGCCCAGGCCTTCTGCCGCGAGCGAGACTATGCCGTAGAAATTCTCCTCTTGTTCCTGGAGGCCGGTTTTTTCAGCCGGTGTCGCGAGGATTCCGAACGCCTCCGCGGCCGCGACCGGCGCGCCGGTTTCTTCTATCCTTTTTTCAAGCATTCCGGTGATTTTCTCGGTGAGCATGTTGTGGTCGAAGTCCGCAAGGTTGACGACGTGGCCCCACGCGTTCAAATCAAGCCATTTGTCGAACAGCCTGCGGTAGGTTTCCACCAGTTCCCGGTCGCCGAGCCCGGAGAGCGGGGCGTCCCTTATTCCTGCCGCGGTTTTCTCGAGTTCTCGGGCCGTCCTGCGGCTTTCCGCGTCCACTTTTTCGAAAAACCCCCTTTTTTCAAGCAAGGCAAGGGTTTTCCTGCTGTTTTCCAGGTACGCGTCCTCTTCGCCGCACCAGAGCCACGTCCCCTTCTTGCATTCGAGCACCCACGAGGCTTCGTTGCTGCCGATTATGGGTTCCATCCTGCTCGTGGCCGCGAGACAGTAGTTCACCGGGTGGATGAACGGCGCGCAGTCGAACTCCTTCGCCATCGACTTCCATTTCCTGCCGTCAGCTGGTTTCGATTTCATGTTCGTCTCCTCCGATGTTTTCGGTTTCAGTCCCCGCTCTTGGGCGGCGCGGTTATGCCCGCCTGTTCCTGGCCAATGTCCTCTATCGGCATGAGCAGCGGCCTCATTTCGAACTCCTGCCAGTTCGAGTACGCTGCCCCGCTCCTCCACCACCAGTACATTGCCATGGCAGTGGAAAGCATGCTTCCTGCAAGGAACATCGTTCCGCCGCTGGCTGCGAGCTGGAAAATGCAGTAGACTGCGATTGCCCCGGCGGCGAGGGACTTCGTCAAGTGCCTGTACGTGTGCCCCATGACGCCGTAGTACTCCTGCACGATTTCGGCCTTGGTTTTCGCGATCTCGAAGTTGTGCTTGCGCAGCTGGTCGTGGGTCACCCTGTCCGCGAGCTTGACCGGCGAACCGAGCCGGCTGAAGCCGGGTGCGGCGTGCCTGAGCACGTAATCCATGTCATACGGGTTGTACATTTTCATTCACCTCTACATCATTCCCCTTCCTTCGTTGACCACGTAGGCGTGGTGCGGAATCATCCTCACCGGGTCGCTCTCGTAGTCGGCCCAGTCCCCTGCGTAGCCTCCCCACGCCTTCGTGTAGTGCCTGGACACTAGTGCGGCGAAGACTATTGCGGCGAACGCGAAAGTCACGTCGGCGGTGCTGGTGTAGGTCGAGAACGCCCAGAGCGCGCCCAACAGCGAGACGCCGGCGACCGCGAGGTTGAAGTAAACCCTCTTCATGACCGAGTTGTATTTCTTGACGAGCTCGTAGCGGCTGCCGACGCGCCACAGGTTCTCCATCGTGGCCCTGCCCATTCCGGCGGTGTTGTTCTTGCGCGTGAACTGCTTCGGCTCGGGCATCGTTTTCCAGACCCCGATTCCGGCCTTCCTCAGCGCCTCGTCAATGAATTCCATTTTTTTCCACCTGTTTTCTTGCCTTCAACAATCCCCAACCAAAAGCGGTTTATTTTTGTAACCACATTTCAGTTGATACACTAACTACGCGAAGCAAAGATATAAATATTTGTTATAATGATGATTATAACAACTAGCGGAAATGGTTTTGGGGCTTGTTTGGAGATGGGTTTTGTGGCCGGGGAAACGGATTTTGGCGCCGGGAACGTGGGGCTGCTCAAGGAGCTGGGCCTCACCGGCAACGAGGCAAAGACTTACATTGCATTATGCGGGCTGGGGCCTGCAGTGGTGTCGGACATCGCTGAAAAAGCGGGCATCCACCGCGCCCTCGCGTACGCCACGCTGGCAAGGCTGGCGGAAAAAGGATTGGTTAGCCAGGTGACGAAGGACAAGAAGAAGTGGTTCAGCGCAGCCCCGCCGGAACGGCTTGAATCAATAATGGAGGAGCGGGAGAAGCGCCTGAAAACCGGTTTGGCCAGCCTTACGGAAGCTCTTGCAGGCGTTTACAGGGTGTCTGCGCGGCCCGCGGCCGAGATATTCACCGGAATAGAGGGCCTCAAGTCGATTCTCATGGATGAATTGAATTCAGTGGAAAAAGGGGGCGCAATATACTATTACCGCGCCCAGCCCGAGCTCGCGCGCCTCGCCAAAGTCTTCGTGTCCTGGTACCACAAAAAAAGGGTGGAAAAAGGCGTCAAAGCAGTCGCCATATTCGATTCCGCTCCCCAGTCCCTTGACCGGGCGAGGGAGTTCGCGGCCCTGCCCTTTTCCGAGGTGAGGGTGATGCCTGAAGCGTTCCCGACGCCCATCACCTACCACATTTTCGCGGACAAGGTGGCGATAATGTCAGTAAGCAAGGAAGAGGCGCTGGGGGTTTTGATCAAGAGCGAGGCAGTGGCGTCTTTTTTCAGGAAGAGCTTTGACTTCGCGTGGAAGAAACTCAAGCCCATCGGGCCGGCCGGGGGAAAGCCTCCGACCGCTGTAAAGCCGACGGCAGGTGGAAAGCCGCCGGCCGCGCCGCGCAGGGCCTGAAAAGAATTGATTAAAAGTGCGGAAAACCACTGTGTTTAACATGGCAGCAGGCTGGAGGGAAAGCTATTCCGCGCTCAGGAAAGGCGGGCTCGAGCGCACAAAGTCGCTTTTGCTTGCGACGAGAAAGGAATTCAATCCAGGAGCGCTCCGCTGGGCCGAGCCAAGTGAACGGGCGGCGAGGTTTGCGCAACAGACCGACGCCGCGCTTGAAAAATTCAAGGGCCCCCACCGCGACTACTTCAAGCCCGTGACCGCCGACGAATTCGCCAACTACCTGATTATCAGGAAAAAACTCAAGCCAGCCGAAGCATACTACCACGCGCTCGTCAACCGCACCGCCTCCAAACACTACGGGAAGAACGAGGCGGAAGTCAAGGCGTTTTCACTGGAAAACTGGGCGGCATGGAAGGCCCGGCGGGTAGCTGAAATACTTTTCAAGCGCGACTACAACCGCGAGCGCGGCGACGGAAAAAAGCTGGCGGAAACCACTGAATACATCAGGCAAGAGATTCAGAACGGCGTAAGCGCCTTCGGAAAACCGGGCATCACGCTGAACGTGTTCTGGGGAGGCCACAAGGAAGCAGGCGGAGGAGTCGCCGACGCGGAAGACAAGCAGGTCCTTGACAGGCTCAAGGCGCTTTCAGAAGAGATAAGGAAACAGGGAGTGGACGCAGGAGTCAACATCCTGTTCTCCGACGTGCACTCGGAGAAAATAAACGCAGTGGACCCCGAACGCATAAAGAAATACCACGACGGCATCGCGCGCCTCGCCGAAGAAAAAGGATTGTCTGTCACGAAAATGAGCGACGTGTGGAAAGCCGGCAACCCGTTGAACATCCCGGGATGGGAAAAGAGCCAGGACGCGAAGCAGATGGTGGGCCACGTCGCGGCAACCCTCGACGTGTTGGAAAAAGCGGGTTTCATTACTCGCGGCGCGGAAAGGGCGGAAAAGCACTCGGTAGACGTGCGGAAGGGCGCGGCCACCGCCGAGGAAGTGAGCAGGACGTATTCGATCATCCGCAATTTCGAGGTCCAGATGATGGACCGCATGCGCGACCCCGGCGCGATATACGTTTCCTTGGGCGACCCGCGGGCGGACGCGAAGGAAACGCGGGAAAAGCCGCACATGCTCTACCTGTGGTCCCTCAAGCGCGGGCGGGGGAAGACGCCGTGGCTCGAGGAAAGGAAAAAGCAGTGAAACGAGTGGTTTGAATGCCGTTGTTCAGGAGGGAATTCAAGGGCGCTGCGGGCGCGGAAGCGAAGCGCATCGCGGAAATGAAGGAAAAGGCGCTCGGCTCCCCTGTGCTCGGGAAACAGGACTCGCGCGTGCGCGCGTCAAAGTACCTGGCGCTGGCAATGGCCGGGGCAATCGCCTTGGGCGTCGGGCACAAGG
>JAPLXB010000031.1 GCA_026396285.1 Microcaldota archaeon
GTCGCCGTCCTTGAAAACCCTTGTCCCGATTCCGGTTCCTATTATGCATGGCTTTTTCATTTCCCTTGAAACGATGGCCGCGTGGCTCGTTATGCCCCCCAAGTCGGTCACGAAAGCGGCTGCTTTTTGCATTGCCGGCACGAAGTCGGGCGTCGTGTTGCACGCAACCAGGATGTCGCCTTCCTTGACTTTTTCAAGGTTTTTCGAATTCAAAAGGATTCTGCAATGCCCCGTGGCTTTTCCGCGGCACGCGACCACGCCCCTTACCTCGGCGACGGAACCGGTGACTCCGTAGAACGGCTTTTTGTCGATTTTTTCCCCGGTTATCACGTGCTGGTTCCCGAAGCAGAAAATGGCGGTTCGCTCCGACCTTTTTTTGAGCGTTTCAACCCACTTTTCACGGTTTTTTCCGGACAGGATTTCCCTCATTTCGGGATAAACGCAGTAGTGCAACAGCGCCGCGCTGATTCCGGTGCGTTTCGCCGCTTCGCCAAGTATACTGAAGAAATGGTGGTTGGCTATGAGGACGCAGCGCTTGCGCAGATCAAGCATTTTGCCGAATTCCTCGACGATTTCGAGCATGAACCGCGCCTTTCTGGAAAAACCGTGTTTTTTCAAAAGTTTCTTCTTCCTTTTCTGCTGCGCCGCACTCTCTTCTTTCAGCCTTTTCAGTTCCGCGGCGGGCCCGGTTCCTTCCTGGAGCATTTTCCTCGCCTTTTCAGCAAAATAGTCCGCATCAAGGAAGAGCGCGCGGCCGTAGTTGTTCAATATCCAGAAATACTTCCGGGAATGCCTTTTCAGCATCGCCTTCGCTTTGGCGTCCCTCGAAAAGTCGCGCACGCAGTTTTGCTGCAGGTATTTTGCGATGCCCAGGAGTTCCTTTTTTTCTTGGAAAATGAATGTTTCAAACTTGAAGGCGATTAGCGCGGGAAATTCCTTTTCAAGGGACTTGCCGGCCTCTTCTTCGAGCGCCGCCTTGAGCCACGATTCGGAGCCGATGGAAATGGCATCGGCTAAGTAGCCGATGGATGACTCGTTAACATAAGGAAAGTAAATCGACTCGTACGCTTCGAGGAGGCCTTTGTCGGAAAGGGCGGACAAATCCGTTCGCAAAAGTTTTTCGTGGCTTTTCTCGACTCCGAGCCGGTATTTTTCCCATCTTGAAACTGTTTTTTTCACAAAAGCCGGGTTCCTGAACCCTTTTTCAAGCATGAGATTGCGGAGGCGGTCCAAGTCATTCTCGGCCCAAAACCATTCGCCCTGGTCTTTTTCTAAAACAGTGACAGTGGCATTGAAACTGAAGCCCAGGTTCTTGCTCATCGGCGCTATTGGCGCGATATTCACCGGGTAAATGGTGTGCAGGACGGTCTGGAAGTCCTTTCTAATCCACTGGCGCGAATAGCCAAGGCACTTTTTTACCAGCCCGTTCCCCTTCATTTCCGGTCACAGCCCGTGCCGCGGCGTTGGTGTCGGCTTTCTTTTGATTTCCAGTTCCAAGAAGTGCGTGGCGCACGAGATGCATGGGTCGTAGGAGCGGATGAGTTTCTCGCACTCCAACGCGATTTTTTCATCGGGCTGGCCGGCCAGCGGCGGCAAATAAGCCTTCAGGTCTTCCTCGATGTTGTGCAGGTTCTGGGCAGTGGGCGTCATTATGTCCGCGTCCACCACTCGGCCCTGGCGGTCCAGCGCATACTGGTGGTAGAGCGTGCCGCGCGACACTTCCGTCACGCCGACACCGGTGCCTGCGCGCGGCCTCGCCTCAACAGGCGCCTCCTGCTTCGGCGAATGGTTTTCCATCAAGTCAATCATCTGGTCGAACACCTGCACCAATTCTATCGCCTGTGCGTAGTTTATGTGGAACGGGTTGCTGGACGGGAACTTTATCGGGCCTTCTGCCACGCACCTTTTCGCGTCGTCGCCCAGGCGGTCCTGGTTCAAGTTGATCCTCGCCAGCGAGCCCACCATGTAAGGCTTGCCCGCGAAGGACGCGAACTTGGCGCTGGAATAGGGCTTGACGGCTTCTTCGGCGTGTTTCTTGAAGTCCTTTTTCTCAACTGCGGGACCGGCGGTTGACGCGATGGCGCCGTCGAGGAGCGCAAAGCGCTTTCCCCGGAGCGCCACGTATTCGGTTGCGCGCTCGAAGCGCGGGTAATTCACTTTGCTGAAGAGGCGCGCGACTTCCACTGCCCGCGGCTTCAGGGATTTTGCTTCGACGAGGATGTCGTTCCATTCGTCCCGCGACGGGGTTTTCGTGAACCCGCCGACCACCGGGCGCATCGGATGGACCTCTCTTCCGCCGGCGATTGTGACGATTTTGTTGCCGAATTTCTTCAACTCAATCGCCCGCTTGACTGCTTCGGGGTGTTTTTTCGCCATTTCAATCGCGTTGTCAAAACCCAGGTAGTCCGGGAGCGCGAGGAAGTGCAGGTGGAGCGAGTGGTTTTGGATGAACATGCCGATTTGAATCAGTTCGCGCAGGAGCATCGTCTGTTCGCTGGGCTGGATGCCGAGCGCGTCCTCTATTGCCGCGAGCGCGGTGTTCAGGTGGCCCGGGCCGCAGGTGCCGCAAATCCTTTCAGTGACTTCCGGGATCTGGTCAAAGCGCCTGCCCTTGATTATTGACTCGAAGTACCGCGCGCCTTCCACGACTTCCAAGCGCACGTCCTTCACCTGCTTCCCGTCCATAACTACCGCGAGGCGCGCGTTGCCCTCGATTTTCGTGAGCGCCTCTATGCTGATTGCCTTTTTTGTGCGAATCGTTTTTTCAGCCATTTCCAACACCAAGCCATCAAACGCGGTTCATTTCTTTTCCGGTCATTACGATGCACCTTCGGAAACCCCGCCCTTCAGGGTGGGCGAGGAGAAGGTCGCTTTTGCCTTCTTTCTTACATAAAAATAAGCCAGGGCACTTGTCACCCAAGAAATTATCAATCCGACTCCAACCCCGCGAATATATGCAGAATCTATGAGATGCCCCACTAAAAAGAATATTATGCTTAGAATTAACTCGAATAGCATGAGCGTTAGTATGAGCGTCGCATATGTTCTTATTTTATCCATATTTTTCACCTTTTACACATGATGTTCTGAAATGCCCCGCTCTTTAGGGCGGGGTTCTTTATTTCTTTCCCAGTCATTTCTTTTTCAGCAGTTCGTCCAAGCCCTTGAACACCTGGCTCATTCCGGCGTATTTCCTCACCAGTTGCCTCGTGTCCTCGTCAGGGACGCCTATGCCGCGCATCAGCGCAATCCATGCCGGGAGGTTTGCTTCCGCGAAAGGCCCGCGGCACCCGTGGCAGTAGAAGCCGTTGTTCACGCACACGGAATCGCACCCGCCCTGGGTGATGGGGCCGAGGCACGGTTTCTTGGAGTGGAAGAAGCACTGGTTCTCGTTTTTCTTGCATTCGGAGCACACGGCGAACGCCTTCTGCGGCGGCGTTTTGCCGTGGACGAGCTGGGAAAGCGCCTGCACGAACTCTTTTTTGATTATGGGACAGCCGGGGATGCTGTAATCCACTTTCACGAAGTCGCCCAGCGGCGCGGGCGGAATTGATTTCATGAGCTTGCTGCTGTTGCCGTAGACTTTTTTCTCGGCTTCGCCTGCGTCGAGGAAGTTTTTCATCGTCTGGACGCCTCCGTTGGTGGCGCAAGTGCCCAACGCGACTAAGCACTTTGACTGCTCGCGCACTTTCTTCAACTCCGCTATCTCTTCCCCGCGGACCACCGAGCCTTCGACGAATGCCACATCATAGGGGCCGCCTAAATTCTTTTCCTTCACGAGCCTGAAGAACCGGATGTCCGCCGCGTCCGCGACAGCCAACAATTCTTCTTCTAGGTCGAGGAGTTCCCACTGGCACCCCACGCAGCACGTGAGGCCGAATATTCCGACGCGCAGTTTTTGTTTCCCGCCAGCCATTCCAAGCCCCTCTCCGGCCCTTTCATGAGTCCCTTTTCCAATTCTTTTTCAAGCCATTTTTCCAGTTTTTTTCAGTCCTTGAGTTTCACGGCCTCGAAATCCGCCATCACCGACCCGTTGCGGCACACGTACTTGTGGTTGACCATGCAGTGGCCGCATTTGCCTTTTCCGCAGTGCATCATGCGCTCGACTGAAACGAATATGTTCCCTTCGCTGAAACCCGTTTTCTCAAGCTGTTCTGCGGCGTAGTGCATCATGGCCGGGGGGCCGCACATCGCCGCGACCGCGTTTTCGGCGCTCACGCGCTTTTCGTCAATGTACTGCGTCACGACGCCCACGCACCCTTTCCATCCGGTGCAGGTCTTGTCAATGGTCTTCAGCACCTCGCATTTCTTTTCCCACGCCGCCAACTCCTTTTTGAACACGAAGTCATCGGGGGACCGCGCGCCGTAGAACAACTGTATGCGCCCGTATTTGTGGCGCTCGTCAAGCAGCTGCTTGAGGAGGGAGCGCATGGGCGCGATGCCGATTCCGCCCGCGACGAGGACTATGTTTTTCCCGGACCATTCCTTTACCGGGTAGCCTGTGCCGAAGGGGCCGCGGACTCCCACGAAACCGCCTTTTTTCAGTTCATGGACCGCTTTAGAGACTGCCCCGGCTTTCTTGACGCTTATGTCGAACGTTTCGCGCTGGTCAGGCGGGGAGGAGATTGATATCGCGGCCTCGCCGACGCCGAAGACCGAGACCTCGACGAACTGGCCAGGCTCGAACGAGAACGCCTGCTGCCGCGGGTCCTGGAACGCGAGGGACAGCGTCTTCACTCCCGGCGCCTCGTCCACCGTCTTCTTCACGACCGCGGTCTTGGGCAGGTACCAGTTTCCGTCGCCCAAAACGGTTTTTTCAGCCATTTTTTCCAACCCTTTTTCCAAAACATTCAACTTAATCAGCCGGTTTTTTCCCTGCCGCGTTTTTCTTGGCGTTGTTTTTCCTTATGCCTGCCCTTATCGCGGCGTCGACCATCGCGACTTTGGTGAGGCACTCCCTCGAGCAGCGGCCGCAGCCAGTGCAGCTGATTAAGCCGTATTGTCTTGTCGTGTAATCGAACTTGTGGAGCGTGCGGAAGCGGGCCCGCGCTGCCTCGTCCTTCCTGAAAACGTATCCTCCTGCGACGCGCGTGAAGTCGTCGGTCGTGCACGACGCCCAGACGCGGTAGCGCGCGCCGCTCTTGCCGTCCAGCGCCGGTTCGTCCACGATGTCAAAGCACGTGCACGTTGGGCACACTGTGGTGCAGGCGCCGCAGTCAAGGCACTTGTCGCCCAGTTCCTTCCACAGCGGGTCGTCTTCGGGGAGTTCGCGGACTGCGCCGCGGTCGAAGTTCACCGGGCAGTCAATGGGCTCCGGCTTCTCTTTCGTTGGCTCCAGGAGCCGCCTTGCCGTGGCCGCGAGCTTTTCCCCTTTTGCAGTCTTCGACTCGACAAGAAAATGTTTCCCGGCGTCCCACAGGATGAGGTCCGCGCCTTCTGCAAAAGTGTTTCCCAGCATGTCGCAGTAGAAGTGCTCGCCTTTTTTCGCGGAATAGATGCCGACGACCGTGATTTTTTTCCTCCGCGCAGCGTAGTAGGGGTCGCGCGCGCCGTATTCGAGGAAAAACCGGTCAGTGACTTCCACTGCCTTGACGTCGCATGGCCTCATGCCGAAAACCACGAGCTCCTCTTCCGGCGGCGCCGCAGGAGTGATTTCAACGCCTTTCGCGGTGACCTTGTACCCGTAGAGGAGTTCGCGGGGCGGGAAAAAGAATTTCTTCGCCGAATACTCCGGCAGGCCCGAGAGGTCGAGTTCGGTTTCGTCGGAAATCAATTCAAACGACCTGACGCCGTTGCGCTTCACTGGCGCGGCCACGGCGTGCCTGGCGCGCAGTGTTCCGAGGAATTCCATGAGCCTGGTTTTTTTCAGCGAATGCATGCAAACAAGCACTCCACGAACCTGTTTTAACCAGCGCGTTTTTGCCGTCCGCCTTTTTTGGCTTTTTCACCTGCGCGCCAGCGCCACTATGCGGGCGGCTTCGGCCGCGGTGACGAGTTTCTCTTCGCCGGTTTCAAGGTTGCGCAGGTTTATTTTCCCCGCTTTCAGCTCCTTTTCCCCGACCACGGCCGCAAAAGGGATTCCTTGCTTGGCGGCGTATTCCATGTTTTTCCCCACGCTGCGCCCCATCAGGTCAATCGCCGCAGCCACGCCCTCGCGGCGCAGTTCCTGGAGCGCCGGCAGGCACTCGGCCGGGTTGTTCACCGGCACCATGAAAACCTTGCATACGCCGCCTGCAACCCCTTCCGGCGCAGGGGCCCGCGCCTGCTTCAATGCCTCGGCGACCACGTCCACGCCGAAGCTTATCCCGACTGCCGGCAGGCGCCGGCCTGAAAACAAGCCGATGAGTTCATCATATCTCCCCCCGGCCGCAACCGACGACGTTATCCCGCCGCCCGCTAGGAAGACTTCGAAAACCGTTCCCGTGTAATAGTTGAGTCCGCGCGCGAGGCTCGGCGAGAAAACCACGCGGTCGGCGGCGCCGAGGGCCGTGCAGTATCCAAGGACTTCCTCAAGCTCCTTCAACCCCTTCCTTCCCTCGCGGCTGTCCGCAACCGACCCGGCCATGCGCGCGAGTTTTTCGCCGTTTGAAACACCTTCGTCCACGCTGAGCGCCGCCAAAAGCTTTTTCGCGACCGGAATCGGCAGCCCCCGCTCCTCAATCAGCTCCTTTTCAACGCCGTTTTCCCCGATTTTTTCAAGCTTGTCTATTGAAAGCATTGCCGCCAGGCGCTTTTCCCTTTCCACGCCGCAGCACTCCAGCACGCCGTCCAGTATTTTCCTGTTGCTCACGCGCACGACCGCGTTGAGGCCAAGGCTCTGGAAAACGCCGCACGCGAGCGCAACCATTTCCGCGTCAGCCAACCCGTTTTCCGCGCCCACCGTGTCCGCGTCCGCCTGCCAGAACTCCCTGTACCTCCCGAGTTTCACCGGCCCGTCGCGCCACACCGCGCCTATCTGAAAACGCTTGAACGGCAACGGAACCCTCGGGTTCGCGGCCAGGAACCTGCACAAAGGCACGGTGAGGTCGAACCTGAGGCCGAGCCTGCGGTTCCCCAAGTCGGTGAGCGAATAGGTTTCCTTGATTATTTCCTCGCCGCCCGCGTACTTTGAGGAAAGGATTTCCCAGTTCTCTAGCGCGGGGGTGTCAAGCGGCTCGAAGCCGTAGCGCTCGAACTCGGCGCGCACCGCGTCCACTATCCTCTGGCGGAGCGCGGCCTCTGCCGGCGGGTAGTCGCGCATGCCGCGCGGGGGCTGGAGCAGCTCGCCGGAGAACTTCCTTGCTTCCTGTGCTTCCGCCATGTCGCTTACCTCTGCGCCGGGCGCGAGCCCGGACTGCCGTACCGGCGAAGGCCGTTGCCTTCGCCCGGCACCGTAGGGCGATAGCGGAGACTCGAACTCCGGTCGCAGGCTTTCAGCCGAAGGACCGCTGCACCGGCGGTGCCCGGGGCATCGCCAGCCCTTCGTCCACAGGCCTGAGTCCTGACCACTAGACGACTATCGCCGTCGGAAAACACAGACTTGACAGTAGGGGCGTTTAAAATCCGTCTGACGGGGTTTAGGGAGCTTGCGCTGGGCAGAAACAGGGTTTTGTCAGTGAAGAACTTCGCCCTTCATCGTCATCTCCGGAGGGATTGGCGCGCCCGCGTATAAAAAAGGTTTGTTTGCCAGGGCTTCGGGCCGGTTACGGCGCTTGCAATCGCGTCACTTGGAGCCGCCGACCTGCTGGGACAGCTTGGAAAAGATTTTCTTCTCGGTGTCCGCGTACGAGGGCATTGAGGCAATGGTTTTTTCAAGCGTGGACAGTTCCTTCACGACCGCAGCCATCGCGGACGCCATTATCTCGCCCTGTTTCCTCTGGGCGTGAAGTTCCTCGGCCAACTGGATTGTCTGCGACGAGAGTTTCACCAACTGGTCGGAAACCTGGCGGATGCCGCGCATGTCCTGGGCTTCCTTGAACTGCTTTAACGCGAGCGCAACCGAGTCCGACATCGTGTTGAGGCGCTTTTCCTGCTCTTCCTGCGCCTCGGTCATCTTGACCGTCGAGCTGATGAGGCGCTCGATCTGCTGCGACGTGGGAATGGCTTCAATGGACTTTGACAGCGCCGCGTAAGAAGTGATGGCGGTGTTGAGTTCCTTGCTCATCAAAGCAAGCGCTTCCGACAACAGGTCGGCCTGCTTCCTCTGGGTCTCCACGGTAGTCTCCATTGCGCGCGCCCTCAGCGTCAACTCCCCCATCTGGCTGGATACGGCGGCGACTGAAGCGGCCATGTCCGCCCCTTCCGGCGACGCGGCGGCCGCGGCCTTTATTGAAACGCCTTCAACTGCCTTCGAGACTTCGCCCAGTTTTTTAGACAAGTCCGAAGCCTGCCTCGCCACGTAGCCCACGCTGTCCGCGACCGCGTCGACTTTTTTCACGACTTCTGAAACGTTTTGCTGCGGTTGGGACTGGGCCTGTGCGCGCTGGGCGACTGAGTCGAGCTTGGCGCCCAAGGCGTTCATCGCCTGCACGGACGGAATCACGGAAATCTTGTCCGCCACTCCCTTGAGCGAGGAAAAACCGTCAGAGGACAGCCTGGCCACGTACCCAACTTGGTCGGTGAGGGCCTTGAGTTCCTTTGAAACGTCGCCGAGCGCCGTGAGGTCCTGCGGCGCGCCCCCTCCCCCGGCCTTGAACATGGCGCTCGCCTGCTTCAATTCGGCTGAAAGCTCCTCTACTGCCGCCAGCACTCCCGCCGAGGGAGCGCCGCCCCCGCCGCCGGTCTTTTCAGTAAGGTAGTAAATCGCGTTCTTCAAGTCGGTTATCTGCTTCTGGACCGCCGCAAGCGCGGCCATCTCCTCGCCAGCCATTTCAAAAGCCACCCGCTTTTCATAAACCACTGGCGGTTTAAAAGCTTGAGGAACAATAATGTTCGTGCGGGCCCGTAGCTCAGCCTGGGAACCTTTTCTTTTTGGAAAAGAAAAAGTTAACCAGCTTCCGAAAAAAAGGAAAGGGTTGGGCAAATAGAGCGGTTCCCTCCTACGATGCTGGCCGCATGCCGGCGCATGCGGCGGGTTCGGGGCGAGGAAAAGGTCAGGGGTTCGAAAGGAATTTTTTCTTTTGTAAAAGAAAAAATCCAGTAAAAGAAAACGTTGCGAAAATCCCCTCGGGCCCGTTTTCCCTCTCTTCCACGGCGACGGCGGCCTGCAAAGGTTTTATAAAACCGCTCGGCCAAAAAGTGTTTCTCGTTCTCGCGCGCTTGCAGCATGCGTTTTGTTTTGTGGTGGTTGGATTGGCGGGCTCTGACGACGAAGTAATGAAAATAGTTTCAATCCTTGACTCGCTGATCAGCGACTTTTCGGTCCCGCGCAACGTGCGCGCCGCCATCCAGACGGCCAAGGACAAGCTTGAGAAGCGCGAGGACTTGGCGCAGGGCCTCAGCGGCGCCATCTACGCCCTCGACGAAGTGTCCAACGACATCAACCTGCCCATGCACGCGAGGACAATGATTTGGAACATCCTCAGCGAGCTGGAAATCGTGAAGGAACAGTACATCAAGTGAGCGCCAAACCCCCACACCCTTTTTTTAGGCGGGCGTTTTTCAGCGCCGCTTCCCGGCCGGCCGCCGCGGAGCCATTCTCTTCTGCAGCTTATTTACAAGCGACTGCATGTGCTCCTTCGGATTGGGGACGGTTTTCCTGCCGCTGACGATTTCAAGGGCTTCCCTCATCGCGCTGGAGACTACGCGCGGGTCGCCTGCTCCCCACGGTTCAAAGGCTTTCAGGGCGCGTTCAATGGGTTTTCTGCTTATTTTCCAGAAAAGCGGGTGTATGAGTTTGAGGGCGCGCGCGTGCACGGCGGAGCGCTTGTTGCCAGTCAGGAGGTGGCTGCTGCGCCCCAGTTTCAGGAGCGCCAGGTTCCGCACGTGCGGATTCTCGTCCTCAAGCGCATTGGCCAGGTAGGGTATTCCTTTCTTGCTTTTTGCAAGCCCCTCGACTGCGGCGTACCTCACGAGCGGGTGCTTGTCTTTCGCGGCCTCGGCGAGGCGGCTGAAGCCCTTGGCCGGCGGCAGCCTGCCGATTCCGGACACTGCCACGCGCCTCACTGCCCAGTCCGCGTCCTTGGCAGCAGTTGACAGCAGCGGAAGCGCCTTTTCCCCGTATTCCGCCAGGCCCATTGCCGCGGCGCGCCGCTCGAACCATTCCTCGCTGCCGAGTTGTCTGGACAGCTCATTGAATTTCTTTTCACCGGCTCGCTCGAAGCCTTCCCAAGCGAACTTTTTTTGAACATTCCGAACATGTTCAGTGACTGGTTTCTGCGCCATGCTGGTCACTCCCGGTATTTTTCAACTATTTCCTGGTAGCGGTTGTCCGCCCGCAGGTTCTGTTGCGCGAGGTGCGCGATTTTTTCAAGCTGCGCCGGGTGCCACGGGAACGGGTAAAGGATTTTCTTCCCCTGCCCCTCGTCGATGACTGCCAGCGTGCGTTTTATCGCGTGGATTTCCGACTTGTACAAGAGCGCCTGTTTTGGGACGCCGGCCTGTTCAGCCAGCTTTTTGAAAAGTTGTTTTATCTCCTTTATTTCGTATGGGCCCGACTTCCTTGAAAACCCGTGCGCAGTATAGAGGGCGCTTGCGAAAAGTTCCTTAACCCGCTCCACGTCCCGCGCTTCAATGCTTTGAGGCAGGTGAAGGAAGAGCAGGGAGCGCCCGCTTGAGAGGTTGATGCCTTCGGGCAGGTTTTTCAAAACGTGGTTTATTTCCCTTTCGCCCGCCCGGTCTATTTTCAGGGCAAACGGTTCCATGAAACTGGTTGCAAGCGCCCGGTATAATATCCTTTGCTGGCTGATTCCCGCGCGGCCATTGGAATGCGCGCCCGGGAAATTCTTTTAAACCCGCCGCCCATTGTTGGTTGTTGCCGGCTGCTTGAAGCCGGTTAGGTGGTTGGGTTGAATGAGGCAGGAAGCATATCTAGTTAGTGGCGGCCAGCCACTGCCGGACGTTTTTGGTGAAGCTTTTTGCGCGGGGCGCAAAAAGGTTCGGTGGTTGGGTTGAATGGGGCAAACGTTTCATCTGGTTAGTGACGGCCACGGCCCGCAATGGCCCGCCGGCTGCAGTGGATTGCATTGAACGAATCCGAGGTGGTGGAATGGCTGCGCGCCAAGGCGCTTGTCGCCGAGCCCGCGGCAGTGGCTGAGCTGGCCGGCCGCGGCGACTGCGGGGACCTGTTGGAACGCGTGGAAAAACGCCTTTCCGCGGCGCCTGGCGGCGGTTTCGTGGCCACGAAAAAAATGTTGGATGAGGTCGTTGCCGAGAAGGAGGTGGAGCAGCGTGCTGCTGCGGCGGTGGTCGTCGTTGAGGCGACTGGCTTCAAGCCTGCCGCGCGCGATGTGGCTTCGCGGCTGCGGTTCAGGGACGAGTGGAGCGCTTCCACGCGCTCAGGGTGCGGGGGCGGCGTGAATGACTTCGTCGGCTATTTCAGGGACCGGTTCAAAAGAATCGCCCCTATTTTGAGGGCGCGGGCGAGCGAGGCCGGAGTGACTCCCATCTCCAAGCTTAAGTCGGTTGTCCAGGGGCGGGGGGCGCGCATCGTCGGCATAGTCGCCGACAAGAGGGAGACGAAGAACGGGCACCTGATTTTCGAGTTGGAGGACGAGGAAGGCATTGCAGTGTGCCTTGTTTCAAAGGATTCGCCGCTCATGCAGACTGGGAGGCAGATAGTGTTGGACGAGGTCATTGCAGTGGACGGCGTGGTGTCCAATTCGCTGTTCGTGGCGAAGAACATAGTGTGGCCCGAGGTGCCCATCAGGGAAAAGAGGCTGGCTGACGAGGACGTCGCGGCGGCATTCATTTCCGACCTCCACGTGGGCAGCAGGTTTTTCCTCCAGGACCAGTTCCAGAAGTTCCTCCGGTTCCTAAAGGGCGAGGGAAGCGAGTCCGAAAAGGAGGTTGCGGGAAAAATAAAGTACTTGTTCGTCGCCGGCGACGTCGTGGACGGAATCGGCGTGTACCCCTCGCAGGAGAAAGAGCTGGTGACAAAGGACATTTACATGCAGTACGAGATTTTCGCCGAACTGATGAAGATAATCCCGGAATACATCGAGGTCATAGTCATTCCCGGCAACCATGATGCCGTGCGCGTGGCTGAGCCGCAGCCGCCGCTGCTGCCCGAGTTCACCAAGTCGCTTTCAGGGTATTCCAACATCCATTTCGCCGGCAACCCCGCTGTCGCGGAAGCCCACGGCCTCAGCGTATTGATGTACCACGGTTCGTCGCTGTTTTCCATGATTGAAAACAACCCGGCGCTCGCAGGCGGTTTCCAGAACCCGGAAAAAGTCGGCATCGACTTGCTGAGGAGGAGGCACCTTTCGCCGATTTACGGGGGGAACCCCGTGGTTCCAGAATGCCGTGATTACTTGGTCATCCCCGACATTCCGGACATTTTCCACTTCGGGCACGTGCACAAGAACGGTTACGCCGACTACCGCGGGACGATGGTCATCAATTCCGGCACGTGGCAGGACGTAACCGAGTACCAGGTGAAGCAGGGGCACGTGCCGAGCCCGTGCCAGCTGCCGGTGTACAACCTGCGGACCGGCGGGTTGAACGTGCTGAGTTTCAAGGAGGCGCCGGCGTGAACGCCGGCTGGGCGAAGCGGGATTGGAAGTGGTTTGGGATGATTGTCTGCTCTGAAGGGATGAAAAAATACTTTGACTCGGTCAGCGGCGAGTTCGACAAGGCGTTCGCCCTCGCGGTCGCGGCAAGGCAGAAGGGGCTGGACCCGTCCACGGAAGTGGAGGTTTCGCCGGCGCACGACGTCGCCGCGCGCGTGGAAGGGCTCGTCGGCCCAAAGGGCGTTGGGAACAGGATACGGGAAATGCTGAAGGAAATGAACCGCGAGCAGGCCGCGTTCCAGCTGGCGAAGGAAATAATCACGGGCCCGTTCTTTTTCCCGGACAAGGAAAAAACCGGGAGGGAGAAACTCATCGAGCAGGCGGTGAGGACCGGCCTCGCGCTCGTCACCGAAGGCGTGGTGAGCGCGCCCATTGAAGGCATTTCGCGCGTCAAGGCCAGGAAGAACCAGGACGGCAGCGAATGCCTCGCGGTTTACTTCGCGGGCCCGATCAGGGGAGCGGGCGGGACCGGGCAGGCGTTCACCCTGCTCATAGCGGACTATTGCAGGCAGCTGGCTGGCTTTAGCAAGTACCGGCCCAACGAGGACGAGGTGGAACGGTACGTGGAGGAGACCAACCTTTACGCGCTGCGCACCCGCGCGGGCCAGTACGTCCCGACGAAGGAGGAAGTGGCGTGGATTGCCAGGAACTGCCCGGTGTGCATAGACGGGGAGCCGACCGAGGACTATGAAGTGAGCGTGAGGAAGAACGTGTTCGGCGTGGAAACCAACCGCGTGCGCGGCGGGCTGTGCCTCGTCATCGCAGAAGGATTGTGCCTCAAGGCCGCCAAGGTGTTTTCGCTCGCGAAAAAAGCGGGCCTGGATTGGTCGTGGATACAGAACCTCATCAAGGTGTCCAAGCAGGAGGCGGAAAGGGTTGAATTGAAGCCCGTGGAGAAATACATTGACGAAATAGTCGCCGGCCGCCCCATTTTCTCCTATCCCATGGCAGCAGGCGGGTTCAGGCTCAGGTACGGGAGGACGCGGTTCACCGGCATAGCATCCAAGGCAATCAGCCCGGCGACAATGGTCATCCTGGACGAGTTCCCGGCAATCGGGACCCAGGTGAAAATCGAGAGGCCGGGCAAGGGCTGCATCGTCACCCCCTGCGACTCCATCGACGGCCCCATAGTCAAGCTGGCGGACGGCGAAGTGCGCCAAGTCAATTCAATCGCTGAAGCCGAGGAAGTGAAGGACAAGGTCGTGGAAATCCTGTTCCTCGGCGACCTCCTCGTCAACTACGGCGACTTCCTCAAGGCCAACCACCCGCTTGCCCCGGGCGCGTGGTGCATTGAATGGCTTGAAAGGGAGTTGGAAAAAGCCGGTGCGCCGACTGACCGGAAGCGCCTGGAGGAAATGGGTTTCGACGAGGCGCTCAGGCTGGCGAAGGAAAAAGGCGTTTCCCTCCACCCCAAGTACACTTTTTTCTGGCACGACCTTTCCCCGGCCCAGTTGAAGGAACTGGCGGAATGGCTGTGCACGGGAAAAATGGTTTTCGACTGGTTCGAGTTCAAGAAACTCGAGGTGCCTGCAGACAAGAGGAAACGCTTGCTTGAACTCCTCGGCGTGCCCCACCGCGTGGCGGAAGGGAACGCGGTCGTGGAAAAGGATTACGCGCTCGCGCTCCTCAATTCGCTGGGCCTGACAGACGGGAAAACGCTTTCAATGGACGCGTTCAACAAGGCGTGGGCCGACGACAAGGAAGCCCTCGCGACAGTCAACGCGCTCGCGGGCGTCAAGGTGAGGAAAAAGGCGGGCGTATACATAGGCGCCAGCATGGGCAGGCCCGAGAAAGCCAAGGAGCGGAAAATGCAGCCGCCGGTGCACACGCTGTTCCCGGTCGGCATGGCCGGCGGGAAATTCAGGAGCATTACGAGGGCGGCGAAAAACGGCCAAATCGAGGTGGAGGCGGCGAGCCTCTGGTGCCCCGCGTGCGGAAAAAGGACAGTGCGCTTCGCGTGCCCCGCCTGCGGGCAGCGGACCCACGTGAGGAGAAAATGCGACAAGTGCGGCAAGCCGGTCGGGGGCCAGCCGTGCCAGTGCGGCGGAAAGTCGAAGGGCTTTGAAAAACAGGTGATTGACCTGGCGAAAATGCTTGAAGCCGCGTGCGCTACCGTCGAGGCGAAGCCGGACGAAATCAAGGGCGTCATGGGCCTCGTGTCGGGCGAAAAGGCGCCCGAGGCGCTTGAAAAAGGCGTGCTGCGCGCGAGGCACGACATCCACGTGTTCAGGGACGGCACGTGCAGGTTCGACGCGACCGAAGTGCCCGTCACGCACTTCAAGCCGGGCGAACTCGCGGCGTGCACCCTTGAAAAACTCGGGGCGCTCGGGTACGAAAAGGACGTTGCAGGCAAGCCGATTGAAAACGCGGACCAAGTGGTTGAACTAAAACCCCAGGACATCATATTAGCCAAGTCGGCCGCCGAATTCTTCCTGCGCGTCGCCTCGTTCATAGACGACCTCCTGGTATACTACTACAAGCTGCCCGCGTACTACAACGCGAAAAAAGCCGAGGACCTGGTCGGGAAACAGGTCATTGCCCTCGCGCCCCACACGAGCGCCGGCATAATAGCCAGGATAATCGGCTTCACGGACATCCGCGGCTTCCTCGCCCACCCGTACCTCCATTGCGCCACCCGCCGCAACTGCGACGGGGACGAGTTGTGCGCCATCCTGCTGCTGGACGCGCTCCTCAACTTTTCAAAGGCGTACCTTCCGGAGACGCGCGGAGGGCGCATGGACGCGCCGCTTGTCCTGACGACTGTAATGGACCCGAGCGAAGTGGACAACGAGGCGCACGCCATGGACGTGTGCTGGAAATACCCGGTAGAGTTCTACGAGGCCACGGAACGGACCGCGAACCCTGCTGAAGTGAAACTGGACACCGTCGCGTCGCGGCTGGAGAAACCGGAACAGTACGAGGGCATCGGCTTCACGCACGACGCATCCATCGCGGGCCCGGTCCAGACGAGATACGTGCAGTTGAAGAACATGCCGCAGAAAGTGAAGGAGGAACTGAACCTGATGATGAAAATCCGGGCGGTGAACGCCGCGGACGCGGCCGAGCGGATAATCCTCTGCCACTTCTTCCCCGACCTCTACGGCAACCTGCGCTCCTTCTCAAAACAGAAGTTCCGGTGCGTCGACTGCAACGCGAGTTACCGCCGGCCGCCGCTGGCGGGCAAGTGCGTGAAGCCGAACTGCGGCGGCAAACTCCTCCTCACCATCAACAAGGGCGGGATAGAGAAATACCTCAAGCTGTCCATCTCCATGGCTGACGAGTACAACCTGCCGGCATACCTCAAGCAGCGCCTCATCATGCTTGAAAAGGAAATCAAGAGCGTGTTCCAGGAGGATTCGGTGAAGCAGTTCAGCCTCGCGGACTACGCGTGAAAAGCATTGGCGGCCCGGGTCAGGCAAGCCCCTGCTGCGGTTCCTTTGGCAGGCCGTTGAGGAACGCGTCCGCCTTTTCCAGGACCTGTTTGGCGTTCCTGTAAGTCAGGCGCTCCAGCGCTTCGCTGAACTGAAGCCACGCGAAGCCCTTGTGCTCAAACGACAACTCCACTTCCTTCGTCTTCGTTTCCGCCAAGTGGAACACGGCGTCCTTGCCCACGAGCTCCTTCAACTCTTTTTCCCCGCCGGCAGCGGCACCGGCGGCCCCGGCTTCTCCCTCCTTCGCCACGCCTTCCGCGGCTTCGCGGAAAAAATAGTGGATTGATTCCATGAAACCCGGCACGACGGCGATGTCGGTTATCCCAGTCTCCTCGCGGCACTCGCGCCTAAGGGTGTCGATGTCCTGTTCCCCCGCTTCCACCCCGCCTTTGACGAAGTCCCAGTGGCCCGACGCGTAGTGCAACAGCAGGTACAGGACTTTTCTTCCCTCGCGGCGGAACACGACCGCCCCCACGGACTTGCGCTGGATCAAGGAATCACGCAAAAGAAGTTGGGGGAAAGCGGAATAAAAAGAAGTTTTCCGGACCGGTTTTCCCGGGCCCGGAAAAAAACTTGGTTGTCTCAAAGGTCCTGTGGCATGAGGGTTTTCCTGTTGTTGTCCTTCGCCCTCTTCACGGCCTTTGAAATCACGTCGCTGACTGCCTTGTCAAGCGCGTCGTAAAAGTCCGCTGAGACCCTTACTCCGGCTTTCCTTGCGGAGTCCGCGACAACCGACTTCACGATGGTTGCCATAGCGAATCACCGGAGAAACCACTCGCGGCGGCTTTAAAAGGCTTTTGGTGAAAACCGGCAAAAACAGGGGTGGGGGCGCTCCCGCGGCTTTTTACCACTCGCGAGTTCTTTTCCGCCGGGCCCGTCGCGCCGAATCGGCCTTATTTGACCGCGGCGCCGGCTTTCTCGAACGCCAGCGTGCCGCCGAGCAGGGCTGAGAGCACATTGGGCAGCTTGGCGATGGGCACGCGCACCTGCTTCGCGGAATCCCGGTCGCGGACGGTCACGTCATTCTTTTCCAGAGAATCGTAGTCAACGGTCACGCAATACGGCGTCCCGATCTCATCCATCCTCGCATACCGTTTGCCCACGGACCCGCCCTCGTCGTATTCGCACACGAAATCCCCGCGGAGCATCTCAAAAACTTCCCTCGCCTTCTCCGCAAGCCCGTCCTTTTTCATCAATGGAAACACGCCTGCCTTGACCGGCGCAATCGCGGGGTGGAGGCGGAGTACGGTCTTGACTTCCTCCTTTCCGTCCGTGCCTTTCTCTTTTTTTTCTTCAAAGGCCTCGAGCAACAGCGTGAAGACGGCTCTTTCAACTCCGAAGGACGGTTCGATGACGTGCGGGACCAGTTTCTGTTTCGTTTCCTGGTCGAAATAAGACAGGTCCTTCCCGGAAAACTTGGAATGCTGCTTCAAGTCGAAGTCGCCGCGGTTCGCGACGCCGGTGAGTTCCTTCCAGCCCCAGGGATACAGGTATTCCACGTCCCACGTCTCGCTTGAATAATGCGAAAGCTCGCTCTTCGTGTGCTGCCTGAGGCGCAGGTTTTCCGGCGCTATCCCGATTCCCTCGAACCAGTCCACGCATTCGGCGAGCCAGTACGCGTGCCACTGGGTGCCGATGATTTTCTTATCCCGCGCGTCGCCGGCGGTGGTTTTTGACTGGGGCGCGTTCTTTTCCTGGTCCGCGGCAGTCAGCACCTGGATTTTCTTGCCCTTCGCGGCCTCGAAATACCGGCACGAGTCCAGCAAGCGGGGCGGAACGAAGTACTCTACCTCCATCTGCGAGAATTCCCTGCACCTGAACACGAAGTTCCTCGGCGAAATCTCGTTCCGGAACGACTTTCCGACCTGCGCGATGCCGAAAGGCGGCACCTTGCGCGACGCCAGCATCACCGCCTTGAAGTCCGCGAAAATAAGCTGCGCCGTTTCCGGCCTCAGGAACGCCTGCGACGACTCGTCCTCCGCGGCGCCCACGAAGGTCTTGAACATCAGGTTGAACGCGCGCGCGGGCGCGAGGCTGCCCTTGCACTTGGGGCAAACGATTTTCTTCTCCTCCATGTCGGCCTTGATTTTCTCGGGCGGCAGGCCGTCCACTTGGACGCCGAGGACGCTTTCAAGCAAGTGGTCCGCGCGGTAGCGTCCCTTGCATTTCGTGCATTCAACGAGCAGGTCCGCGAACGCGTCAACGTGGCCCGACGCCTTCCACACGGCCGGATGCGTGATTATCGCGCCATCCATTCCGACCACGTCCTCCCTTTCCTGGACGAAGCGCTTCCACCAACTTGCCTCCACGTTTCTCTTCAGTTCCACGCCCACCGGCCCGTAGTCAAAGAAGCCGGCGAAGGAGCCGTAGATTTCGCTGTTGGGGAACAGTATGCCGCGCCGGACGCACAGGGAGATGACCTTGTCCACTTTGTCCGACTTGATTTCCGCAGCCATGAAACGTTTTAATAAACGGAGTTTTAAATAATGCACGGAACCTTTTTGTGCGCAAAAAGCTTCACCAAAAAAGTGGAGCGAATGCAGGAACCTTTTTGTGCGCAAAAAGCTTCGCAAAAAAGTAGAGCACGGTGTTTTGAATGACTGACAGGACCAGGATGCTTGAAAAGGCGCGGGCCGGCGTGAAAAAGGCGTTCGAGAAGCGCGACATCCAGCTCATACAGGCCGTGCGGTGCCTGGACGACCTTGACTCCGCCAAAGCCCTGCTATTCACCCGCGTCATAGAATGGTTCAGGATAAACTTCCCCGAATTCTCGCTGCAGAACGAGGAAAGCGCGTGCGCCGCCATCGCCGAATTCGGTTCCAAGGAAAAGTTCGAGGAAAAGAAGCTCGCGGAAATCGTCGGCGCAGCCAAGGCGAAGGAAATAATGGAACAGGCGGGCGCAAGCTACGGGCCGGCGTTCACCGCCGCCGACGAAAAGGCGGTCAAGGAACTCGCGGGCGCGGTCAACGGATTGTTTGCGGCGAGGAAGAAAATGGAGGAATTCATAGAGGCCGAGGCAAAGGCTTCGCTGAAAAACCTCTCGCACCTGACCGAGGCGTTGCTGGCGGCCAAGTTCGTTACAATCGCCGGCGGCCTCAAGAGGCTCGCGGAAATGCCGGGCTCGACAATCCAAGTCATCGGCGCGGAAAAGGCGCTGTTCAAGCACCTGCGCAAGGGCACGAAGCCGCCGAAGCACGGCCTCATTTTCCAGTCGCCGCTCGTGCGCGGCGCGCCGCTTGCGGAAAGGGGGAGGAACGCTAGGGCGCTGGCGGCCAAGCTCGCCATCGCCGCGAAAGCGGACTACTTCACCGGCAACTTCATCGCGGAAAAGCTCAAGAAGGACTTGGAAAAGCGCCTCAAGCAAATCAGGGGCGGATGAAAGGTACTGTTGAAGGCCTGCGAAGGCCGGCGGGGAGTGGAATGCTGGCACTCTGCGTCGCGGACGCGCACGGGAAGGAAGGCGCGCTTGCGGCCCTTGGAAAATTTTTGGAAAAAAAGCCGGAACTGGTGCTTTTCGCCGGCGACGCCACCCACGGCGGACGCCCGCCCGGGTTCTTGGAAAAATTCTTTCAAACCATGCGGTCCAGCGGCGCGCACGTGATCGCGGTCCACGGCAACATGGATTCCCCCGAGGCGGTCGCGTGGATGGAAAAATCCGGGCTGGACCTCCACGGCAGGAAAACCGAGTGGCGCGGCATCCAGTTCACTGGCTTGGGCGGCGGGCCGAAGTCGTTTTTGAACACTCCGGGCGAACACGCCGAAGAGGAGCTCGGCAAAGCCCTCGCCGGAATCATCGGGCCGGAAACAATCGTACTCTCGCACGCGCCGCCGTTCGGCACCAAGGCGGACGACATCGGCAACGGCCTGCACATCGGCAGCACCGCCCTCCGCAAGGCAATTGAGGAAATCCAGCCGCGCGCGGTGGTCTGCGGCCACGCGCACGAAACCACGGGAACCGAATTCATTGGAAAAACGCTTGTCGTCAAGGTGCCGGCGCTCCAGGACGGGAAAGCGGTTTTCCTCGAGTTGCCGGGGTTAAAAACCACCTTCGTCTAAATCCCTGCATGGAAGCGAAAAAGGTCTTTCCCGGAGTCTACCGCATCGAGGGAAAGATTGCGACCAAGAGCCTCGCGCCCGGCACCACGGTGTACGGGGAACTGACCAGGAAAATCGGGGGCGACGAATACCGGTTCTGGGACCAGCGCAGGAGCAAGCTCGGCGCCGCACTCGTCAAGGGCCTCAGGACAATGCCGATCATACCAGGCTCGAAAGTGCTTTACCTGGGCGCAGCCAGCGGGACAACCGCCTCCCACGTCTCCGACATAGTGGGCGAAAACGGCGTCGTTTATTGCGTTGAATTCTCGGCCCGCGCCATGCGCGACCTCATCGCCGTGTGCGAGAAGCGGGAGAACATGGTTCCGATACTGGCGGACGTGCGCATGCCTGAAGCGTATGAGTGCGACGTCCCGAAAGTGGACGTGGTTTACGAGGACGTGGCCGACCGCGAACAGGCGAGGATACTGTTGGAAAACGCGGCCAAATTCCTTCCCGCGGGCCGCCTCGCGGCGATTGCGATAAAGGCGCGGTGCGTTTCCGCCGCCGCAAACCCCAAGCAGGTCTATTCCCAGGTGCTAAGCCAGTTGCACCCCGTGTTTGAAATAGTTGAGAAAATTGACTTGGCGCCGTTTGAAATGGACCACTTGTTCGCCGTGCTCAGGAAAAAATAGCCGGGTTAGCGCTTTTTGCGCCCGCCGTGTCTTTCCTCGCATCGCGCGTTGATTTCCGCTATCGCATGCTCGAACTTTCCTGTTTTTTCCGCCAGCTTCTCGACTTCCGTCGTCATGTGGGAAATCTTTTGGTAGAACGCCCCTGCGCCGAAGGCGATTGAAAGGTAGGGAACCATTTCCACCAGGACAGGGGAATGGATTACGCCAACGATTTTTCCGATTATCCAGAGCACTAGGACTGATATTGCGGCCCAGAAAACGAAGTCCTCTATTCTTGGCTTTCCCATGAGACTATGATGAAAAACGACTTAAAATACGTTTTCCGACGTGCTTTCCAGTGGCTTTCACTTTTTCTTCAGCACCATGCAAAGGTCTTCCGCGCCCTGTTCCGCGTGCCTCAGCCCGTCCAACTCGAAGAAAAAGTCAGCCACCTTGAAGCCCGCGCCACGGGCCAGCGCCCGCAGTTCCTCCGGGTGAAAAAAGTGGTAATACCGGCCGACTTTCAGCCCTTCGGCGGTCGTCCATGGCACGAACGCGTCCCGGCCACTGAGTTTTTCGAACCTTTTCTGGCGCGCATTCCACGCAGTCACGAACGCCAGCCCGCCCTTTTTCAGCACGCGATGCATCTCCCTGAAAGCCTTTTTCCTGCCCGCGACGGTTTTCAGGTGGTGCACGACTGCCATGGAAAAGACCGCGTCCACGGAACCGGCCTTGAGGGGCAGGCGGCGCACGTCGCCCCTGACCAGCGTCACTTTTCCACCGAGTTTTTTTTCCCGCACGAGCTTGCCCGCTTCTTCGAGCATTTTTTCCGAAAAATCCATTGCGTAGACGCGCCTGGCTTTTTCCGCGATTGGAGGTATGTTGCGCCCGTTGCCGCACCCGGCATCGAGGACGACGCACCCGCGTGGGACGAGCGGCATGAACTGCCTGACCGGTTTCGTGGGATTCCTGCGGCGGACTGCCCAGTCGGCGGCTATCTTGTCGTAAACCTTTTTCACCGGCGGCGCACGCGGCATACATGACCACGGTTTTTCCGTTGCTGTCCAGTTGCTATTCCGTTGCCGGCCCATTTTGGTCCAGCACTTGTTTTAAATGCGGCGCGCTTTAAAGAAGTTCATGGCGGCCACGGCAGCGGCGGCGAGGGCGGCGTTGGAAATCCTGCCAGTGCTCATGCTGCTGGCGGCGCTGGCTTTCTTTTCCTATTCCGACGTTTCAAAGGCCATGGATGCAGCGCGGCCGTGGATGAACCCGGTAATCACGCCGAAAGAAGTCGCGGCCCTGGACTGGGTCAGGCAGAACACCGCTGAAAGGGAGTTGTTCGTAACCGACATTTTCGGCGGCGAACTCCTGATGGGCAGGGCGCTGCGGGAGGGCACCGAGGGAGGCGACTGGGCCATTGTGCCCAACGTTGTCGACCGCATGGCCGACATCGACAAGATATACGACTCAAAGAATTCCAGCGAGGCGTGGGCGCTGGCGAAGAAATACGGCGCCAAATGGGTGTGGGTCCCAGACCGGCAGCTGTTCGCCGGGTTTTCGTGGAAGTCGGCGCAGGAGCAGAAGTTCCACGACGAAAACTTCTTTGAACTCGCTTACGACGACCAGGTTCAGGTATTCAAGGTGAAGTGAAGATGGCGCACGCGGGCAAGACAAAAGGATTGGGGGGCGCGGGCCGGCAGTGGGCTGGAACGCTGTGGCCCCTGCTTCCCCTGGCGGCGGCAGTCATCCTCTCCCTCTACACGCACTCGATCGTCTTGAGCGAATTCGTCGCGCCCACTTTCGGGAACACCGGAATCCACGTCGCTGCCGAGAGGCATTTCGTGGAAAAGGGAACCTACCCGCTTGAGGATTACTCGTACGGCGGCGGCATACCGAACATTTACGTCCCAGTCTATCGCGCGGCAGTGGCCGAAGTCGCGTGGCTCACGGCCTGGGACTTTGACTTCATCAACCGCGCAATAGTCATGCTGTTCGCAGCCATTCTCCCACTGGGCTTTTTCGCCCTCGGCCGCAGGCTCTTCGGCACCACCGCCGGCTTGTTCGCGGCCTTCTTCACCGCCCTGCCCGCTGAACTGCTGATTTACACCGTCCGCCCGCTGCCGCAGGCAATGGGCCTCGTTCTCCTGCCCCTGGCTTTCCTGCTCGTGTTCAGGGCGAAGCCGTTCCCGGCGCTGTTGTTCTCGTTTGCAATAACCCTGGTCCACCAGGAGGCGGCGCTGTTCTTCGCAGGCGGCGCATTCGCCTACGGCGCGGCCGGCGCTGCGCTCAATTTCGCGTGCAGGGAAAAAATTGACAAAAGATTCATCCTCTCGCTGGCGTGCTGGCTCGCGGCAGTGGTCACGTACCTGGCGTGGCACTTTTCAATGACCGGGACAATCGCGTTCTGGGAACTCGCGCAATTCAAGCACCACGAGGGAAACATCATGGAATTCGGCGCGCTGATGGAAAAAACCGGGTGGGTCGCGCCGGTGCTCGGCGTCCTCGGGGCAATAATTGCGGCCGCAATCCTGTTTGCGAAAGCAGCCAAAACACGGCAGGATGCCGTTGAAGGAAGCGCGGCAGGCAACGCAGCAGGCAACGCCGCACGCGATGCCGCCTTATTCGGCTTGGTACTCTTCGCAGCCGGTATAGTCCTGGTGAAAAACGACTTGGTCGGGCTCAGGGTCTTCATGGACCGGTTCCTCGTCTACCTGCAGCAGCCCATGCTCCTGCTTGCAGGCCTCGGCGCCGCGAAACTCGTTGACTGCGCCCGCGACATTGGAAACGTGTTGAAGCAAAGGAAATGACGGACAAGGGGGATTGAGTGATTCTCGGCATTGTTTTCCTCGCAGTCGCAGTTCTTTTCGGTCTCGCCGCAGTCCGGCGCCTCGGCGCAGCCGAGTCCCTTGAGGAACTAATCGCATACGGCCCCACCGCCGGCCTCGTGGCGTCGGCGTTCATCCTCCTCGCCGCATCCCTCGCCTTCGGCTTCACCCAACCGGTCATTGCCGCGGTCACGCTGGCCCTCGCTTTCGCAGCAGCTTTTCTCGCACGCGTCCCGCGCAACCGGGATATCCATAAAATCCACAAGAGCAAGAGCGTTTGCAAAGGCGTTTCGCGCGCGTTCGTCGCCCTCGCAATCCTTTCAACGGCTTTCTTCGGCTACCTGCTTTCAACCCATTACCTTGAACCGCGGCCCGACGGCCTGTACTCGGGCGGCAGCACGTGGGGAGACCTCGCGTTCCACTCGACGGCCACCGCGTCAATGGCTTTCGGCGGCAACTTCCCTCCCCAGAACCCGGTTTTTCCCGGCACGCGGCTAAACTACCACTTCCTGGCTGATTTCCTGAGCGCCGCGCTCGCCGTCGGCGGCTTCAGCCTCAGGGACGCGCTCCTCGTTCCCTCCCTCCTCGCCGGCGTCCTCGCAATCCTCTCGTTCTACGTTTTTTCAAAAAAACTCGCCGGCAACGCCGGCAAAAAAGCCGCGCTCGTGGCGGTCGCAATCCTCGTGCTGAACGGCGGCCTCGGCTTCGCCTACTTCTTGCAGGACGCGGTCGGATGGGTTGCAGCGCAGGACGCGCTCGCGGGAACCCAGTACGCGCACATTGAGGGAAAAGGGATTTTTTTCTCAAACTTCGTTGCCGACATTTTCCTGCCCCAGCGGCCCGCGCTCTTCGGATTCGCAGCGGTGTTCGCCATCCTCGGCATCCTGGCCAATGCGAGGGCTGGCCGGGAAAAACGCGGGCGGCGCGATGAAAAACTGCTGCTGGCCGCCGGCGTCTTCGCCGGAATGCTCCCGATCCTCCACGCGCACTCGTTCATCGCCCTGCTTTTCGCCGCCGTTGCATGGGCCGTGATTGAACGTGATTCTAAATGGCTTTGGTTCCTCGTTCCCGCCGCGCTCGTCGCGCTACCGCAGGCGCTGTGGATAATGCCCGAGGCCGGGACAAGTTTCGTGCGCGCCGCCTTCGGGTGGATGAACCCGCTCAACCCCCTGGACCCGCTGTCGTGGCTTGATTTCGCCCGCTTCTGGGTGATGAACGCAGGAATCGCAACCCTCCTCGTGTTCCCAGCCTACTTGGCTGCCGGAAAGGAACTGCGGCGCTTTTACCTCCCGTTCGCCGCAATATTCGTCGTCGCCAACGCTTTCTCGTTCCAGCCGTGGCAATGGGACAACATCAAAATCCTCGTCTACTGGTTCGCGGCAACGGCGGTCGTTGTCGCGGCATGGCTCGTCCGCGCATGGGAAAACGGGATACCGCGGGTGGCCGGCGGAAAAGCGGCCAAAGCCGCGGTCGCAGTGCTCCTTGTCTTAATGGTTCTCACCGGCGCCCTGTCCATTTGCAGGGAAGCAGGGTTGTCGTGGAAAATGTTCGGCGCAGAAGATGTCACGCTCGCGGAATGGGTGGAGGCGAACACGCCGCCGGACGCAATCTTCCTTTCCTCGGACCAGCACAATTCATTCCTCGCCCTCTCCGGGAGAAAGACCGTGATGGGTTACCGCGGGTGGCTGTGGAGCCACGGCATAAACTACGCCCAGCGGGAAAAGGACGTGATGGAAATGTTCGCGGGCGGGCCGCGGGCCATGGAACTGCTTGGAAAATACGGCGTCGGCTACGCGGCCATAGGGCCTGCTGAAACCGCGGGCTTCGGCGCAGACAAGGGGTTTTTTGGAAACAATTTCGCGGCAGTCCACGTGACGCCCGACTACGTGATTTACCGGATTCGTTGACGCCGTTGGCGCTGGTTTAGGACCGCCGGCGCGCAAAACGGGCCCGACGGGATTTGAACCCATGACCTACTGGTTTCTCCCTTGGAATTGCCAAGACCGAAGCATCGACTTCCGCACCTTGGCACAGGTTCGGAACCAGTCGCTCTATCCTGGCTGAGCTACGGGCCCGAACAAGAAACGGGCGGCCGGCGATTTAATACCTTTGTTTGCGCCGCGCCAAAAGCAGGGCGGCCAGGGCTGTTGCGGCGACTGCAGGAAGCGGGATGTCCGGGAACGACGGGCGCGTGGTGGAAACCCTTGTCAGCGAGCACGAGGCGTTAGTTGACCCGTTGTAAAAGACGAGGGCATAGCCGCCGGCCGCGGTGGTGTTGACCGTGAAAACGCTTGTGAACGCGCCGGCGCCCGTGCACGACTGGAGCGCGCACTGGACCGTTGAAGCGCCGGTGGTGGCGTTGCACGCGAGGCCGCACGCCGGCGCCGAGTCGCTGTAGAACTTTGCATTCATCGTGGTGTTGGAGCCCGTGACGATTGAAGGGCAGTCGGTTATTATGCGCGAAGCAGCCGGGGCAGAAGCCGCCAGGAAAAGCAGGAGTGCGAGTGCCGCCGCGTTCTTCAAAGCCTCACTACCAAGGCGCAGACTATTGAGGAAATGGCTTGGATCACGTATTTGCCGACGTAGGCCACCGACACCACGAGCAACGCGGCCAGGAGCGGGAAGTAGTCGTAAAGCGTCTTGGCCGCCGGGAACCCGAGCACCTGTTCCTTGAGGCTCGCGATCTGCTCTGGCGTCGCGCCCTGGGCTGGTTCCTCGGCCGTCTCGTTGGGCGCCAGCGCAGTTTCCAGGGACTGCTTGAGCGCGGGCAGTGCGCCGATTGCCACGCGGGCGGTGACGTTGTACGCCGCGTCCACGAGCGCGTCCTGCTGCGTGGAATTCAGCACCGCCAGGAGCGGGGCCGCGGACAACAGGTCTGACCTAAGCGTGTCACGGGAAATCGAGGACCTCAACTGGTCGGCGAGCGTCTGCTCGTTCAGGTTTTGTTCAAGCGCGCCGAATATCGCGGACGAGCACACGGAACCCACTCCCTGCTTCAACTGGGGCGACAGTTCAACTGCGCCCGCGAGCACCGTGTCGAAGTACTGGTCCTTGCTGGCGTTCAGCGAAAAAGCCACGTAAGCAAACAGGAGGAGAAGCATCACCGCCATTGCCTTGCTGGACGCGCTCCACGCCGAGGAGAAAGTGATTTTTTCCTTGCGCGAGCCGGCGAACGCGGCAGTGGCTGCGGCAGCCGCCATTATCAGGAAAGGCCCTAGCAGGCTTGGAGAGACTATGTATAGGGCCAGTGAAACTATTGCAAGGAGCGGCAGTTCCACGAGCGCCCCGCCGGAAGTCAGGCCGTGGCCGTAGATGACTGAAAGCGAAATCGTTATCGCGAAAAGGATTACGAACATTATGAAAGAGAGGCTGCAGAGCTTGGCGGCATTGAGTTCGTAGCGCGGGACGTCAAAGAGGTCGCCGAGGCCCAGGCCGGTCCTCGCGAACATCACGCCCGCGAACGCGAATAAAACGACTAGAATCAGGAGGATGGGCAGCTTTGACTTGAAGCCCGGGTCTGCAATGAACGAGAAGTCTATTGTCAGCGTCGCCTTCTGCGCCATGAGAGAACAAAACGCGGGGTGTTTAAAAATTCAACGCACGCGGCCGGCGCGCCGGCACCGTTCCCGGCCTACAGCGCCATGCCGGTCCCGCCGCCTCTCTAAACCATGACCTTGACCGAATCCTGTTCCACGACAACAGTCGTCTCCGCCTGGGAAACGGCGCCCCTGCCCTCGTCGCAAAGCACCGGATACTTCACAAGGATGCCTTGCTTGAACAAGTCGGCGAGCGCCAAGTCAAGGAACGGCTGCGCCACGACGCCGGTGAGCCAGCGCCGCGCAAACGGCAGGCCCTTGTACTCGCTTGAAACAAATTCCAGGAGTTTCCGGCTGTTGGGCAAGCGCACCGGCTTCTCTTCCTCGATGGAAAATATTTCGCAAAAAGCGCCCTCGACAACCCTGCCCTTCCCTGTCGTCGCAAAAGGCTCGACCGCGAACACGTCGCCTTCCTCCAGCACGTATTCCCCGCGGGCAACGTTAGGGATTTCCATGCCGGCGTGCAGAACGTATTGCTCGAGGGAGTGGCCGCACAGGTTTTCCACGGGCTTGAAGCCCTTGGCGGCAATGGTTTTCTGGATTTCCCCCCCCACGCGGCGCACCGGCGCGCCCGCGCGCATCACCGCCAGCGCGTTTTCAAGCGCCTCTTCGCTCGCTTCCACCAGCTTCCCGTGCTGGCCCGAAAAATCAAGGGTGAACGCGCAGTCCGCCACGAACCCGTCGGCGTGCACGCCGACGTCTATTTTTATCACGTCCTTTTCGCCGATTGCGCGCGCGTCGCCAATCGCTGCCGTCCGGTGCGCCGCCTCCTCGTTGAGGGAAAGGTTCGCCGGAAACGCGACGCCGCCGCCCAAGCGGACAGTCTCTTTCTCCAGTTCTTCGGCCAATTCAAGGAGGCCGAGCCCCACTGCCGCCTTTTTGCGCGCCAGGGAAAGCACCTGCCTTGCAATCCGGCCGGCTTCAGCATACTTTTCAACGCTTTCGACAAAATCGGCTTCCTCTCCCCCGCCTCCGGTCCCTCCCATGCCCTCAATCCTTTCATCAGCCATTTCAACGCCTCCTCAGCCTCTCCCGTATTATGCGTTTCGCCTGCCCGAATGAATTTACCGCGTGGTCGGCGCCCGTCTCCTCGCGCGCGTACTTGCCGCGCAGGATCTTGACGGTAAGTGCGCCGAGGGATTTCGGAGGCGTTATGTCGGCCTTTTCCTTGTCCCCGATGACTATCACGTTGCCGGGTTCGGCACCGGTTTTTTCCAGCACTTTCTGGTAAAAGGCGGTGTTTTTCTCGTGCGGAATCTCCTCGTCGCGCTTTATCCTCGCGCCGGTGCAGAAAACATTCCCGGGATTGAAAAACTTCGCGAGCCCCAGGTGGTGGAGCTTGTCCCACTGCTTTATCTCAAGCCCGCCGGTCACGAGGTAAAAAGGCACCTCCTTTTTTTCCAGGAACTTCAGGAACCTCGCCACGTCCCGGTAAGGCTTCAACTTGCCCGGTTTCGTGTCGTGGAACGCCTTCACTCCGGCCGAGACTATTTTCGGGTTCTCCCCGTACCCGAACGACGCTACCAAGTCATTGTAGTGCCTCATGCTGTTCGGGTTCTCGGAGTATATTTCCTGGAGGCGCTGGAACGCCTCGTCCGGCCTCACTCCCAGCCCGTTCGCCACCATTTCCCTGATCGCGTTCCTAGAAGCCGCGAGCCAAAACGCGTGGGAGTCGTGCAGCGTCCCGTCCAAGTCAAGCAGCACAACCGGCGCTTGCCTCTTGAATTCCATGAACACCTGGGCGCGCCCGATTATTTAATCGCTTGCAATGCCGAGCACGGGCTCACCAGTCGCCCAACCCCTTTTGGGAACTGTTCGTCTTCAAATCGTCGGCGGACACGCCCATTGCGCCCAAAATCTTCAGCACCGCGGGCAGCACCTGGTTCTCCACGTAATAGTCGGGGTCGTAGTCCTTCGCAAGTTCCACAAGCTGCGCCTTTTCCGAAATGCTCTTGCCTTTCGTGGTTATGACGTACCCAATCACCGCCCCCTCCTGCACCGCGTGCCCGGCTTTTTTCGCGTGAAGGAACGCGCTCACTTCCGGGCTCTTGATTTCATACGCCCCGGCGGCCTTCCGCAACTGCGTGTAAATCACCAAGTCCTCCAACGGCGTCTTGCCGGCCTTCAGCTCCTTCACCACGTTCCTAACCAGTTCCAATGCTTTTTTCAAGTCGCCTTCGCGCAAGAGGATTTCAAGCACCTCGCGCTGCGTCTCCCGCGCGACGCGCGACCAGTCCCTGCGCACGAGCTCGAACCCGCGTATCTTGATTTTCCCCTCCTTGTTGATGAGCGCGTACTTCTTTTTCGCGCCCTTCGCCGCCTCCTGCTTCTTTGCCACGAAAATCCCGCGCGGGTAAAAGTCCTCGAGTTCGAGTTCCATCGCCTCGGGAAGTTCCTTGTTTATTTTTTCCTTAAATGCAATAACTTTTCCCTCCTCGCCTGCCTTGAATTGGATGAACAACGCGTCCGTATCTCCATAAAGCACCTTAAAGCCCGCTTCCTCCGCTTTCTTGAACATTTCCTGGATGTAACTCCGTCCCCACGCGGTGACTGCCTCGCCGCATTCCCGGGAGTACCACCGCGACCGCGCGTACAGCAGGTAGCCGTAGAAACTGTTGGCGAGAATCTTGAGGCTTTGCTTGCGCGCGCCAAGCCGCCGGTACTCGTCCGAATCCCTTTTCACGCGCTTCATTTCCTCGATTACTTTCTTCCTCGACTCCAGCACTTGCTTCAGCGTTTCCGGAATCAGGCCCTTCTGCTTCCTGCAGAACCGCTGCCTCTCGGGGGCGACAAAAGCGTCCGCGCAGCACTTGCAGTCCAGGGTGGCGGGGTCGATGTTGTGGCTTATGATGATCGAGGGGTACAGGGACCTGAAATCCAGCACCGCGATATTCTCGTAAACGCCCGCTTCAGGCCTCTTCACGAACGCACCCTTGATCGGTTCCCCGGATCGCGCGGAAATCTCCTCGGCCCTGGGCTTGTTCGGAATCATTTCGTTCCTCGCAAACGCGCGCCTGATGAGCAAACTTTCCACCAGTTGGCCCGTCGTCGAACGGATGGCGTCAAACAGGGTTTCGCCGGACACGCGGCTTAATTCAACCTCAAGCGGCAGCAGCTGCTCGGCAAGTTTCAGGCACGCGATTGAGTCGCTGCGGCAGTATTTCGCGAGCTCTTCCAGCCCTTCGCCGCCCGCGTCCCACATCTTGTAGATGTCGGATTTCTTCACCATCTCCTTCCCGCCGCCCACTAGCTCCTCGAACACCTTTTCAAGGGTCAGGCGCGGCAGGCGCAGGGCCCCGATTTGCTGGAGGAACGACGCCGTGGCGTAGACGTCGAAGTGCACGCGTCCCCCGACGCGCGTCACCTGGCGCAGGCCGGCCTGGCGCGTCGCCGGAAGGCCCTTGTCCCTCCCGGGGCGGAAGTCGGCCCTCAGTTTCTTCGCCCGTTCAGTCATGTACGGCAAATCAAAGACGTCGCTGTTGTAGCCGCACAGCAGGTCAACGTGTTTTTCCCTCAGCAGCGAGCAAAAGCCTTCAAGCATGTCCTTTTCCGATGGGAAGCTCTTGACAAAATGCGGGGAAAACTTTTTGGAGTGCGAAAGCACGCCCGCCTCCTTTTCGTCCGCGTGGCTTATCATGAGGCACGGGTCCTTGGACGGGTCGGGGACCCCGAGGGGATTGTAGGTTTCTATGTCAAAAGCCATCATCCGGAACGCGGGCGCCTCGTCGGAATCCACTTGCTTCACTGACTTCAGCGAAAGCCCCTCGTATTCCACTTCAACGAGCGATGAGGGGGTGACGGCGCGGTCGATGAGCCACCTTTTCGCCCAGTTCACGGCGTATTCAAACGTTTCCCCCAACGGCTTGGCGGCTTCCCTGAGTTTCGGCACGTGCTGGGGATGGCATGCGAAAACCTTGAGGACCTTTTCCTCCCTGCCGCCAATCCGCTTGACCGCGTCTTCCACGCGCTTTACTTCCATGAGTTCGCCGCGCGGGGACAGCACCTTGAGCCCGGCCAGCCGTTCCCTTGCCCCCGCCGAACCCGGCGCAGGCTTGACGAAGAAATAAGGCTCAAAAGCGGTGTCGTAGAGCCTGAAAGCCGCTCCCGCGCCCTTCCCTTCCGGCCCTTCCGCCGCGCGCACGCCGTCTTGGCGCTTCAGCAACAGCCTTATCGCCGGCTTGCCCTGGAACTGGACGTGGTCCACGTCCAGCAAAAACGCTTTTTCCCGCATGAGAAGATTAATAAAAACGCTTAATTTAAACCAGTTCGGATTTGAATGCCTGAAAAACGCGAGGGTTTGGACGCAATGAAGGCCGACGTGAAGACTCTTGACGCCAAGCTCGGCCTGATTGTCGAGAAAATCCGCATGATTGAGAAAAACGAGGAAGTCATCGGCCGGACCCTCGTCTCCTTGAACGAGAAAGTGAGGAAATCCGAGGAGCGGGGCGGGGCAGGCGGAGCAGGCGGCGCGGGCGCTGCAGAACTTGTCGAACTTAGGAAAATGGTGGAAAAGCTTTCGCAGGACGCGGCAACGAAGACGGAATTGAACGAGTTGCGTTACGTGCTTGACACCATAAACCCGCTTGAGTACGCGACCATCGACCAGGTGCGGGAACTCATCGGAGAAGTGGCGGAGAAGCTCAGGAAAGAGCTAAAGTAACCCCCCCGGCCCGCAGAGCCCGCGGAAAAGCCTTTTTTAATTATTCCAGCCACAATAGAATTGATGGAACCCAAGCATGCGGCACTGGCGGTTTTTTTCCTTGCAGCGCTTTCCCTGCCCGCGTCAGCGGTAACCAACGTCACCGACTGCGGCCAAGCCATTGACGTAGCCGGCGAAAC
>JAPLXB010000040.1 GCA_026396285.1 Microcaldota archaeon
ACGCGATGACTGTGGGCGATTTCGAGTTTCAGTTGTATAAGTTTTCTGCCGGCGACGTGAGGATGGAAATCCGTTCCGACGATTCAGACAAACCGTCGCGCGAAATAATCGCTTCAACCAGTATCCCCTCCGAAAAAATAAGCTATTACGGCGCCGGCAATCCGTTCGTTAATGCAAGTTTGGAACAATCAATCTATCTAGAAGCAGGGAAAAAATACTGGATGGTGCTTTCGTCCTCCGGCCAGTATGCCTGGGGCAGCGGCGCATACCGCGGCTACGTTAACTCCAAGTCAAGCATTGACGGCGGCGCGACGTGGATAAGCCAAGCGGCGAGCGTATATCTGAAAATATACTCAAGCCCCCTCTGCTATCCGCCCGGGCTCTCGGTAGACGTTGGAAACGACGGCTCTGTTGAATGGAGCGCTTCGCGGCCGGTCGTTGACGTCGAGACCCCCAACCTTGCGGACGCGGTGAACGCGTATGCCTCTGGCAGGAACAAGGTCGGAGACGTTTCAATCCCAATACACGCCACGTCAACGGGTTCAATAAACCTCTCCGGCTTCGACCTGCACTACGTTATCAGACCAGAGGCGCCCGCCAACGCCACCGCAGTCCCGACGCCGACTCCGCGGCCGGTTACCGTGATGCCGCTGACAACCTTGCCGCCTAACCCGTTCGTCCCGAAAAGCGGGAATTCAGCATGCACCTTCGAAATAGGCTCCTTGGCCAACGGTAGCGGGATTACGGTCGGAAACTCGCTGGTTTTAGAACGCGCAATTATCCTGCCTTATTCAATGTCCGTAAACAGCATGGAGATCTACCTGGCTAAGACGTCTGCCAGCGGGGAAATGATTGCCGAGATAAGACAGGATGGAACCAGTTACGGGTCCTCTGGAGCGGCCATTGCTTCACTAGCGATTCCCAACTCAGCCATACCGAGTTCTGCCGCCGGAACCATTGTCAAAGTAGTTTTGCCAGAACCCGTGGGTTTGGAGGCAGGGAAGAGATACTGGGTGGCTGTGAAAAGCACCGGTGGAGAATTCATGTGGATAGGCGGCGCGCCAAGCCCGCGGGATAAACAATACCCCTGCGATCACATACGGCTCTTCACAAACGACCAGTGGAACTATTACTGCACCTACCCTTACGTCAAGATTTACAGCGACTACTCCTGCGACGCCATAGCGAGGTCATGCTCTTCGGACGCGGACTGCGGGGCGCAGAAAGTCAACTTGTCATGCGAGGGCGAGTACAAGGCGGTCAGGACGATGAATTACTTCAGGTGCGTGAACCCGCGCACTTCTGCTTCGGCGTGCGTACCGGCCACGGACCGGAAGGAAAAACCGTGCCAACAGGCATGCGTCAACGGCTTCTGTGCAACACTTATTAGTTTGGGCAACGGGAAGAAAATCAAGGTCCCGCTGCCGTGGACGTGGCTGCCGGCCGACTTCCGCATCCAAAGCGGTTCCACGGCCAACGCGACCGAAGCGAGCGTCCAAAAAAGCATCGCCGCAAGCGGGGAAACCGCTGCCGAAGAGACGGACCCTGCTTCAACGGGTGTCTCGCCAACCGCGTGGCCTGCGGTCAGCCAGGTGGTCGTGCGCGAGGACGCGCCAGACTCCGGCGGACGGCAGCTCGTGCCCGGCACCAGCTCGTCACCGTGGGTGAGGAAACCGGAAAGCGTCCGCCGCGGGTTTTCATAGACGTTAGTGCTTACCGCAGCATCTCGCTGCGCGACTGCTCCAACTGCCCCCTGATGACGTCTTGTTTGTGCTTGAGGGAGCCTACGAGGGACGACGAGTACTTGATTATCATCAGGTTGTCGTAGATTTCGTTCATTTTGTCGAAGAAGTATTCCGCGTCCTTCTTGTTCTTGTTCCTGAGCGCCAACTGGATTTGCCTGCGCAGTTCGCCGACCGTGTCCGCGAGGCCCGTGAGGTATGGGAGGAATTCTATTCCCAGCTCCTCGTATGTCGGCATTTCCTTGTGCGATATGATGGCGTAAAGCGACTTTATTTCCGCGTACTCCTGGTAACAGTTCTGGGAAATGTGCGTGAAGCCCTCCTGCATTTTCTTCATTTCAACGATTTTCCCGTCCAAGTCCGCGACAATCCTCGCCGTCTCGTCGGCGTCGTTGACGTGGATGCTCTTGATCGCCTTCGCCGAGTCGCGGATGATTTCCCTGCTCAGCGCAAGCACCTTGTCCTGGCGCTTCTCGCGCTCGTCTAGTATGGAAATGATTTGCTGGATGGTTTTCTCGAGTTTTGAGTGCTCTCTTTTCTTTTGTGCCATGAAGCGTTTTGGGCAAGTTAATTAAAATAGGTTTGTTTAATGCAGTCCATGGACTGGTCGCTGCTGGGGCTCGCGGGAATGGCGATGGTCGTGCTCGCGTGGATTCCCCAAACCATTGAAACCGTCCGCAGGAGGCACTCGGGCCTCGCGTGGCAGTTCGACGTGCTTTACGTCACCGGCGCCCTCGCGCTCACTTACTACAGCATATCAGTCAACGACCTCGTCTTCACGTTATTGAATTCCATGGCCGCGTACATGGCGGCGATAGGATTGTATTATAAAATCGCGGAAGTACTGAAGGCTGGGAAAAGGAAAACAGGGAAGGAAAAGAAAAAAAGGCGGTAAACGGCGTAAAAAGCGCAAAAGGTGGTTTGGATGACGTTCATCGGCGGAAAAGACATGGCAGCGCTTTCACAAGAGGCGTCGGCGGCAAAGAAGCCCGTGGTCATTTCCCTCGGCGGCTCCATGCTATTCGACGCAAAGGGTGACATCGACGTAAAATACGCGCGCAGCGTCTCTTCGCTGCTGCTTGAACTCAAGCGCAGGGGCAGGAGGCTCGCGGTCGTGGTCGGCGGAGGCGCGGTTTCCCGCGCTTACTGCGACGCGGTCAGGGAATTGACCGGCAACGAGTTCTATTCCGACCGCGTGGGAATCCAGGGAACGCGCATCAACGCGCAAGTGCTTGTTTTCTGCCTCGGCGAAACCGCATACCCGAAGGTCATCACCGACCCCGACGACGCGGTCCACGCCCTGCAAACGGGCTTTATTCCGGTCGGGGGCGGGATGCTTGAGGGAATGAGCACCGACGCCGACGCAGTCCTCGTCGCAGAAAGAATCGGGGCGGCGAAGCTCGTGAACGTGAGCCGCGTGCCCGGCGTCTACTCCGCGGACCCGAAGACGAATCCCAAGGCGAAGAAATTCACTGAAATGACCCACGCGCAACTCACCGGCCTCGCGACCGCGCAGGACTCCAGGAAGGCGAAGAGCCCGTTCGTGTTCGACCTCATCGCGTGCAAGCTCGCCCAGCGCAGCAACATAGAAGTCCACTTCGTTGACGGCAGGGACGTGAAGGAAATCGAGCGCGCGGTCCTCGGCGAAAAACACTCCGGCACGATTGTAAGGGAGTGAGCCCGATGGGGCAAAAGCAAAAGCCGGTGCGCCGGCTCAAGCACATTTTGTTCATAGCCGACGGCATGGCCGACTACCCGTGCCCCGAACTCGGCGGAAAGACTCCGCTTGAGGCCGCGGATGCGCCGAACATGCGGGCGCTCGCGCGCGAAAGCGTGCTTGGTCGCGTGAAAGTGGCCGGGGACTCCTGCGGCCGCGTGTTCTCCGACACCGCTTTTCTCTCAATCCTTGGCTACGGCCCCGATGCTTATCCGGGGCGGGGGCCGCTTGAAGCACTGGCCGCAGGCGTCAAGTTCGGCGAACGCGACGTGGTGGCGCGGTGCAACCTCGTGGCAATCGAGGACGGCCGAGTCGCCGGGTACCTGAACGACCTGACTGAACAGGAAACAAGGGATTTGCTGAAATCACTTGATGCCGTGGCGCGGCGGGTTGGGGCGCGTTTTGTCCGCGGCAGCGGCTACAAACACCTGATTGTCATCAGGAACGCAGGCGGCGCGCGCGGTGCTCGCGGCGGGCGCGGTCGGGGAATGGCGGCTGTGCCCAGGTTCTCGTCGCCGATGCCGGGCGAGTCCGTGGAAAAAGCGGTGGTGCAGTGCGGAAAACCCTCGCGCGCGGCAGCCGGCCTCGCGGCAGTCTTCAACGAAATCCAGGAGGAATCCAAAAAAGTTTTTCCAGCCCATCCCGCGAACGCGGCGCGCGAGCGCGCCGGCAAAAAGCGCGTGGAAATGGTTTGGTTCTGGGGCGCGGGCCGCCTGGAAAAAAGAAGGGACTTGGCGGAAAAATGCGGCAACACCGCGGTCGTGTCGTCGGTCAACGTCGTCAACGGCATCGTGAAATGGCTTGGGGGAAAGGCAGTGGAAGTTCCGGGCGCCACGGGCTACCTTGACACCGACTACGA
>JAPLXB010000027.1 GCA_026396285.1 Microcaldota archaeon
CTTTTTCTGCCAAATCTGGCTGCGCGCCTTCGTCAACAACATGGCGAAAAGCTGCGGGATGAACTACTGCAAAATCCTGGCAGTATTCAAAGGACAGGACATGAGTTTTTACTACGGGAAGAAGAACTGCCTTGATTTCACTCGCAATCTCGTGAAAAAACTGGACGCCGACCCAGGCTACGGCGACAGGATAAACCGCAACATAATGCGTTTTTCCGACCTGCTGGAGGAAAGCGCGGAGAAAATCCCGGCGGATTTGAACGGCAAATCCAACCGGACGCTGTGGAAAATAATTGAAAAGCACGTAAAAATCCACACTGAACTCTACGAGTGGGGCTGGCTGTCAAACGCGACTGACATGTTTTACCCCGAGTTCACGGAACTGTTGAAAAACTACTTGCGGACAAAAACCGAGACGGAGGAAGAAGCAAACAACTGGTTCATGACGCTTACTTCCCCGGGCGAAAAAAGTCTTGAGGCGCTGCAGCACGAGGAATTCATCAAAATGGCGATTGCGATAGAGAATGACGCGTACCACAAGAACCGTTTCCTGCACGAGAATCCAAGGGACGTCGCCAAAGGCCTCCGCGGCCCGGTGAAGCGGGCGCTGGAAAAATACTATGCGGCGTATTCGCCGATGAGCGCGCTTTGGGTGGGGGAACCGGCTCCGCTGGAACGGTTTGTTTCAGAACTGTCTGACTACCTGAAGCAGGGCAAGCCGCCGGCAGAGGAACTTGAAAAAGCGGACGCGGAACTTAAGTCGAGGGAGGCGGCTAAAAAACAGCTTGCCAAGCGTCTGTCCATTGATGAAAAGCACCGGCGCCTGTTCCGGGTTTTCGGAGACTTCATGATAACCAAAGTTTACCGGCGTTACGCGCAACTGCGTTCACTTTACCGCATGAGGCCTGTGTTCAAAGAAATTGCCTCGCGATTCGACATCTCTGAGCGCCAAGCGCGGTTCCTGCTCACCCCTGAATACAAGCTGTTGGTTGACAGCAAGTTCGACAAGACGCTTTTGAAGGAACGCGAAAAATTCTGCACCCTTTATTCCGAAGAATGGAAGGATCTCGTGCTTACCGGGAAGGAAGCGCGTGAACTGGCCAAAAAAACGGTCCAAACAATAGATTCCGCGGTCAGGGAACTGCACGGCCAGTGCGCCTGCCTTGGGAAAGCAACTGGAAGGGTTAGGATAATCCTTTCGCCCGTCGACATGCCGAAAATGAGGAAGGGGGACGTCCTGGTGGCCATAGCAACCAATCCCGACGTGGTCCCGGCGATGAAAAAGGCCGCAGCCATAGTGACCGAACAGGGCGGAGTCACCTGCCACGCGGCCATTGTTTCAAGGGAACTCGGCATCCCGTGCGTCATTGGGACAAAAATCGCGACGAAAGTGCTCAGGGACGGGGAAGTGGTGGAAGTGGATGCCGCCGCAGGAGTCGTTAAGAGGCTTGGAAAAAACTGATGCCGCCCGCCAAAAAAGTTTTTAACCATATCAATCAATAGTGGTTATGCCCAAGTTCATCTTCGTTACCGGCGGAGTGCTTTCATCCCTAGGCAAGGGCATCCTCGTCTCCTCTCTGGCGCGCCTCCTCAAGGGCCACCTTTCATCCCTAGGCAAGGGCATCCTCGTCTCCTCTCTGGCGCGCCTCCTCAAGGGCCACGGCGTCAACGCGTCGGCAATGAAAATAGACCCCTACCTCAACTGCGACGCCGGGACACTGAACCCGTTCGAGCACGGCGAGGTTTTCGTAACCAACGACGGGTTTGAATGCGACCTGGACGTGGGCAACTATGAGCGCTTCCTTGACATTTTCGTCCGCAGCGAGCAGAACTTCATGATGGGTTCGGTTTACAAGACGATTGTGGAGGAGGAAAGGCGCGGCGGCTTCCTTGGGAAAACCGTCCAGCTAATCCCGCATGCAACGAATGAAATCAAGCGCCGCATCCGGCTCGCCGCCGGGGTGACTGGCTGCGACGTCCTGTTTGTCGAAATCGGCGGCACCGTCGGGGACATTGAATCGGAAATAGTGCTTGAGGCCGCGAGGCAGATGAAGTTCGACGGAAAGCACGGCGACGTGGTTTTCGTCCACCTGGCGCTGGTGCCGCGGATAATAACCGGCGAGCAGAAGACGAAGCCGTTCCAGCACTCCGTCAAGGCGCTGCTCTCCCGCGGGATAACACCGGACATACTGGTTGCACGCAGTGACGAAATGGTTTCCGAGGCGGCGAAGGAAAAGATTTCCCTCCAATGCAACGTCAGGAAAGAGGACGTGTTCTGCTCGCCTTCGCTTAAAAACATTTACGCCCTGCCGCTGGTGCTGCAGGAGCAGGGGATTCACCTGAATATCGCCGCAAAAATGGGGCTCAAACTCAAGAAAAAGGACTTGAAGCAGTGGACCGCGTTGGTCAAGAAAATGGACGCGCTCGCGGAAAAAGGGAGGAAAGTCTCGGTCGGGGTCGTCGGGAAATATGCGACAATGAAGGACACGTACATGAGCATATTTGAGGCAATCAGGCACGCCGGGCTGGCGAACGGCGTGTGCGCGGAAGGCGTGCTCATTGATTCCGACGACATAGAGAGCAAAAAAACCGATTTGAATGGCTTTGACGCGCTGCTGGTTCCAGGCGGCTTCGGGTCCCGCGGCGTGGAGGGGAAGATAACCGCCATACGCTTCGCGCGGGAGAAAAAGAAGCCGCTGCTAGGCATATGCTACGGCTTCCAGCTGAGCGTCATAGAGTTCGCAAGGAACGTCCTCGGCTGGAAGGACGCGGACACGACTGAAAACAATTCCCGCACAAGGCACCCGGTCATTGACATACTGCCAGAGCAGAAGACCGTCAAGGAAAAGGGGGGCACGATGCGCCTTGGCGCGCAAAAAACGCTTGTCAAACCAGGCACGCTGGCCCACAAGATGTACGGGGCCAATGAAATCTGGAAGCGGCACAGGCACCGCTATGAAGTCAACCCGGATGCCATCGGCGAACTGGAAAAAGCTGGCCTCGTCTTTTCGGGCAGGAGCGGGGACGGGCGCAAAATGGAGATACTTGAGCTTCCGGGCCAGTGCTTCATCGGCTCACAGTACCACCCTGAATTCGACTCGCGGCTCGGGCGGCCTGAACCGATGTTCAACGCGTTGGTTAAGGCGGCACTGAAAAGAGTTTAATAAACTGTGGGCCCCTGTCTTTTGTCCAAGCCTTGCAGGGTGATGCGCGTGTATGAGAAAATCGCTTCAATGATAAGGGAATCGGGCGGCCGGCTCTCCAATGACGTTAACATCGGCAAGCGCCAGCGCCTTTCCTTCGAGTTCAGGAAACCCGACGCCGCGTGGAATGTTTACAACGAGTTGCTCGCAGCAAGACCGAAAAGGCATCTGCTTGGCCTGCCGCTGCTGCGGCCGCACGCTTATGTGGAAATGGAGGTTGAAAAGGACCGCCTTACGGATATCGTGCTCGGGACGCGGGTCAATGTCCTCGGCCACACGGACGTTGGAAGGAATTTCGTGAAAATGCTGCGACACGAGCAGGCGCCCAAGGCCAGGCGATAAAAGCGGAAAACGCAGGGGCCGGGCGCGCGTAAAGCGCATCAGGCGATGCGCGCTATCTTCTTCAATTCCGCAAGGAACGCGCCTATCTCATCTTCCGTGTTGTACAAGTACAACGATGCCCTGACCGCCCCGTGCGGCGCTCCCAGGTGCCGCATCGCCGGCTCAGCGCAGAAAAAGCCGGAGCGGACCGCAAAACCGCGGTGGTCAAGCATCAGCGCCACTTCCCGCGGGTCCATTTTCCCGACGTTGAACGACACGACGGCGCATTTCTCCCGCCAGTCAAGAGGGCCGTATATTTTCACTCCCTCAACCGAGCCCAGGCCTTCGATGAGCGCTTTCGCAAGCTTCTTCTCGTGCTCCTCCACGCGATGCATTCCCACCTTTTTCAAATAATCGGCTGCCGCGCCCAGCCCTATGCCCCCGGCCAGGTCCTGGGTGCCGCCTTCCAGCCTGGACGGCAGCTTGTCAAATGTGCACGACTCTAGAGAAACGCTGGTCACTGTTCCGCCGCCCACGATGAAAGGCGCCAATTCCTCCAGAGCCGCCCTTCTTCCAACCAGGCAGCCGATTCCGGTCGGTCCAAGCATCTTGTGCCCGGAAAAAGCGAAGAAGTCCGCGCCCATGCGCCCAAAATCAACAGCCTTGTGGGGAACGCCCTGCGCGCCGTCAACCAGCACCAGTGCGCCGTTGTCGTGGGCGATTTTGGTTATTTCCTGCAGCGGCGCAGTTGTCCCAGTGGTGTTTGTCGTGTGGTGGACTACAACGAGGCGCGTTTTTCCACTGATTTTCTCTTCAAATGACTTTGTTGAAACGCGCCCGGCGCCGTCGGCGCCGACGAAGTCAAGGGCTATCTTGCCTGACTTTGCAAGGAGTTGGAAGGGCAAGAGGGCCGAATGGTGCTCCATCACGGTCGTGACGACGTTCTGCCGTTTGGAAAAGTCAATCGTTCTTGAAACCAGGTTGAGCCCCTCGGTCGTGTTCCTTGTCCACAACAATTCATTTGCGCGGGCGCCGACGAACTCCGCTACTTTCCTCCGGGCGCCTTCGAAAGCGGCCTCGGCGTCCCTGCTGAGCCTGTGCGGCGAACGGCCGTGCGCGCACCCCGAATACTCTGAATTGTATCCGTTGACCGCGTCTATCACTGCCTGCGGCTTGAGGGTGGTGCACGCGTTGTCAAAATAGGTTATCTTCCTGTTTCTTAGAAGGGGAAAATCGCGCCTGATGCTTTCGTTCACTCCAATCACCAGCGTCCACGGCCTGCATAGTTGATTAAAACACGTGTTTTTTATGCCTTGCCAGAAAAACAAAAGCATGCAGGCGCTGGTTGTTTTTGAAAAACGCGTCGCCGCTGCCGCGGGCGCCGTTGCAAAAGGGCTTGCTGAAGGCGGGGTCCATTCGGACAGCGTTGAAATCGCCTCATTCAGCGAGCAAAACGCGGCGGAATATCAGCTGGTCCTGATCGGCGCAGAACCGGGACTTGGCGGCATCGGCCCGATGGCAAAAAAACTTACCAAAGGCAAACAATGGCACGGGCGAAGCGTTGCGCTGTTTTTTTCAGTCAACCAGTTTTCAAAAAAAGCCCTTGCCGGAGCCGCGGCTGCTCTTGCGGCCCGCGGCGCAGCGGTTAACGGCACCATAGCGCTCAGGAGGGCCGGCTTTCTCGGCTTGGGCCGCATCATGGAAGACGAACTGTACCGGGCGCAGGCGTTCGGCGAAAGGATGGGGCTCGCCATCCGTGGCGTGCGGGCGAGAAAGCCGCAGGAGAAGGCGAGGATACGGTTCTATAAGAAACAAGACTTCGGGCGCAGGCGCGATTCCGGCGGTGGAAAAGTATTTTAACTACCTGCCGGTGATTTTTGCATGGCGCCCATTGAAAGAGCCAAGACCGGCATCTACGGACTGGATGAACTGATTGGCGGCGGCATCCCGAAAAAAAGGACTATTCTTGTTTCCGGCGCCTGCGGCACCGGCAAAAGCATTTTCTCAATGCAGTTCATCTACAAGGGCGCGATAGAATACGACGAGCCCGGCGTTTTCGTCACGTTTGACGAGATGCCTGACAAGATACGGCAGGACATGACCAACTTCGGGTGGAACGTGAAGGAGGCGGAGGAAAGCGAGGTTCTTGCCCTTGTCGACGCTTCAAGCGCGCGGGCCGGGGCGCCTTCCGAGGAAGAGCACGCGATGATGCCCGGCCAGATGGATTTCGACAAGATGCTAGTAGACATCCTAAGCGTCTGCCGCAAAGTCGGGGCGAAAAGGCTCGCGATAGACAGCATTCCGGCAATGGCATTCCAATTGGAAAAGGAGTCTGAAATAAGGCGGGCGGTCCTCAAGCTTTCTTACGTCATATCGCGGTCCGGCCTGACCACGATGATGACGTCGGAGGTTCCCGAACAGTCGCTTGGCTCGGGCCAGCCGATGCAGTTCTCCAAGTACGGCGTAGAGGAATACATCGCCGACGGGGTCGTCCTCCTCAGTTTCCTTGGCGTTGGCTCGCAGGCCACCAGGACGGTATATGTCAGGAAACTCCGCGGCACAAAGCACAGCATGGAAATCCACCCAATGGAAATAACCGACAAGGGCATCGTCGTCAAGAAGATAGAGGAAGTCTTCAAATAGGCGCCTGCGGCAAAATCCAATCTATTGGGCACAGCCGCACCCCGAAGCATTTATATTTTCTTTACACTGTTAAGTTTCAAGTGCTTTTCATGGGAAGGATATACCTGGACCACGCAGCCACCACTCCCGTCGACCCGCGGGTCCTTGAGGCGATGCAGCCGTTTTTTTCCGAAAAATTCGGCAACGCGTCCAGCCTCCACTCCGAAGGAACTGAGGCGGCGGAGGCGCTTGAAAAATCGCGGGAAACTGTTGCGGGCGCGCTGGGAGCAAAACCGGATGAGGTGGTCTTCACTTCCGGCGGATCGGAATCCGACAACCTCGCCATCAAGGGCTTTGCCTACGCCAACAGGAAAAAGGGAAACCGCATCGTTACGAGCGCCATAGAGCATCCGGCGGTGCTCAACACCTGCCGCTACCTGGAAAAAAACGGCTTCCGGGTCACTTACGTCCCTGTCGGCCGCAACGGCATCGTTGACTTGAACGCCCTTGAAAAGGCGGTGACCGAAGAAACAATCCTTGTTTCAATAATGCACGCCAACAACGAGATTGGGACTATACAGCCGCTGGGGAAAATATCCGAAATTGCGAAAAGGCGCGGCGTGGCGTTGCACACCGATGCGGTGCAGACGTTTGGAAAGATTGAAACCGACGCCGACAAGCTCGGGGCTGACTTGCTTTCCCTTTCAGGCCACAAAATATACGGGCCGAAGGGCGTGGGCGCGCTTTTCGTTAGGAAAGGAACCGTGCTCGAGCCACTAATCCACGGCGGGGAGCACGAAAAGGGGTTGCGGGCGGGGACGGAAAACGTCGCGGGAATAGCCGGGTTGGCTGAAGCAACCAGGATATGCGCCAAGGAAATGAATGGCGAGGCTGCGCGCGAAACGCGGCTCAGGGACCGCCTGTTAAAAGGCATTCTTGAAACGCCGGGGTCGTGGCTCAATGGCCACCGGACCAAGCGGCTGCCCAACAACGCCAACTTCTCGTTCAGGCACGTTGAAGGCGAGTCGTTGGTGCTTTACTTGGACATGAAGGGAATCGCGGCGTCGACGGGTTCCGCGTGCTCGTCCCTCAAGCTGGAGCCGTCGCACGTGCTTAGGGCAATCGGCTTGACTCCCGAGGAAGCGCACGGTTCCCTGCGCTTGACGCTTGGGCGGGCGACCACCGCAAAAGACATTGAAACCGTGCTGGAAATAATTCCGGGCGAGGTGGAAAAACTTAGGAAAATCTCCCCCATGGCCGGAATGAGTGCGTTGGAAAAAAAGCGCTTGGAAAAACAGCCGCACGGGCACGGAAGACACGGGAAGGCGTGCGACTGAAAACTTTTGAAAAAACACTGGATGCGGTTTTAATGGCGGTCAATTACACGAAAAAAGTGATGGAACACCTCGCCAACCCGAGGAACGTGGGCGAAATTCCGGGCGCGGACGGCGTCGGAACCGTCGGAAACCCGGTCTGCGGCGACGTGATGAGCATCTACATCAAGGTCGGTGGCGGCAGGATAACCGACATCAAGTTCAAGACATACGGCTGCGGCGCCGCGATTGCGACTAGCAGCATAATAACCGAACTGGCAAAAGGCAAAACAATTGAAGAGGCGGTGAAGATTTCAGTGAATGACGTCGCAGGCGAATTGGGCGGCCTGCCGCCGGTCAAAATGCATTGCTCAAACCTGGCGGCCGACGCGCTGCACGCCGCGATAAAGGATTACCAGGAGAGGAGGAAATGACGGCATGATTCCCTGCGAACTAATGGTTTCACGCGTGCTGCCAGTCATCCGCAGCGTTGCGGCCTCCCGCCTGGCGAAGACGAAGAAACAGAAGGAAATCGCGGAAGAGCTCGGGATAACCGAGGCCGCGGTATCGCATTATTTGTCCAAGAGGCGCGGCAACTACGGTGGCGTGGTGGGAAAAGCAGTTGCAAAAAGCGTGGACAAGTTCATTGGAAAGAAAATGCCGCATGCCGAAAAAGTCTGCGCAGTGTGCCGCGATCTCAGGTCCTCCGGCGCCTTGTGCGCAATCCACGCCGAAAAAAACCCTTCTTTTGACGTGCGCGGCTGCATGATTTGCCGAAACGCCTGTTGAAACGCTTGCAGACGCAAAAAAAGCTTAGAGCAGGGCAGGGGAGTCGCACCCCTCTCTCCCGGTCTGCAGCCGGGCGCATAGCTGCTCTGCCAGCCCTGCACGCAATAGCACTGCAGTATGATTTCCCCGCAAAGGAATTTAACTTTGCTTGCTGACGCGCGTGCCGCCGGCTTGGAAGAAAAATGAAGCTGGTCGCGCCAAAAGAATCAGCCGGCCGAAGCCGGTACGGGCGACCAGTTCAACCCACCTTTACAGAATCCGCAGGAAAAATAACGGCTTGGGGAATAAAAACCTTGCTTACCACTGGGGCGGAGGTAAAAACAGGTGTTAGGACGCTTGGCCGTCGAATCCTCCGAGTGCCAGCGTTTTTAACGGGCCCGAGGGGATTTGAACCCCTGACCTTACGGTTGCTCCCTTTTTGTGAAGCTTTTTGCGCGGAATTGCACGGATTCGCGCAGAAAGGTCCGCTAAGAGCCGTCTGCTCTGCCAAACTGAGCTACGGGCCCGCGAGAATTATTAAGCCGTTCAAAGTTTTAATTCCTTGTGAAAGCATGATTTGCGTCCTTAGACTGGGCCACAGGAAGGCCCGCGATAAGCGCGTGACTACTCACGTCGCCCTGGTTGCGCGCGCGTTCGGCGCGGACAAGGTGATGCTCAGCGGCGAGAGGGATGACGCGGTTGTGGAGAGCATAAAAAAGGTTTCAAAAAAATGGGGCGGACGGTTCTCGGCGCGCTATGAAAAGAACTGGAAAAAAGCCCTGCGCGGATTCAAGGGAACGACGGTCCACTTGACCATGTACGGCCTGCCTCTCTGCGATGTCGTTGGAAAGCTGCGGGGACAAAAAAACATGATGGTGATAGTGGGCGCAGAGAAGGTCCCGCGCGAGGTATACTCGCTTGCCGACTTCAACGTGAGTGTCACAAGCCAGCCGCACAGCGAGGTCGCGGCGCTGGCCGTGTTCCTGCATGAATTTTTTTCCGGCAAGGAGTTGGACAAAAAGTTCGGTGGCGCCGAAATAATACTCGAGCCGTCGGCAAAAGGAAAGAAATTCGCTCGGAAATAGTAGTAAACCAAGGTATAAATATTTTTTGCCACACAGATGCTGGTATGCCGAAACAACTCCCTTCCCACCGCTACCTAAAACAATTCATCACAGAGGTGACGGGCGACCGCGGCTTGAAGGTCGCCACGTGCGTCGGCGACGGCGCCACTGACGAGAAGATAGAACAAAAGACGGGCATCAAGATTGCCGAAGTCCGGTCAATATTGAACCACTTGCATAGCTTCGGCATCGTCGAATACCTGCGGGAAAAGAACCTTTCAAACGGCTGGTTTACCTACACCTGGAAGCTTAACGGCGACCGGGCGCTGCAGAACTTCATTCTATTCAAGAAAAAGGAGCAGGAAACCCTGAGGAAAAAGCTCGCCGAGGAGGCCGGCGTCCTGTTCTACAAATGCCGCAAGGGCTGTTCGCGGCTGCCGTTCGAGCAGGCGATGGACAAGCAGTTCCGGTGCCCGCAGTGCAAGTCACTCATGCACCACGTGCGGCCGCACGATGAATTGAGGAAACTTGAGGATAGACTAATTTCATTGGAGAAAATCACTTCAGCGGAAAACCTTTTGATGAAAAGGGACTGACGCGCGGCAGGCGCTTTTGAATTATTGCGGGAAGCGCGCCTTTGGCGACCAGAAACAATATTAAGCCACGGCCGCACTTTTTGTTGAAACCTGTTTTTAGCGGGGTAGGGTAGCCAGGAGTGCCCGCTGGGCTCATAACCCGGAACGGAAAACGCGCCCTGATTTTGAAGGCGTTTTTTCGCGGGAAGACCGGTGGTTCAAATCCACCCCCCGCTATACCTTTTTACCAACCGCCAGCGCGCAGGCTGCGGGCGTTACAGACAAAACAGGCTGTGCGGGGGAATTAAATCGGCGCCATTCCCCTGCGGTAGCGGTATGAGTACGGGGCCGCCTGCGGCTTTTCCCCTGCCGGCGCCTCTTCCTCCGCGGTTTCCTCTGCGGCGCTTGGCGAAATTATGAGTATCTTGCCGGCCGCTTTCACGCTCTTGTAAAGGACGGTTTTTTCCCTGAAAACGCGCTTGGCATCCTCCTTGCTCGTGACTTTTATCGGCTCGAGCGTCAGGCGGACCACTTCTCCCTTCTGGAGGTCGATTATAACATCAAACACTTTCCCGACATACTGCGCAGTGTCGGTGTAAACATCCATTCCCATTAGTTGAGAAATTTTCAGAGTCATACGATCACCTTACCACGTTTTTTGGCCAGCGGGTTTTTTAACCTTACCGCAGGCGCCTCACACTGCCCGCAGGTCAATTATTTTTTTCACTTCACCGAGTATGTGGCCGTAGTCGCGGTAGTGGGACAAAGCGTAAACTTTTACAGGATAATTCCCGGGCGGAGTTCTCGCAGTGCCCCATAACTTGAGCGTCATGTCGCGCGCCTCGCCGTGCTGGAGCATCCCGAGCCGGATTTCCTTTTCCCGTGACAGGGCAGTCTGGTCGAAACCCAGCAGTTTCGGGACGACTACAACCAGTGACGTAAGTAGTTCCTTTCCGGACGTGTTCTTGGCCTTCACTTCCAGTTCGACGTAGTCGCTCTTGTGCGCCGGAAGCCGGTAGGGGTGCGCTTCGCAGTGGAGGGAGTAATAACCGGTCGTTTCCTGGACGCGTCCACCGCGCAATAAGTCAAGCAAACCCATGAAAACACCTAAGAAGGTCGCGCGCAGTGTTTTTAATTCTTTATCCAGCGGCTCCACCAATTGGCGTACTCGCCGAGGGCGTCGGAAAAGCCGGGGCTGAGGCGGTATTCCGGGCCGTTTTCCCCGTTTTTTTCAATCAACCCCGAGCGCTCGAGGGCGAGGCACAGTAGGTATAACGTGCTTTTCCCCGCACCGAGGGTTTTCGCGAGTTCGCTGAAACGGGTTGGTTTTTTCTTCAGCGCGTCCAAGAGCCGGGCCGCCAGCTGCTTTTTCGTGTGCGAAAAGTAGAACGAGTCGGTTATGAAGTCGTATGTCGTGAACTGGCCGCCCTTGATTTTTTCAACTTCTTCCTTCCTCACGCGGAAATAGGCGTAGCACTGGCTCTTCTGCTTCTGGTAGTGCGGCCGCGTCCTGCCAGTGCGCATGAATTCGTTGCGATGCAAGGGTTAAATAATTTGCTTGAAAATAACGGAACATGGCTTTCCACGCTGAGAAAAAAGAGTTCACGGAAATAACCAAATGCCCGGACTGCGGCGGAACCGAATTCATAATGGATTGGAAGAAGAAGGAAAAAATCTGCAGCAAGTGTGGGCTTGTCGTTGGAAGGATTTTCAAGCCGCACTGAAACCCGGCACGCGGCCCACGCCGACGGGTGCAGACACCCCGCAGTTCCACTAATTGCGGTTTTGGCGGTTAGGGTTTGGTTTGGGTGCGGTAAGCGCCGCAGTAAACCGCGGAACCCCTTAATTCCTCGAAAACAACCTGGCAGATTTTGAGCCCTGGCTTAAGGCGCAGCTTGTTTGGGGACATGTTGACTATCTCTAAAACCTGGTTGTTGTCCACCCCCGGCTGTATAAGGCTTGAACTCAAATGAACCGCCAGGCCGAGGCGCGCGAACCGGGTTCTGCCGTCTATTCGCGCGCACAAATACGTTGGTAGCTTGATTTTTTCAACAGTCACACCCAAAACCAATTCTTTTGGTTTTATTGAGATTCCTTCCTTCCCGGTATAAATTATTTCAGACTGTCCGTCTGGCGTCGTGTCTTCGCTTATGTCAATCGTTTTCTTTTTGTTTTTGAATACCCTGAAAACGTTCCCTAAACGCAAGTCAATGGAACAGGGTCCGATGTTTTTTTTGTCAAAAGGGGTTACGGTTATTTCGCCTTTATTAAGTGCTTTTAGTATTTCTTTTTTTGAAAGAATCAAACAACCACGAATACGTTTATTTACTGGGTTTTTTTAACTCCCTTTCATGCCCGTTTTCATCAAGAAAAACGCGCTTCTAAGCTGCCTGCAAGGAGCGAAAAACCTCCACCCACACGAGTTTTTGGGTCTTCTCCGGGGTTTAGTGGAACTGAGGGGGGTGGTGGTTACAGAACTCGTACTTGCGCCGCTTTCAGACTATACGGAACAAGAATCGTCTTTTTCCCCCTGGTTCCTTCCGTCAGACCCTTCGATAATAGGCTCTTTTCACTCCCACCCAACGTACGGCAGAAAACCGTCAAAAGCCGACTTGGCTTTCTTTTCGCGGTCCGGGAGAATCCATTTAATTGCCTCCCTGCCGTACTCAATTGGCTCAGTAGCCGCGTATGGAAGCGACGGGAAACAAATGGAACTGGTTGTTGAATGAATTGCACGGGGGTTTGGTTTTGCCGCGCGTAATCAATTTGTGCTTTTCGTGCAGGTTCGGGTGGCTCGGCGAAGAGACTGGGAAAGCGTTACCCTGCCCCAAGTGCCATGGCGCGAACACTTCCTTCACAAAGGAGTTGAAAACCGCGGAACCCCGGCTTGGCCGCCAGGCGTTCGAGGAACTGGTCGCGGCCGCGTTGAAGGACCCGGAGCTAAAGAAATTAAACGCAGCTTACCTGCCGCTTTTCTGGAAGTTAAAGAGGTGCTAGGATGAAAATAACCCGCGTTTGCGCCCGCGAAGTCCTGGACTCGCGCGGCAACCCGACGGTTGAAGCCGAAGTAGGAACCGCCAACGGGGTTTTCAGAGCCATCGTTCCGTCAGGCGCGTCGACAGGAAGCAACGAGGCGCTGGAACTGAGGGATGGAGGGAAACGGTATGGCGGGAAAGGCGTGCTGAACGCGGTAGGCAACGTCAACAACATGATTTCAAAGAAAATCACGGGAATGGACTGCTGCAACCAGGAAGGAATAGACGCGGAAATGATTGAACTCGACGGGACGCCGAACAAGGGCGCCCTCGGCGCAAACGCCATCCTAGGGGTTTCCATGGCTGCCGCAAAGGCGGGCGCGGCCGCGACAGGCCTCCGGCTCTACGCGTATCTTGGCAAACTCGCCAAACGCAGCCCGACAACAATGCCGGTTCCGCAATTGAACGTGATGAACGGCGGCAAGCACGCCGGCCTTGAGAACGACATCCAGGAACAGATGTTCATGCCGGTAGGCGCCCGGTCATTCAGGGAAGCGCTGCGCTTTTCAACCGAGGCGTACCACGCCCTGAAGGCAATTTTAAAGAAAAAATTCGGGGCGCAAGCGACGCTGCTGGGCGACGAGGGCGGGTTCGTTCCACCCCAGTTGAGCACGGTTGAAGACCGCCTCGAAGTCATGGCCGCTGCCTTACTGGAAAGCGGGTACGAGAAAAAAATAGTGTTCGCAGTGGACGCCGCTTCCACCGAGTTCCACCGGGACGGCGCTTATTTCATCGGGGAGAAGAAATACTCCGCCGGGGAACTGGTTGATTTTTACAAGTCCCTTGCTTCGGCGTATCCGGTAGTTTCGCTTGAGGACGGGATGGCCGAAGACGACTGGGGCGGTTGGGCGGAACTGACGAAGAAGTTGGGCAAGAAAATCCAGATAGTCGGGGACGACCTCCTCGTCACGAACCCGGCGAGGATACGGCACGCAGTCGCTGGCAAAGCAGCCAATTCGCTGCTGTTGAAACTTAACCAGATCGGGACCGTTTCCGAATCAATAGAAGCGGCCAAACTGGCGTTTGACGCCGGGTGGAGCGTCGTTGTTTCCCACCGCTCGGGCGAATCGGAGGACAGTTTCATATCAGACTTGGTGGTTGGGCTCGGCGCGGGGCAGAGCAAGTTCGGTGCGCCTGCCCGCAGCGACCGGAACGCGAAATACAACCAGTTGCTGAGGATAGAGGAAGGCTTGGGGCGGAAAGCAAGATACCCTGGAAGGAAGTTCAGATGAACGTGGTAAGGCCGGTCGTCCTAATCGTAATGGACGGCTGGGGCGTCAGCACGAGAAAGAAAGGCAACGCCATCGCCGCAGCGAAGACCCCCCGCTTCAACAGCCTCTGGAAAAAATACCCGCATACTTTCCTCTGCGCTTCGGGCGAATGCGTGGGCCTTCCCAAGGGAAGCCAAGGCAGCAGCGAAGTCGGCCACCTCAACATGGGCGCAGGCAGGATAGTCCGCCAGTCGCTCGGGAGGATAAACAAGGCCATTGAAGACAAGTCGTTTTCCAAGAACAAGGCGTTCAACGACGCGTTTGAAAACTGCAGGAAACACAAGTCCGCGCTGCATCTGATGGGCTTGGTCCAGGACCAGGGCGTCCACGCCCACCAAGACCACTTGTTTGCCCTCATCCGCCTGGCGGCAGCGTGCGGCGTTTCCAGCGTATGGGTCCACTTTTTTTCAGACGGCCGCGACACCCCGCCAAAGAGCTCGCTGAAGTTCCTGAACCGGCTTGAGGCAGAGATGAAAAAAAGCAGGAGTGGAGAGATTGGAACGGTGATGGGGCGGTATTACTCAATGGACCGGGACAACCGCTGGGAACGGACCGAGAAAGCATATGAAGCGCTGGTAAACGCTTGCGGGCAAAGGACTGCGACTGCGAGGGAAGCAATTGCCGCGGCGTACGCGCGGGGGGAGACGGACGAATTCATTTCGCCGACGATAGTGGGCGGGTTCGAGGGCATTGCAAAAAACGATTCGGTGATTTTCTTCAACTACCGCCTCGACCGGACGAGGCAGCTTACGAAAGCGTTTGTCGAACCGAAGTTCGGCGGCTTTCAGCGCCGGCGCGCCGGAGTTTTTTTCGTGTGCATGACCGAATACTACGCGGGCGTTCCGGCGCGGGTGGCGTTCCCGCCGGAGAACATGAAAAACCTTTTCGGCCAGGTTGTTGCCGCGCGCGGCCTGAGGCAGCTGCGGGTTTCGGAAACAGAGAAGTACGCGCACGTCACCTTCTTCTTCAACGGCCAAATAGAGAAGCCCAACAAGGGCGAGGACCGCGTCATGGTCCCGAGCCCCAAGGTCCCGACCTACGACTTGGAGCCGGGGATGAGCGCGCCGCAGGTGACGACAAAGCTGGTGGAAGCAGTGAAATCCGATAGGTATGACGTTGTAATCTGCAACATCGTCAACTGCGACATGGTCGGGCACACGGGGGTCTGGAAGGCGGTGCTGAAAGCAGTGGAAACGGTTGATGATTCAATCGGGAAAATAACCGAGGCAGTCAAAAGCGCCGGCGGCGCAGCGATAATCACCGCGGACCACGGCAACGCCGAGAAAAAGGTTGACGCGCGCGGCAACGTACTGACCGCCCACACAACTAACAAGGTTCCGTTCATTCTAGTCTGCGACCGGCCGGAGTTGAAGCGCGCCCGGCTGCGGCGCGGCGTGCTGGCCGACGTTTCGCCAACGATGCTGCAATTGCTTGGGATTCCAAAGCCCAAGGAAATGACCGCGCGTTCGCTGGTAGTTGGTTGAAAAAAAGGGAAAAACCGCGCCCGCCCAACCGCGCTTTTTGGCGTCTCAGGTCTTGAGTGAAGAACCGGTCGTGATCAGGATTATTCCCATTATGAAGAAAATCCCGTCCTGGATCTGGCCAAGGGTCGCTGCGCCGATGCCCTGGGTCGCAAGCTTGTACAGTTCGTAGGCCAGCGTTATTATCCCGAACGCTATAAGGATGTCTCCCCACAGCGGCCGCGGAAGTCCTTCAACAGGCATGCTCAATCACCTTATGCTCATTTTTTTCTTTTCCCGGCTTTTTTCGCCTTCTTTGCAGGCCTTGTTTTTGCCGGCGCTGCTTTCTTTTTGGCCTTTTTCTTGGCCGTCGCCGCAGCCTTGGGTCTTTTAGCCATGGCTTTTTTCGCCAAGGCCCTGAATTTATTCTCCGCCGCCGCGGCTTTCTTATCGGCCAACTTCTTTACGGCATCGCTTTTCTTGAGCGCGCCCGCGAGTTTTTCAACATGCTTGTCAAGCGCGGCGAACTTCTTTTCCATCAGCTGCTTTATTTTTGACGAGTTGTCCTCGGCTTCCTTGAGCGCGCTTATCGCTTTTTTGTTTTCCTGCGACAAGTCGTCTATTTTCTTGAGCAGTTTGGAGTTGCTCTGCTCCATGCCCGTGTTTACTTTTTTGAAAATCTTAACCTCGTCGTCGAGGTTCTTTATCCGGGCTTCGCGCTGCTCCTTCTCATCCTGCGCCCGGGCTTTTTCCTCCTCAAGCATCTCGTTCAACAGCTCCAAGTCTTCTTGGCGCACGTAACCCATTTTTTGCATCATTCCTTCAAACACCACGTAAATCCCCCTGCGTCATTACTTCAATCCTTTTTAAATATTTATTGTAAAGCCGGCAACGGCGGTTTCTGCCCGGGTTTCCCGGTCTTCTAAGCCGCCAGCAATTGTTTTTTTAAACCACCGGTTAAAGTGGTTAATCTGCGTGGTTTTTCACATGGCTGGGGAACTCGACGAGGAACGCCCCGACGAACTCGGGGAGGGCGATTTGGAGGAGCAGCTGTTCGGGGACGAATACGAAGACAGCCAGCACGAGAACACTGCGCCGGCAACCAAAGATCCCGGGATAACGGTCAAGAAATACTTGTGCTCACGCTGCGGCAAGACGATGCGCGAAGTCGTTCGCCTGATTCCACCAGCCCACTGCGGAGTCCCCATGCGGGAAGTAACGGAATACGGCCAGGACAGCTCGTTTCCGGAGATAGTCTTGGAAAAGTCCTCGGCCGGGAAGGCGAGAGCCGCGAAGCCCGCGCTCGGCCGGAAGAAGGGGAAATCACGGGCCTAGTTTCGCGACCGCTTCGGCAATCCGCTCCAGTCCCTTCCTGATGTTGTCTTCCGAGGTGGCGTAACTTATCCGTATGTGTGCGTCGCTTCCAAAGGCAGAGCCGGGTACGACCGCGACTTTCGCTTCCTCCAGAACATATTTTGCGAAACCGTTTGAGTTTTCTATCGTTGTTCCGCCCGGCGTCCGTTTTCCGTACAGCGCCGAAACGTTCGGGAAGGCATAAAAAGCGCCTTCCGGCTCAACGCAACTGATTCCAGGAATCCTGCGCAGGCCGTCAACGATTACGCGCCTCCTTTTAGCGAACTCTCTCGCCATCTCGCCAACGCAGTCCTGCGGCCCTGTGATTGCCGCAAGCGCGCCTTTTTGCGCAAAACTGGTGGGGTTTGACGTGCAGTGGCTCTGGATGTCGGACATTACTTTTATCACTTCCTTTGGCCCGGCCGCGTAGCCGATGCGCCATCCGGTCATCGCGTAAGTCTTTGAAAAGCCGTTGATGACTATCGTCCTTTCCTTTGCCCCGAGGGCCGCTATGCTGGCGTGCTTTTTTCCGTAAGTCATTTTTTCATAGACCTCGTCTGAAATAACATAGCAGTCGTTTTTTCCTGCTAATTCCGCGATTTCCGCCAGTTCCTTTTCCCCGTAAACCGCCCCAGTGGGGTTGTTGGGGGAGTTTATCACGATCGCTTTCGTCTTTTTTGAAACCCGTTCCTCGACAGCCGCCGGGTCGAGGCAAAAGCCGCTTTTTTCCGGGGTTTCAACAAACGCCGGTTTTCCGCCGCACAGTTTTATCTGCTCCGCGTAACTCACCCAGTATGGCGAGGGTAGGATCACTTCGTCGCCCTCTTCCACAATGGTTTGGAAAACGTTCCACAACGAATGCTTTGCGCCGCACGAGACTAGGACTTCGCCGGGAGAGTACTCGAGCGAGTTCTCCGTCTTGAGTTTTTCGCATATCGCCTTTCTCAGCTCCTCTATTCCGTTTGCGGCAGTGTATTTGGTGAAGCCTTTTTCCAGCGCGTCCTCCGCGGCCTTCTTGATGTGCGCGGGCGTGTCAAAGTCGGGTTCGCCTACGCCGAAGCCGATGACGTTGATTCCTTCCGACTTCATTTTTTTGGCCAGCGCGTCAACCGCGAGCGTCGGCGACGGGCTTATGCCAGCTGCTTTTCTTGAAATGCCCCTCATGCGGCTCACCCCTCAACCCAAGCTTCTCCTGATTTCGCCGGCCCTGGTTATTTCCTCCGTAACGTTTCCCCCCCGTGACAGCAGTATGCGGACGTTTGACGCGATGTTGCGGTGGATGAAGTGCTCTTCTTCAACCGGCCCAATGCCCTCGCCAAGGAATTCCTCTACGAGCAGTACGTCTTCCTTCACCCGCTTCCATGCAGTTTTCGCCGTAGCGAGTATTTCAAGGTTTTCCTTGTTCAGGAAATGCCCGGCGCGGACAAGGTCCTTGCGCAATCCCGTGTAAACGTCTTCAACTGCGTCGACAAGGTTCCTTTTCTCAAGTTCCCTCAGCGCCCGGCCAGCGCCGATGAATTCCGGCGGCACGCCGACCGAGTAAAGCGCGGCGACGAACGCGATGGCGCGCGGCAGGCGCTTCTTTCCGACGTTGCGCGAGTAGCCGAACAGCCCGATGTGGAGCCGCCTCTCGCGCCGCCTCGGAACGAATGCCGCCAGCCTGTTCACTTCCCCGGCGACGCCTTCAATCGTGCCAGTGTAAAACCTTTCAAACACCCTTGACGCCTCAATGGCTTTTTCCCCGTCGACCGGCCCCGCCTTTTTCTTCAGCAGCCCCGGCAGCGCCGCGATTGCGTGCTTGACTTTTTTCAGCGGGTAGTCATACCTAAAACCCGACTGTACAGTGACAGTCCTGATTCCCGGGTATTCGCCGGCGAATTCCCTTACCGAATCCGGGGTGAGCCCTCCCCTGAACGGCAGGCAGCCGACTCCTATTATGGGGTGCGTCCTTGCGCCGGTGTTTTCTTCCAGTTCCCTCAGCCGCGCCAACCCGGTTTTAACTCCAAGCACCGCCGCCGCACAGCCCGAATTCAGCGCCGGGTCAGAGCGCGCGAACCACACGCGGGTTTCATCAGCCTTTCTTTTCGCGAGATATTCCGCCACGATTTTGTCGGCGTTGGCCATCAAGTGGACTGTTTCAATCAGTGGAGTAACTTTTATTTCCCTGGGACCTGACGGTTTGAGGGCCTGGAAGGCGTTTGCGACTTCCCGGTACCTGTCTTCTATGAACAGCACCTGCCTGGCCGCCGTAGTCATTGGTAGGTATGCTTCATTGATTGGTGGCGCGTGCACCCCGTATTCGGTCGCGAAGTCGTTGGCGGAAAGTATGCTAACGAACGCCTTGGCAAGGCGGTATTCACGCTCCTGCCAGATGTTTGGGAACCTGAATGTCAGCGTGATGTCCCGGCCCAGCTGTTTTTTCCTGAAGAATCCGCCGTAGTTTTCCAGGAGTTTCTCCACTACCGACTCGTCAGCGTGCTTGCCTTCCCAGTCCCAGAGGAACTCCTCGCAGCCGATGTCCTTGAAGCACCGGTAGCATTCCTCGACTTCGTTCGTTGCGCTGACAAAACCGTCGCCGAGCCAGTAGGGAGCCCTGGCGTTGTCCGGGTGCTGGGTCGCCATCGTGGCTGGAACCTTCATGGGGAACACGCTTCCGATTCAATTGCGCCGCGAATTATAAAAACAGGACTGGCTGCTGGGAAATCGCGGGAAAAGAATTAAGGAAAAATAAAAAGAGGAAAAAAATTAGCTAAGCCCGGCCTCACTTCGAGGCAAGGCCCTTTTTCTTTATCAGGTCCCAGATTTTTTTCGTCATCTGGCTTGGCACTATGTCGCTTGTGCCGAAAACTTCGCCGAGCGTCGTGTCAGACACACTGGCGAAATTGACCTTGTATCCGCCGAAAGGAACTCTCTTGGCCATTTCAAACCAACTCCTCCCAACTTTTTGTTGGGAACGTTATGTGTTCAACCACGGTGTTTTTTAACCTTTCCCGGATTTTTTCCCCTCTTGCGCGCGGAGGACCGCCACGGCCGCGCCGGCAATCAGGAGAACAAGCACAGCCATTCCCGCAAGCAGCCCGCTGTCGTTGGTTTTTTCTTCCGGGGCCGCCGGAGTCGCGGTCTCTGACGGCAACGGAGTGCTTGAAACCGAAGGAGCGGGCGTCGCGCCCGGCGTTTGAGCCGGCGCTGGGGTCGCAGTGGGCGCAAAAACCGGTATGTTTACCTCGTTGTCCGAATAATTGGTTTCCTGGAACTGGTTGCGCCCGACAACCACGTGAATCATGAATTCGTCGCTTGCGCCGGGCGATGCCGGAGTAAGCGTCCACGACGCGTTTTCAACCCTGACCACCACCGTCTCCCCGGGCCCGAGACGCGCTATTGCACTGTCGTTTTCCGCGTGCAGTATGTTTTCTCCGTTGCGGAGCAGCTCGGAAATGACGTTGATGTTGTAAAGCGTTAATTCGCCGCGGTTTTCTACAAGCTCCTCGGAAACGAAGTCTGAAACGCTCACAACGCCCCCGGCGTAATGAGTTTGCATTGTCTTCATCACAATTATTAGCGCCAAGTTCGCCTCAAGGACGCTCGCGTCAAGCGAGACGGAGTAATTTCCGCCAGCATACTGCGTTCCCAGCACAGTGAACTTCAGCCCGAGCGGTTCCAAGCGCGTGGTTTTTCCAAAATCCGCTCCAGGAATGTCAAGGTAAAACCTTCGTATGCCGTACGGGGCGAAAAAAGTCAGCGAAACCAGGTCGCGGGAAACGAATCCGGCCTCTATTGAACTGTTGTTTTCCAGCATCACCCGGTCGCCAGGCAGCAGGGGGTGAACCCCGCTTCCGCTGAACAAGGCCGCCCAGCATTCCGCGGCAAAGAGCGAGAACAAAGCCAGCGATATGAGAAAACGCAAATTACTCAACAACCAAATTAGCAAATTGTTTTTAAAGCGATTTGCCCAGAATTAACCAGATTATTTTTAAACTAACACAACCAAAAACAATCTAACGCAGTACCGTAAGAGGCGTTTTTAATGGCTAGCCAGTTACTCGTCGCCTACATAAGAGACCGCCTAGGCCACGGTTATTCCCCCAGCGAAGTAAAGCAGCTTTTCGTCAACAGGGGGTGGCGGGAAATAGATGTGGACGTGGCAATTCAGGTTGCGCTCGGAAACGCCGGCCCGGGCCAGCCAGTCCAGCGCGCGCAGCCCGTACACTCGTTTCAGCAACCGCGCCAGCAGCCATCGGCGCCGCAGCGCCAACTGCCCCAGCCGTCAATGCCGGCGCCCGCTGCCAGCGAACGCACACTTCTGAACGCGCCCTCGTATTCGCCTTCGGTTTCAATCGACACAGCGAAGTTGACAAAAATCGTTGCAGGCCTTGCGGCAATGCTCCTCGTAATCGGCATCGCCTACGTGCTATTCTTCCAGTCGCCGTCCTCAACCCGGTTTGAAATAAAGGTAATGAGCGGGGAAAAGGCGCTTGACGGCGCGGAAGTGCGGGTTTATGACAACGGCAAACTCGTCGGAACCGCAAAAACCGTGAAAGGCGTGGCTGTTTTTTCCAATCTCCCGCCCAAACTGCTTACGTTCAAGATATCAAAAACAGGTTACGGGGAGATTGAGGAAAGCTATGACACCACGGCCGGTTCGGCTGCAACGACAGAACTGGTTTTGGCCAACGCGACCGAAGCAACCCCGACCCCGACCGCGACCCTGACGCCCGCCTCTAACGTGACTGCGCCGTTGATTTCCGGAATCAGCGTCAATGCCACGAACACAAGCGCGGCAATCAAGTGGATTACTGACAAGGCGTCCAATTCAACCCTGCTTTATGGCTTAAGTGCCTCATACGGCCAATCGGCAGGCCAGAACGACAACACGACCAGCCACTCGGTTACCGCTTCAAGCCTCGCCGCGAACAAAACTTATTATTACAAAATCGTTTCCTGCGCCATAGTTGGAACCGCATCAAACTGTTCTTCCGCCACAGGCACCCTAGTCACCATTACGCCGGTCATCACCTATACGTGCAGCGGGACTCCGATAGGCCAGTGCATTCCAAGCACCGGGGACAAATGCATTTCCGATCCGTTTGCCGGCGCGGTCCCGTACCCGTCATGCACGACGTGCGCCTGCCCAAGCGGGAAAACATGTAACACCGCCACCGGCGCATGCACCGCAAACCCGACTCCCACTCCCACATCAACACCCAGCCCCGGCTGCACAGTTGGTGCAGCGTGTGGTACGACAAGCTGTTCCGCCGGCTACTCCGGTTCGTGCACCCAAACATATTCATCTTCTTGCACTTGCCAGTCTTGCACGCTGCCGACGTGCACGCTTCTTGTGCCAACAATATCCAGCGTAACAGCAGTTCCGGGAGATACCGCCGCAAGCATTACCTGGACAACGAATCACAATAGCACGTCCGCGGTATACTACGGGACCACGACAGCATACGGTTCAAAATACCCGACATCACCTTCTGACAATGTCACGTCCCACACGCTTCTAGTAAGCGGTCCCCTCTCAACCGGAACACTTTACCACTATAAAGTCGAGTCATGCAATTCGGCAGGATGCACGAACTCAAGTGAAAGCAGTTTCATTACAACCGGGGCTGCGACACTGGTTTATGTTTCTATGTCGCTGATGTCGCTGAACACGACGCTCAGTTCCGCTACCGTTCAATTCTCGCTTTCAGCGATTTGGTCTAATGGGACCAGTCCTGACGTTACCGAGGCGGCTTCATGGACCGACACGATAACCGGTGACACCGATGTTCTCAACAGCGCCGGACTGAAGGGAAAATTATCGATTGGTACGACTACTCCGGGCTCGGGAACGATAACTGCTACATATTCGAGCAAGCAAAACATCACAAACACTATTTACGTTAAACAAGTTCCAACCGCCGCGCTCACAATAAACCAGCCGACGTGGTCCGTGCTGTATGGTACTTCCACGACCGTTACCTGTAGCGCGTCAGCATGCACCGCCGCGCTGACCCGTGGAGGACAGTCGGTGTCGCCGATCGATACACAGACACTCGGGGCAGCCAGCTACCAATATATTTGTAGCATCGCGGAAACCGCCACCTGCACCGCCGCCTCAAACAGTAGCACGCTTATAGTCACTCCCAAGCCAATAACCTGTTCCTTCTCTAGCCCTGCCTTATGGTCTGCCATGAACAGCACGCCCGTGACCGTGTCTGCCGCGAATAATGAATCCCAGACACCTATCCTCACTTCAGGAGCGCCGTGGTGCGCCGTCTTGGGCGGGACCTGCACCGGAAACGCAGACAACGCCAACGGCACCCAGACCAGTTTCACGTTCACTTCCTCCTTCGCGGCAGGCAATTACTCGGGTTGCAGCAACTCATCGCAATTCACGATTACTTGAACAGGTGATTTCATGGCATTAAAAGTGACCGGCGAACAACTTATCAAGGAGTGGGAGGAGGCCGGCAAGAAAATGGCCGAGGCCCAGGAGCACTACCACAAGATTGACGACCTGCTCAAGCGCTACACCGTTGAAACTGGCAAAAACCTGGTGCACTGCGACAAGTGCGGGAAACTGATGTTCGAGAACCCGTCCGAGGACTTCGGGAAGGGAAACTTTTTGCACTGGAACTTCTGTTCCGACGCGTGCAGGGAAGTCTACTGGCGCGGCGCGCCAGCCCCCGAAGCAAGCCGCTGATTCCTGCGCGAGTGCAGGCACGCTTTTTCCACGGGGCAGCCGCCGCACACCGGCCTTGTCCTGCAGTGCCTTTTGCCAAGCTCGACAAGCAGTGCGTGGAATTCGCCGAAAACCCCTGCATTGCAGGGAACGCTTTTCTCGAGAAAAACACGGGCTTCCTCGTAGCCGGTAAATCTTTTTTCAAGAGCCCTGTCCATTATGCGGCGGGTGTACGCGTCTATTACGAAGACCGGCTTTCCTCCTGCATAAAGGAGAATAGAATCTGCGGTCTCCGGCCCCACGCCGTCAAGTGAAAGCAACTCCTCGCGCGCAGCGGCCAGTGGTTTTTCAAAGAACTCGTCAAGGGTTGGGTAGTTTTCCGCAAAATATGCGGCGGTTTTCTCGAGCCGCGCGGCCTTCTGCCTGTAGAACCCCGTGCACTTCACGCACGAGCGTATCGTGTTTAGGGGCGCGGCCGCGAGCGTTTCCGGGTTATCGGCGAGGTTTTTTTGCTTGAGCCGCGCGATCGCGTTTTCCACGTTTTTCCACGCGGTCTGCTGGGCGAGTATGGCGCCGATAACTACTTCGAACCTGGTTTCCGCAGGCCACCAGTGTTGGGGCCCGAACGAGGACAGTAACGTTGCGTACAGTTTTTTTGGCGACATTGGCGCGGGCGGCATGGAATTGTTTTTTCCGAAAATGAAATAAATAGGCGCGCGTTCCCCTTTTTGGTGTTTTTTTGGCGAAAAAGGGCAAAGGCGGGAAAAAAGCGGTTGCCGGCGGCGCAGCGGGCGGAAGCCATCCCATTGACGAACTAATGACCATGCTTTCTTCCACTGGGAAAGCGGCTTCAAGGGTTGAAAAGGAGACGGTCGTGCTTTTGGTGTGCCTCAAGTGCGGGACGCGCAATCCCGGTGAGGCAAACTATTGCATGAAGTGCGGGCAGAAACTCAAGTGACTGCCTGCGGCCGTGCTGCAAAGCAATAAATGTCTTCACATCCACTTTCTTCCATGTTTGAGGATTTTTTGAAGGATCGTTTCGGCCACGGCGGCCCTGATGAAAACAGTGAGCGGAGCGAGCCGGTTTATTTTGACGAGGAAGACGAGCAGGGATGGTTTTTATAATGCAGGCGCGTTTCAGGTTTCGGGGTGGTTTGAATGGGTGGGATTTGCTGGTGTGCAAAATGCATAGTTGGAAAAGTCATTGCCGCAGTATTGGGCGCGCTTGCGCTCGCGACTCTTGGCTATTCCCTCGCAGGCCAGTTGAAAGGCGCGGACTTTTTGATGTCGGCAGGGTACTATCTGGTTGGTATCGTGCTGTGCATGGCGGCGAAGAAGGCGATGTGGTGCATTTGCTGCCAATGCGGATGTGAGTGCGGGGCGCCGGCAAAACGCAAGAAATAAGCAAGCGAAACTGCCGTTTCCGCAATTCAGAAAACACTTTGTTTTTCCTTTTCCTATTATTTTTTTCGGCCGCGCGCCGGTGTTTACCGGGGCGCTGGCTGTTTTGGAAAAACTTTTAAACCCCTACTCGTAGTAGGTGTGGGCGCTCAGACCCACTAAATGTTGTGCCAGGTTGTTTTTGTGAAATGTCCTTATTGCTCGCATGCCGAGACGAAGGTCGTCGACTCGCGGGAACCAGATGACTTTGCGTCAGTGCGCAGGAGGCGCGAGTGCCTGGAGTGCGGGAAAAGGTTCACCACGTACGAACGGGCCGAATTGGTGAAGCTTCTCGTGATAAAGAAGGACGGGCGGCGCGAGCAGTTCGACAAGAACAAGCTTATAACCGGCATGTTGAAGGCCTGTGAAAAGAGGCCGGTCAGCGCCGAAGCGGTTTCGCATGCCGCCGACGAGATAGAGCGCGAGCTCAGGAGGATGGACACGACCGAGATACCGAGCTGGAAGATTGGCGAAATGGTTATCGAGCGGCTGAAGAAGACGGACAAGGTCGCTTACATACGGTTCGCCTCGGTTTACCGCTCGTTCGAGGACGTTGAATCGTTTGAGAAGGAAGTTAGCAAGCTGCTAAGGAACAAGTGATGGCTTTGATAAAGAAAATACGCAAGCGCGACGGGACGACTGTTTACTTCGACAAGAACAAGATAAGCACCGCCATCTTCAAGGCCGCCCAATCCGTCGGCGGAACAGACCGGAAGCTGGCGGACAAGCTGGCAGCCAAGGTGCTTGCCGTCCTGGAAAAAGAGGCCAGGGAAAAGAATATCGCCGTCCCGGGAGTGGAGCACGTCCAGGACACTGTTGAAAAGGTTTTGATTGAAAGCGGCCACGCGAAGACCGCGAAGTCGTACATATTGTACCGCCAGGAGCACAAGATAATCCGCGAGGACGACCTGCGGCTTTCGTTCAACGCCTCCAAGGTGCTTGAAAAGAGGTACCTGCGGAAGGACGAGAACGGAACGCCGGCCGAGAGCCCGATTGCGCTCTTCAGGCGGGTGGCGGCGAACATCGCGTCAGCGGATTCCGCATACCGCGGCGACGCCCGGTCGACGGAAAAGGAATTCTATTACCTGATGACCTCGTTCGAGTTCCTGCCGAATTCCCCGACGCTGATGAACGCCGGAAGGGAGCTCCAGCAACTCGCAGCCTGCTTCGTGCTGCCCGTGCATGACTCGCTTGAAAGCATTTTCGACACCATAAAGCAGACGTGCATAATCCAGAAGTCCGGGGGTGGGACGGGGTTCTCGTTTTCAAGCATCAGGCCAAAGAACTCGGTCGTGCGCTCAACGTTCGGCGTGGCTTCCGGCCCGGTTTCTTTCATGAAAGTATTTGATGCCGCGACAGAGGCAGTGAAGCAAGGCGGAACCCGCCGCGGCGCAAACATGGGAATCCTGCGCGTAGACCACCCGGACATCCTGGAATTCATCACCTGCAAGGAAAACGGGACCGACCTCCAGAACTTCAACATTTCGGTCGCCATGACTGACGAGTTCATGAAGGCCGCGGAGGGCGAAAGCGATTATGACCTGATAAACCCGCAGACCAAGCAGCCGGCCGGGTCGCTCAACGCAAGGGAAGTCTTCGACCTGGTGGCTGAGATGGCGTGGAGGACCGGCGACCCCGGGATAATTTTCATCGACCGCCTCAACGCGGACAATCCGACGCCGTCGCTGGGCGCGATAGAGTCAACCAACCCGTGCGGGGAACAGCCCCTCCTCGCTTTTGAGTCCTGCAACCTTGGCTCGGTCAACCTTTCGAAGGCGGTGCGCGACGGGAAGATTGACTGGCTCAAGCTCGAGCGCGTTGTTCGTTCGGCAGTGCACTTCCTTGACAACGTTATAGACATGAGCAAGTACCCGCTTCCCGAGATAGACCGCATGGTTCGCGCGAACAGGAAAATCGGCCTAGGCGTGATGGGTTTCGCGGACATGCTGCTCCAACTGGGCCTGCCTTACAATTCGGAAGAGGCCGCGCGCGTCGGCGGCCAGGTGATGGAGTTCATAAACGCCGAATCCAAGAAAGCGTCGCGCACCCTCGCTGAAAAGCGCGGGAGTTTCTCCAATTTCGGGAAAAGCACGTGGCCAGCAAAGGGCTTCAAGGCGTTCAGGAACGCGACGACCACGACCATCGCCCCGACGGGCACGATAAGCATAATCGCGAACTGCTCCAGCGGCATCGAGCCATTGTTCGCGATATCCTTCATGCGCGAGGTCATGGAAGGGACGCAGCTGCTTGAAGTCAACCCGTGGTTTGAGAAAATCGCAATACAGCAGGGCTTCTATTCGGAGGAACTGATGAAAAAGATGGCCGAGAAGGGAACCGTGCACGACCTGCCTGAGGTGCCAAAGGAGATCCAGAAGCTTTTCGTCACCGCCCACGACATAACCCCGGAGTGGCACGTGCGCATGCAGGCCGCGTTCCAGAAGCACGTGGACAACGCGGTGTCAAAAACCGTGAATTTCGCGAACCACGCCAAGGTGTCCGACGTGGCCAACGCCTACTGGCTCGCGTACCGCCTCGGGTGCAAGGGCATAACAATTTACCGCGACGGCAGCAAGGAAAAACAGGTGCTTTACGTGGGTCACAAGAAAAAAGAGCCGGTGCCGCAGCCTGGCGCCAACGCCGTCCCAATAGAATACTCTGGAGGTTGCAAGACATGCGAGGCGTGAATGCGCTGAAGTTTGCAGGAGGGCTGGCCGCAGCGATACTTCTCAGGCTCCCCCAAGCAGTGCCAAACGTTGAGCCGGTGATGGCGTTCGTGCTGCCTTATTCAAAGGCTTACGGCGCGCTCGCGGGCTTCGCTTTTGCCTTCATTTCAGTGCTTTCATTCGACTTCATCAGCGGGCGGGTCGGGGTGTGGACACTGTACACGGCAGTTCCATACGGGCTGATAGGCCTTTTTGCCGCGAAATACCTTGGTTCAAGGGAAAAGCGCTCAAGTTACGCCGCGTATGCGGCAGGCGCGACAATAGCTTATGACGCGGTCACGGCGTTCATGTTCGGCCTCCAGTTCAACCAGCCGCTGTGGCTGACTTTCGTCGGGCAAGTTCCATTCACTTTAGTACACTTGGCCGGAAACATCTCGTTGTCCGCGGTTGTTTCCCCGCTGATTTACAGGCGCGTGCTTGCCGGAAAACAGGAGAACCCTTCAGGAGATGTGTTTGGAAATGCAAGTAAAGTTGTTCACTAGGAAAACATGCGCCCGGTGCCCGCCTGCCAAGAAAATATGCGAAGGCCTGCGACAGAAGGGGGTGGCGGTCGTATTCCTTGACGTTGACACTCCGGATGGCCGAGATGAAGCGACCCGCCACGGCGTCAAGGCGCTTCCAACCACCATACTGCTTGGCGACGAGGGAACCGAGCTGTTTTCGTGGCGCGGCGACGCGCCCGACGAGTCGCTGTTGAACACGCTGCTTGGTGGAAAATGATGGAAAAAGCAGTCGTGGTTCCGCTTTTGCTCGCTGCGGCGCTGTTTCTCGCCGGGTGCGCCTACGTTCCTGCTTACGGCCAGCCGGCGGCAGCCACTCCTTCCGCCACGCCGCAGCTGCCGCAGCCGGCAGCACCAACCATTAAACCCGATGCTTATTTCGTTGCTGAAAATATTTATCTCTTCGGCCTCAAACCGGTTGTCAAAATAGATAGAGAGGTCAAGCTGCGGGTAAGCATACGGAACGACTCGCTCCTTTTTGAGGACTACTTCAACCCTCTCGTTAACGCATCGACGCGAGAGATTACAAACATCAGGCAGCCAAGCATCATCGAACTGTTGGGCATAACCAACAACAAGACCGATTTGATTGAAGGCGCCGTTTCCGTCGAAACCGACCTCGCGCCAAGAAACGGGTCAACTTCCCTCGCGTTTATCGACATGTACACGACTGAAAATGTTTTCCAGAAAAAGAACCAGACTACGGAACTGATGTCGTATGTCAGTTCAAACAAGTCGGTCTCGCTGCCGTATGGAAAGATTCCTCGCCAGGAAGGATTTGCCGCACTCATCTTCTTCTTCCCAACAAGCGAGTTTGAACCTTCAAGTAAGGCTTTTCGCGAATATTACGGCTCAATCAGGGGATGGAGGTACATTCGTTTCCTTCATGAGACTGCTGGCAACTCCACGCTGATTGTGCAGGTATCCATGCTTTTCGAATGAAGCGGCCGGTGGACGCGACCACGACGCCCGTTTGTTTTTTCCCACCAAAGCCGTTTACTTCGGCGGCCGTATGATAACGCAAATAAAGGCAGTCCAGTTCCTTCTTCCATGGCGGATCCGGAAATAGAAAAGTACGTGAAGGAAAACCTGGCCAAAGGCTGCACTTGGGAAGCAATAAGGTTGGAATTGAGGAAAGCGGGCTGGCCGGAAAAGGAAATCAACGAGGCCACGCCAAAGGCAATGCAGCCGGCACCGGAGGAAACCGTTGCAAAAAAGGCGCCCTCCGCGCTCCCTGCCAAAATGTTTGCAGCGGTCGTAGTCGGCGCAGTCGCCGTGATTGCGGTTTATTCGGCTTATTTGTATTTTTCCCAGCTTTCCATGCAGCCAAGCGGGGGCGAGATTCCCTTCGAACCGCTGCCGCCGGCTGTTTCGCCGCCGCTGCCCGAAATGATTGAGCCAACCGCCGTGCCCACTGCGCTCTCAACTCTAATCCCGGCGTTTTCAACGCCGGCGCCCACTTCCGCGCCTACTCCGCCGCCAGTTATCCCGGTGATTTACAGCGCGTCAAACTATTCCATCAAAAGCGATTCCGCAATCATTTCATGGATAACCGACGTTCCAAGCACTACGCGCATAATATACGGAACCGCTTCCCTTAACCAGTCAATTGAAAACGGCGACCAGACGACCGCCCACTACGTGAAACTAACCGGCCTCGCCCCAAACACGACCTACAATTACGCGGTCGCGAGCTGCGTCAAGTCGGCTTGTAGATACTCGGAAACCAATTCATTCAAAACCCCCTCCATGTGGCTCGATGTCGAAGGAATTGAATTGAGCCCGCTTGGCCAGACAATCTACGTGAACGATTCCATGCAATTCAATGCGGTGGTGGTTTTGAAAAACGGCACGCGCACAGCCGCCCCGCCGTATATCATTTCATGGGACTCGCCCGGTGCCTTGGTTGGCTCAGTAAATTCAACGGGTTTCTTCCAGCCAGCGTCTCCCGGGACCGCAACGGTAAATGTTTCAATTGTAAACGCAACGGCAACAAACGGCACGATTGTAAACCTCCCAGTCCAAGCCATTTGGAACTCAACCACCATCACTGTTTTGAAGGCCCGGCCCCGGCTATCCATTTCAATAACCCCCTCCGACTTTGTGGACTACGGAACGACTACAACAATAACCTGCCAGGCGAACACAAGCCAAGTTACCCCTGCACTCACGAGGGATGGGGCGTTACTGTCCGGGGCAGCTGATTCCGCGGTGCTGCCGGTCGGCAGCCACTCGTATTCATGTTATTCAAATGAAACGACAAATTACACCTCGGTTTTTACTTACGCGACCGTCGGCGTGAGAAAAGTGACTGCATCGCCAAAGCTGCTGGTAAACGGCTCGGAATGGACTGCCGACACGGCGTGGAACATTTCCCAAGGGTTTTACTACGCCAACTTCAGTTACTCCGGCACCACCGCCGCGTCAACCAGTTCCGAATGCTCATTCAACGTGTTCTGCACAATTCTTAATCTGGGAACGTTCACCTTTACAGTATACCATTCAGGGGACGAAAACCACACCGCCACTTCCGTCGTGCGCTACTTCAACGTGATATCGTGAATAACCCGCGGCAACTGCCGGGGGCTGTAAAGCACGTAATCCGGTTTGGTTCCGCTTTTTTCCCTGCTTTCACCGTATTTCGCCCACGCGGTTACCATGCCTGCCTTCTTTGCTCCGGCGATGTCGCGCCTCAGGCTGTCCCCAACAAAAAGAATCTCGTCCGGGGTGAGCCCAAGTTTTCTGACCGCTTCCTGGAACGGCAGGGTGCTCGGCTTTTTCTCGCGCGTGTCCTCGAAGGCGACGACGAGGTCAAAGAACCCGGAGAGCCGCATTTCAGCGAGCCTGAGCCACGCCTGGAGCCGCGGCGCGTCAGTGACTATGCCAAGTTTCAGCCTTTTTTCCCTCAGCTTCAAGAGGACGTCCGCAATCCCGGGGTACGGCTCAAGGTATCCTTCCTTCACCTGCCTGTACGCAATTATTCCGGCGGCCATGACTGGGTAATCAATCCTCCCCATTGTTTTTTTCAGGAAGAGTTGGAAAATTTTCTGGTACTCGTAGCCCTTTTCCTCGTAAAAACCCCACAGCATTTTTTCAGCCCGTTTCCTCCCCACCCTGAGCCCGGCACCGATCATCGCCCCTATCGCGGCTTCTATGGCGCGCCTCTTCATTTTCATGAAGTCCATGAGCGTGTTATCCAAGTCAAAAAGCACAGCGCGTATCATGGAAAAAACCAGCGGGAACAACTTAATTAAGTTCGCCGCCGCAAAGTTTCCAGTGGTTTTATTGGCTGAAGAACAGACCGAGGAGATGAAGCGGTTGTTTCGCCTGCTTTCAAACTACCAGCTCGGGCTCTTGTCCGAAGATGAGGTAATTGAAATGAACCGCCTCCAGAAGAAAGTCTACGGCGACTCGATAATGTACCGCGACGCCACCCTGAAGTGATTTGCATGGACGAGCCGGCGAGGAAGGAAAAAGAAAGGCTCTACGTGCTGCTGGCAAGGTACCAGATAGGCCTCCTTTCAGATGAAGAGAAGGAGGAGATGACTACGCTCCAGAAGAAAGTTTACGGCGACTCTACGCTTTACCGGGACGCCGAATACGAGCGGCTGGCGTGCGCGCCCAAGAAAGGCGACGCGCTGCCCGAAGCGCCCGAGAAGGACAGGCCGCGGATAGTGGCGGAAAAAGAGGGTGGAGCCGTTGCAGAAACGGAAACAGAAGACGCCCTTTTCGAGGAAGCGCCGAAGAAGGAGAAAAAGAAAATAGACCTTGACTTGGAGGAACTCTGACGCCCGTCAATGGGCGTGCCCTTCTTGGAACAGGCCTTTCCTCAACGGATACGCGTGGGCTGAAATCATTTTCGCACGGCGCATGCCCTGAATCTCTTTTTCCTTTTCCTTCGCCGACCTGAAGCGCTGCGTGATTGAAAACGCGTGCCCCATTTCCTTCCCAAAAGCCATTGACGGGTTGCGGTTCACTTCCACGATTGCGGTAACGCCGCTGTTTTCACACGCCGCCAGTAGCCCGTTTTTTATTTCAGCCGCCTCGTCGCCAGCCCCGCATTTCCTCAAAGCAACGTAGCCAATCAGCGCCAGCGAGCGAAGTTCGGGCATCACCTTGAGTTCCAGGCCCCCGAAAAAGAATTTTCCGCTCTTTGAAAGCACTGCAAGCAATTCCCTCACTGAAACACCGCGTTAAGCACGGTCCCGTGGTTTTTTATTGATTTTGCCCCCCTATATTGTGCGATGGCAGAACTATCCAACAAGATAATCGCCGTGCTCCTCGGTTTCTTGATGGTCACCTATCTGATAAGCACGTGGATGGTTTTGAACAAGTTTCAACTCCAACCAATGGCTGGCGGAGCGTTTTCCACCTCAACATCTGGTATCGTATCGGCAATTGTTCCGGGAATTGTCTCAATCAGCCTGGTGTCCGCGCTGGTGAACTTTTCGACAATAAACGCCACCGCCGTAAAAGACTCGCATACTGACGCGGTCGCGGGCCAGCGGTTCTTCACAATAGAAAACGACGGGACCGTCGTCGTAAACGTCTCCGCGTGCTCAACCGAACTGTGGATTGGGTCGTCTAAAGCACCTTCCGACTACAACATCACCGTCGAAAACAACAAGACCGGCTCCGCACTGGAGTTTCCGCTTGGCGGAGAAGGCATATGGGGCGTGATGAACACCACTGCTTCGGCCTGCGGCGGCGCCGCAAGCGGTTCCGGCACGAGAATCGCCGGTTTCCTGGATTATACCGATACAAACGACACCATCAACGTATTCATCCAAATCCATGTGCCGAGCGACGAGCCCCCTGGGACAAAGGCCGCGACAGTCACTTTCACCGCCGACTACGGTTGAAACCCAACCAATAAATACCTGGTTTTTCAACCGAACTTATAACTCCCAAGGGTGGTTTGAATGGACAAGACGCTAGTCGGCAAGGTGCTCCACTACTACAACAAGGCGGGTGTGGCCGTGGTGGAGCTTTCCGGCGAACTCAAGGCTGGGGACCGGATAAGCATCGAGGGCGGCGAATCATTCGAGCAAGCCGTTGAATCAATGCAGATAGAGCACAAAGTGATTCCGGTTGCGAAAAAGGGCCAGTGCATAGGGTTGAAGGTGGCGAACCCGGTGCGCGAAGGCTACCAAGTCTACAAAATAATCGGGTAAGCCCGGAAAACGCGCTTTGGGCCCTTCTAGATTAGAATTAAGTAGTTTACGCCCCATATTCTCCTGGTTTTCAATGCCCCTTGAAAAAAACGAGTTCCAGCCGATAATCCACAAGTGCTTTTCACAGCTCCAAAGAAGAACAACCTATACCATGGAGCACAGCCTGAGAGCCGCCGAGATAATGGAAAGAATGGTGGCCGAACACCTCCGCCAGGGCGGGGACTTCCTTGACTTTGGCTATCTGGAAGGGAAGCACGCCGGCATAAAGGGATTGTTGAGGGGGAAGGAAGTAGAGCTCGCCGGCACCCTTGGCCTGGCGCACGACATCGGCAAAGTGGTTTTGATTAAAAAACACGGGTACGAGATGTGGAAAAAAACACCCGACCACCTGAGTGACGGGGAGTGGAAGATAATCCGCAGCCACCCGTATCACTCGGCAGAGTTCATCAGGAAAATAAAAAGCCCGTTCTCGGACCTTGTCGCCGACCTGGCGTTCCACCACCACGAGCGGTGGGACGTGAAGGGCAAGGAGATTCCCCTGCCTTCGCGCTTCCTCACTGTGGCAGACGCGCTTGACGCAATGGGTTTTGACCGGCCGTACCGAAAAAAACTGTCGCTGCGCGAAGTCAAAGGCGTGTTGAGAAAAGAGAGTGGAAGGCAGTTCGACCCGGAAGCGGTTAAAATCATGCTCAAGTTGCTGGACAAAGACTGGAAAATCAAAGCGCACTTCAAGCCACGCTAGGGCTCCCGCCAACATTTTTCTTCTTAGCCAGCGGGAACAAGACGCCCGCGTCCTCGGCTTCGCCGCGCTTGCGCCACTTCTCGTACCATTCCGCCAGGTTCCTTAGCGGCGTGCTGAAGCGGTTCGTCAACGCGTACCCGCTCGTCGTCTTGTCCAACAACCCCAACTGCGTCGCGTACTCAAGGTAGCGCAACCACGTCGCCTTCGGCAAGTCATTTGGCATGTCGCTGAGCCGCGCGATGCCCTTCTCCTTCACGAACAGCATTGCCCTGCAAAAACGGTACTTGTGGGTGTCGTTTTCAAACAATATGTCGGCCAAGTGCCTTATGCTCGGCGCCTTAAGCTTCTCCTTCACGGGCTGCGCCTCCCACTCCCAGTACTTCAAATTCATGATTCCAACAATGCGTTTCAAAAATATAAAACGGATTGTTGTCGGTTCAAGCAGCCAAAACCAAGGTATTTATACCACCCCGGCCCTATTTCTGCAGAGTTGGCCTTTCGAGGCCCGTAAGATTCCGTAATTTCGTGCGATAAGACTCTTTCTAGACGCCGTTTTTGGCCGTTGTTCGAGGAGTTCCCAACGCTACGCAAAGAAAGGAACTCAGCGGCCGAGGAAGCCATCAACAAACAGGTGAAAGAAAAATGTACGACGACGACAAACACGGCCCCCACTACGGAGGCCACGGCGGAGGCGGAGGCGGAGGCAGTTTCGGCTCCCGTGAAATGCACAAGGCAACCTGCAGCGACTGCGGACAGGAATGCGAAGTTCCGTTCAAGCCGACTGAAGGCAAGCCAGTGTACTGCAACAACTGCTTTCAGAACCACAGGAAGCCACGCAGGTACTAAGTGCTAAAAACGCCGCTCGATTTCGGGCGGCGGCTTATTTTTTTAACAAGCAAAACCCCTATTCCTAGCGATATTCATGGAGTCCCTCGCTGGAACCCGGGTGCTTTTGACCGAGCGGTACGCCAGGTTCGGGACGCGGCCGGGGTTGTACAAGTTTGTCTACCATGCGCCCGGCAACGCCGTGGTAATCGGTACTGCCGAAGACACCCACCAGGGTCTCTACTCTGCTTTGAAAAAGAGCCTCGGCATTAAAGCCAAAAAGAGCGATTTTTCCCTCAAGGGCGTGTTCAACAGAAGGAACAACAGCGTGTGGCTGCGGTTGGATTACAAGGAAGAGCACGCGCAGCACGTGACGAACCTCGCGCAGGTCCTTAAACGAGAGGGGATGGGGCACTTCGCCCTCCGTTCAATCCCCTCGGCTCTCACGAGGGAAGGGGTCGGCCACTTCACCATCCGGAAGCTATGGAAAAGCGTTCCCCTCGGCACAGTCAAGGAAATCGCGGAAGGCCGCAGTTCCCGGCCGGCCGGAATTAACAAAAAGTGAATAAATGGAACCATTTAAAATTTCAGTGAATCTTGACGAGCTAATAAAGCAGGTTAGGCTTTGGTCAGCAAACCGTGACGTTGAGAACCGAAAAAGAAAGATAGAGCAACTACAAGAACTTGTATCAAAAGTTGACTCGTTAATAGATCTCGCTGAATTAATGGAACTTCCAATTGTTATTGCTAGTTGGGAACGAAAAAAGAAATCCATTTTGGATGAAATGGCTACCGCCAAAGAAAATCTAAAACATAACTTGTAAGTTAACCAATTCCGTTTTTTTGAACCTCGCTTTTTGCCGCAAACGAGTTCGTCCACCGTTTCCACCAACGCGTTTGTTTCATTTTTTTGAAAAAACCGGGGTGGGTGTGACTAGGGGAGGCCCAAACGCCAGTAAACTATCTAAAAGAATAGGAAATGCGCAAAACCAGCAAAACAGTGGTTCAAAAAAATGAAAACAAGGTTTTGGCGGCTAGGCAAAAGGCGCCAAAGGCAGCGTCCAAGCGCGCAAAAAATGTGCGGAAAAACCGCCAAAACAACCAATCAGTTCATACTTAAAAGAAACAAGTTGTCTGCCGAAAAACTATTAACAAACAAAGCACGAAGCATATAATGGCAAGCTTGTTCAAGACCGCCGTGATGGGAACCGCGATGCTCGGAAAGGGAAGGCTGAGCGCAACCGCGAGGATGGCCGTGCCGTTCTTGTTCCTTGGCGGAAACAGGCGCAGGGCCGAGCTGCCCAAAGAAATGCGCGAGAACGTCGGGATTAAAGTGCTTGGAATGGAGGGGCGCCTCGAAAAAGTACCGCTCATAAAGATCGGCCCTCCGGAAGCGAAAGTTGTGCCCGCAACGCCGGGAACGCAGTGGCTCGGGATTGCCGGGGCCAAGATATTGAGGAAGGAAGAGCGCGCGAAAGTCAGGCTTCCCGCAGGTTTTTCCGAAAAGGCGCGCGTGCTCGTCCAGCAGCAAAAAGTGTTCGGGCGGCCGGTTGGTTCCAATTCCCAGCTGATCAGTCTTGCTCTGAAACAATACCGGCGCCGCTAACGGCAGAAAAATTAGAAAACACTAAAAAGCCCACAAAAAATCGGTTCAACCAGGTATGAACTAATGCACTTCCCGGCGCATGAAATACGGCACAAGTTCATGCCCGTCAGCCGGCTCGCTGCGCTTCGAGCGCTTTGCCGTCTTCGTTTTCTTCCGCTTCGCTTTTTTCGCAACCGCGGCCACCGAGGCAGTGCCGCCGTCCAAGAGGCAGCTGATGGCGTCGCAAAGCGTCGTTTTTTTGCCTTTCACGGCCTGAATCCTACCAGCAACCCGGTGGAGCCGCTCGTGCGTTTTTTCATCGACGCGTATCAACTTCGCCAATCCATCACGCATTTACAAAATAAACTTTGTTTATAAAGTTTACTATGTATACAAAACACCGGTTGTACGGCGCGCCCTTTTGCGTGGGTTTTTTAATTTACGCTGCAATTTTTTTGTGCCTGTTGCCTAAAACTGCCCGCACCGACCCGGTTTTTTTGGCGTGGCTTGCTGGCTGGTTTTTCCAGGCAAAAAACGGCCTACTATCGAGCTGGTTTCGCGTGAATTGCAGGGAACGCGGCTGGTTTTTTCCAAAACCTGCCCATTCCAAGATCGTGATTCGGGGTTGCGGCATTTTTTGCCGGGGTTAAGGCCAGGTTTGCCCACGTGGTGGCCGTGAGTCGCCAGCTAAGCGAACGGGGTTTTGCAGACTGGCGGGTTAAAAACAGGTTTTTTTCAAGGTTTTGGAATGGCTTCGGATGAAAAAAGTGTTCTACGTGCTTTGTTTGGGGAAAAACCTGCCCATGTTTCTAAACGTGTTTGAAAAATGTCAAAAGGTGGCTGTTTGCTGAGGCGTGAAGTCATTGAATTGGCCCGGAAAAAGGGGTTCGGGGAGTGGACTGAAATCCAGGAGTCCGCAATTCCGCGCGTTGATGCCGGCGAAGACGTGCTAGTCATTGCCCCGACTGGCTGGGGAAAGACCGAGGTCGCAATCCTGCCCATTCTTTCAAAACTCATTGACTTGCGGGAGCGCGGGGAGAAAAACGGCATCCAGGCGCTCTACATCACCCCGCTGCGCGCGCTGAACCGCGACATGCTCGGCCGCCTGGCTTATTGGTGTAGCGAACTGGGCATAAGTCTTTCAGTCAGGCACGGGGACACGACGTCTTACGAGCGCGCGAAACAGCGGGACAACCCGCCGCAGCTGCTCATAACAACTCCGGAAACCCTTTGCGCGCTGCTGATTGCGCCTAAGTTGAGGGACTCGCTTTCAAACGTCAGGTTCGTGGTCGTGGACGAGGTGCACGAGCTTGTTGACAGCAAGCGCGGCATCCAGTTGAGCATTTCGCTTGAGAGGTTGCGCGAGCGCGCCGGCGCACTGCAGGTCGTGGGACTGAGCGCAACCGTCGGCAGCGAAAACGACGTCGCCGCATTCCTTTCCCCTTCTGCGAAGGTCGTGAAGCTCGAGTCCGCGAGGGAGTTTTCCGTGAACGTGGAGTTTCCGTTGGAGAAGTCCGGCGGCGCGGAGATTTTTGGCGAAAGGACGAATGCAAAAATTCCCCTCATAGCAGGCCTCATTGATTCCCATAAGAAGACACTCTTGTTCGTGAACACGCGCTCGTTCGCGGAGGCGCTCGGTTCGCTGCTTATGAAACTGCCCGCATTAAAGGAAAAAGTCGCGGTCCACCACTCGTCGCTTTCAAAGGAGTCGCGCGTGGAAGTGGAAGAGAAGTTCAAGAAAGGTGAGCTCAAAGCCGTCGTGTGCACGTCTTCGCTGGAGCTGGGGATTGACGTGGGCGACATCGACCTGGTGATTCAATTCGTTTCCCCACGGCAGGTCGCGCGCTTCATGCAACGCGTCGGCAGGAGCGGCCACCGGAAGCATTTGACTCCCAAGGGCGAAATGATTGCAGTGGACGCGCTTGACGCACTCGAGTGCGCAGTCATCGCCCGCAGGGCGAAGAAGCACCTGCTTGAAGCAACCGAAATCCAAAAGAATTCCCTCGATGTCCTCGCCCACGGCATCGCCGGACTTGCGCTTGACTTCGGGAGCGTGAGTGTGAAGAAGGCTTTTGAAGTCGTTAAGCGGGCGTTTCCCTACAGCAGCCTCGAAGAAGAGGGGTTCATGCGCGTCGTGAACCAGTTGGCTGGCCAGCGCACACTGTTTTTCCGCGACGGGATAATTTCCAAGGGAATGAAGACCAAGCTCTACTATTACGACAATTTGAGCACGATTCCTGACGAGAAGCGGTTCTTCGTCACAGACGCGGCGACGAGAAAATCCGTGGGAGTACTCCACGAAGGCTTCGTTTCCGAACTCGTTCCCGGCGGCTTGTTCATTGCGCGCGGGCGGCCGTGGCGCGTCCTCGACATCAGCGAAGAACGCATAATCGTCGAGCGCAGCGACGAAATCAGCGCGGCAATTCCCGAATGGGAGGGCGAGGAGATTCCCGTGCCCCGTAACATTGCCGAAGAAGTCGGCGAACTGCTAATGCTCCTGCCAATGACTTCGAACGCGGAGCTGAAGCGCGTCTACTCGCTTTCCGACTCGGCAGCGAACCGGGTACGGACTTTTGCGTTCAAGCAGAAGGAGTTCTTCGTCCCCGGCGCCTCAACGCTTGTGATTGAATCGCTAGGCAACGCGCTTGTCGTGCATTCCTTTGCCGGCACGAAAACCAACGAGGCGCTTTCCAGGATAATTTCAGCTCTTCTGGCCTCGGCGCTGGGTTCGGCGGTGCGCACAAGGGTTTCGCCCTATTGCCTGCTGTTCGAATTTTCAAGGCCCTATCCTTCTGAAAAGTTCACGAGGCTTTTGAAAGAGATCGCGCCCGCGAAGGCAAAAGAAATCCTCCTGGGTTCGCTGCCCCGGGCGTCGCTTTACCGGTTCAGGTTCGTGCACGTCGCAAAACGCTTCGGGTTCATCCGCAAGGACGCCGACTACAAGGACGTGAGCATAAAGCGCATCGTTGAAGAGCAGCGCGGGTCGCCTGTTTTTGACGAGGCGATGGCAGAATTGTTCCAAGACAAGATAGACTTGGAAGGGGCCGCGGCACTGCTGGAAGGCATCCGTTCCGGGAAAGTCCATATCCAGGTTTTTGACGCGGACAAGCGCGGCGTATCCCCGCTTGCAAGGGATTTCCTGGAGTTCAGGGGCTATTCCGAGTTGTTCGCCCCGCCCGAACCGACCTCGCAAATAATCCGGGCATTCAAGGAAAACCTGTACGTAAAAACCGTTTCCCTGTTGTGCACGCACTGTGCGAAAACTTTTTCCAAAAAAATCAGCGAACTAGAGGAAACAGTCAACTGTCCATACTGCGGCTCGGGCCAGGTTGCTTTCGCCAAACACCGACAGGCAATCGAGCGCAAAAAGGAAGGGAAGAAACTGGCGAAGGACGAGCAGAAGGGGTACAGGGACGCGCTCAGGGAGGCTTCAATCATTTCCTCCTATGGAAAACGCGGCGTCGCCGCCCTTGAAACCTATGGAGTGGGGCCCGAAACCGCGTCCAGGATACTGAAGCGCGTGCACAAGACCGACGAGGACTTTTTCAAGGAACTCCTAGAGGCGCAGAAGACGTTCGTGAGGACGAAAAGGTACTGGCGCGCGTGAACGCGCCGCACGCAAGCGGACGCGCGGGTCGCGGGCGAAGTTTTTTTAAGCAATGCCTGTTGTTTTTGTTTTGTTCCGCGCTTTTGCGGGGGGCGCAGCTTGTCTTTTTCAGGAGTTGTTTGACAATGCCGATTATTGACGCTAACTACCTGGCTTACTTGGCTGACGCGAAGAAAATCGGGTCCCACCGCAGTGACGCGGAAAAGGAAATGCTTCGGCAGGACCTCAAGGCCTCGCTGCTTGCAACTCTTGCAACTGACTTGGAATTGGAGAACAGGCGCGGGGGCAGGGACGTTAAGGAACTCGTTCTCCGCGGAAGGGCGTTCTTCAACCAGGGCGAGTACTTGAAGAATTTTTCAGAAGAGGAGATCCGCGCCGGCGCGCATTTGGAACTCCTGAAGGAACTTGGCCAGCGCGTGCGCCAGATAAAGGAAGAAACGGATTCCTTTGCCAAGACCAACGCATTCCTCTACCAGCAGCTGGCGGAAGTAATCCTGCCGATTATTTCAACGCCCGGCGCAGACGCCCAGATTCTGGTAACCCGCCTTTCAAGGACTGACCTTCTTTTGAAGCCGCCGGAACAAGCAGCGTCAGAAGCGATTGCGCAAGCCGCCCAGCAGGAAGGAACAGGCGCACAGCAAGGCGCTCAGGAGGCGCACGCGCTTCCGGAGCCGCCGAAAAAAGAGAAGAAAAGTTTTTTCTCGCGCCTAGGCGGGCTTTTTGGAAAACGCGGACAATAAGCCGCGGATTTTGTTGAACAGTCCGCGCTTAACCGGCTGCGTCCTCGGCTGCCCTTGGGGATGCTTTTGCTGCCGCGGAAACGATTCCACGACCAGCCACTCGGGCGGCCCGGGCGGCGCCCTCTCCTCAACCTCCAATTCCCTGACCCTGACAACAACAGGCTTTTTCACTGAACCACCCGCGGCCGGTTGTGCTTTTCGACAGGCGTCAGCCCAAATTCTTCCGGGTGCTTGACGAGGTATTCCGCCGCCTCCTTGTTCAAGGGACTTGCAGGATTCGGGTTGTCCAACAGCTGTTTCAGCGCGTCCACCACGCTCCTAACAGTCTGCGTTTCCGCCCAGTCGTTCACCAGAAGGATACAGACTTTTCCATCGCTTTCCCTGATGTTCGGGTGGAAAATGGGCGTCAGCCACACGACGTCTATGCCGCCAGGGTAAGGATATTCGCGCGTAAGCCGCACGCGCACCTCGTGCGCCGAGCGTTTCTTGATTATGCCGTGTTCGCGGCAAAGCGCTCCGCCCTCGAGGAAAACCCGGTACTCCGTGTGCTCCTGGTTAGCTTGGAACCTTGCCCCGCTGGCGCGCATTTCCTCAAACTCGCTCTCGAGCCTGCGCCTCCAAATTGATTCAGGCAACTGCGGCATGGAATCCACTTTGATTACGCCGGGAAACGGGTTACCCGCCAGTGGGGTCCGGCATGAGCAGGAGCGAATCCCCTTCCTTCAAGCCAACGTCCGCAATAGTGGCGTCGGGGTCGAGAATCTGATTTTCCTTCGTCGCCAGCACGAACCTGTCCTTGAGCTTCAGATTTTCCGCAAGAACTTCAAGCAGGGAACTGACCGTGAATTCCGGCTCAACAGCGAGCGTGATTTCCTTTCCAGTAGTCGTATGGGTCACTGAAATGTTGAATTCGACCATAGCACCATCTTTTTTATGCCAAGCAAACTTATTCTTAAAACAATTAAATAAGGTTGCGGAGGCCGGGTTCCAGTGGACAAACCGAGGATAGTCGCCATCAAGGAAAAAACCCTGGTTGAGGCAAAGGAAGGAACAGGGGAAACGCCCGCGACCGGCGCCCAAGAGACAGAAATGACAGAACCCGTTCCCCGAAAAGAGGTTGCACGCGGCCCGCCGTGGGTAGTGAGGGAAGCGATAGAAGCGCGGAAAAAAGCGTTGCCCGAGGCGGCTGAGAAAATAATCGAGGAACAGGCGAAGGACATTATCCCGACTGTCCCCGAACTAGGAGAGCCGGTGATGGTGAAGAAAAAGGGCTTGGCGGGACGGCTCTTAGGATGGGTTTTCAAGTGATGCGGCGGGAGTGGTTTGTTGTTCGAAGCCTATGTTGAAAAAAGCGTCGTCGAAGCAGCGGAAGGATTTTTTTCAACCATGGCCGCGCGCGGGCTGGAGGCAATGGGCCTCCTCGCAGGCAGGGTTTTTACCTGGCGCGGCAAGCGCTACGCCGTTGCAGAGGATTTCGTGACCGCAAAAAACAAGGCTTCCGCGGTGTCAGTGAGGTTTTCCGAGGACGGGTTCGGTGAACTCGTTGAAAAACTGGAGAAAACCGCGCGCAAAAGGAAAAAAATATTCGTCGGCTGGGCGCACAGCCACCCCGGATACGGGTGCTTCCTTTCAGGAACGGACGTTGACACGCAACGCAAGTATTTTCCGGAGCCGTTTCATGTGGCAATGGTGATTGACCCGTTGAAGCGCGACGGCGAAGGGTTTATGAAGAGATTATACAAACTTGATGAACGCGGATACAGGGAGGCGTCGTTCGCAGTGATTGAGCGGGCGCGCGGAAGTGGCTTCCATGGCTGAAAAATTCAAGTTCACGGTATTCGACAAGCACGTGCTGGAAAAAGTCAGCGCCGGCGAAAACGACCTGAAAAACATTTGCGCCGCGCTCAATGTGGACTGGAAGGACTTCCAGGCACGCACCCGCATCCTCGTTAAAAAAAGCCTCCTTATGCTGGACGAGAGCGATTCAAACCTCGCCCGCCTGGGCGTGGAAGGATACAACGCGCTCCATCCCGCGGAAAAGCCGAAGCGGACCGCGGCAAAACGCAAGCCCAAGGCCGGGAAAACCGTTGAGAAAATCCCGGACGCGCAGGGACTGGAACAACCGCTTTCCAGCCAGGCACAGGAGTCGAAGCCAACCGAACCGCAGACCCAGCACAAACTCGCGGAACCAGAAGCCCGCGGGCAGGAGCCGCACGACCCGGACAACCCGCACAACGACTACATCGACATTCCATACAACCCGCTGATACACGGCCCCAACGGCTCCGTGCCGGAGAAGAAAAAGGAAACGGTTCCCGCGGCCGTCGAGAAGCCAAAGCCGCCTGCTGCTGCAACGAAACCGGACCAGATTGACCTGATTGAAATTTTTGAAAAATACGGGGTAAAGAAAAAACAGGCGATAAAGGAAAAACTCGGGGAACTGAGCAAGGCCATTGACGACAAGCCCCTGTCAACCACGCTCGCGACAATAGCGCGCGAAGGCAAATACGAGAGCGAGGAAAAATGCGACTTGTGCAAGGCGCCCTTCAGGCTTTCTCTAAGGAAGGACAACCACCCAAAATACGGCCACTGCTTCTGCGGCGCCGCCTACCACAAGGACTGCTACGAAAGCCTTTTGGACCGGAACGGCAAGTGCCTGAGGTGCGGGAAAAAACTGGTGCTAATGCTTGACAAGCAGAGCGAAGACGCGGTCAAGGCCGTGAAAAAACTCTTCGAATGACTCCGGCCGCGCTTGCCGCCCCAACCAACGCCAACCTAGCGGTTCAACAGGCTTGGACGAATTCATTGAACACGTCGTCGATGTTCAGGACCTTGTTCTTTATCTCAAAGATTATGAACGCCTTGTTCAGGTTGTCTGAAACGCACGAAATGGCGCCGGCGCTGAACTGGGCCATCAAACCCTCATCCCTGACTTCATAGAAGACAGACTTGCCTCCGATGTTTTTGGTTTTCGAGTAAATTGCACCCATTCCCGGCCTAATCTCCTCGGCAGTCGGCCGCCTGACCCTAATCAAGTAATTGACGTCAACACCCGCTTCCTTGATTTTGAGTTCCTTTTCATAGTAAAGCCCCCACACCTGGTTCGTCGTGTACTGGTCCAGCGTAAACGGCTTCAGGTTGGTGAAAAGCTTGTTGACAGACGCCTCCACTTTTGACTTCACCGCTTCCAAGTTGAACGTAGGCGCAATCGTGGTCGGCGTCGCAGTCTGCTGGATCTGCCCGATCGGAGTAGGCGAAACGCTTGCCGCCGAGGCCGCCGGAGTCGCGCTTGCCTGTATCGTAGGCACAGGCGTCGGGGACGCGGCCGGCGCGCCAACGCAGCCGAACAAAAGCAGCGAAAAAACCAACGGCAAGATAAAAAGCAACTTGTTCATACCATCCCCTCCTCCCAGCAAAAACCCAAGTGGCTAATTCAATGGCGGTTAATAAACTTTTTTTCCACCGCGTTGTCGGCAATCTTTAGGGGTGCACGGGACAGCTCTTCCTCTTCGGCACCCGGAACACCCTGCTGATGCCATCCAAGCCGTTGAACGACCAGTATTTTCCAGCCAGCCCCTCGCGGCCGTGGACCAATTTGATGAATTCATTGACTTGGACTGCTGCCACGAGGCTCGTGGTAGTGGGCAGCGCAGGCATCTTCGGGTCAAGGAAATCCAGCAGCTCGCCGACGCATGAATACTTCTTCCACAACAGCTTGTAATCCTGCCTGCTCATCCCGCACTCGATGCACGACGACCCGCCGGCCACCACCTGCGCCTTCCCGAAAAACCCGGCGGTTCCCCCGTCAAACAAGGGCATTTTACCATAGCAGTGCGCGTTGAGGGAAAGGCGCGCGCCCAAGTTGTCCAAGCACCCGAACGCGTGGGTGAAGGCGTTGAAAAAACCCTCTCCCACGTCCTCCAGTTTTCCGACAACCGGGATTATTTTGGACGGCCCCAGTTTTGCGGCTTCCCTCGCCAGCGCCTCGGCCTTGTACTCGCCTCCCTTCGCGTGGCCGTCGTTGAAAAAAACGCATCGGTTAAGGTTCGCGGCAACAATCCGGTCATAATCGACTACCGCGATTTCCCCTACCCCGAGTTGGACAAGGAGCTTAACAACCTCGTTGCCAAGCGCGCCTGCGCCGGCGACCAGCGCCCGCGTCCCTCCAACTGCGGCCTGGTCCCATCCATCCACCCGCTTTTGGCGGTCGAAACGGTCCTCGTCAACTTTTTTTATTGCAGCAGGCATAACCAATTCAGGTGAACCAGTGCCTATAATTGTTTTCTCATCACTAGACGAGGCCGGCAAAAACATAGCCCGCCACATACTGGAATCGGGGTTCTCCCCGACTGCGCCGATTGAAAGCGCGAAGGGCCCGCTAGAGGCATGGGAAAAAGACGGAATCCGACTCGTCCAAGTGCCGTTCCTGCTCGCCACCGGCTGCGACTCAATAGCCCCCAACCATGTTTTCCAAACAGACTTGGTTATTTTCGCTTCAAGGCACCGCTCGGAAAGCGGCACGCCGTGCCTGACCGTGCACGCGACCGGCAACTACGGTGCCTCCGCGGAATACGGGGGGCGACCCGGCGAACTTTCCCGCACGAGCGCCAGGGCCCTCCACTGTGCGTACCGCTTCCTTGAATCTCACCGCATCCAAGGCTTTGACCCGTACATTGAAGCCACCCACCACGGGCCGACGAGCCTCCCTTCACCGAGCATTTTCGTGGAAGTAGGCAGCACCGAAAACGAGTGGAAAATGGGGGCGCCGGCGAAAACCGTTGCCGAAGCAATAATGCACGTGTGCCAAAGCAAGTTATCCGGTTACCCGAACGAGGCCGCCGAGGGTACTGCGGTCGCAATCGGTTTCGGAGGAACCCACTACGCCGCCAAGTTTTCAAAAAACTCGGGCAAATACGCGTTTTCCCACATAGCGCCAAAACACGCCCTCGAAACAGTGGACGCCGCAATGGTTGGGCAAATGGTTGAAAAAACCCAGGAGCCCATAGAGTGCGCGGTCGTGGACTGGAAAGGAACCAACCAGCAGGCCAGGGAAAAACTGTTCAAGCTCTTCGCAGGCGCCGGAATTGAATGGAAACGCACATGACTTTATATTTCCCCCCGCGCAAAACAATGCATGGTCTGCATAAAATGCGTTTCAGGCCCGCTCGTAAACACCGCGCTGCTTCTGCTGGTCGCCGCATTCGCGTACGGCGCATGGGTCCTGACCACGCCCTTTCTCCAACCGCTTGGGGCCGTCAAATACGCTGCCATCCCGCTGTATCTGCTGCTCGGGTTCTTCCTCATACTCCCAATTGCCGCGTCTTTTTTCGTTTTCGCCGCAATCTTCCTCACCCAGTTCACTGCGCTCAGGCACCTCGTGGGCGCGAAAATCCGCGGCAATGCCAAGTTGTCGAAGCCGAAACCGATAGAGTACTACGAATACGACGACGAGTCGCGCGACTACGTCAAGAGAACCGGTTACTTCAACGACCAGTCGGTTGGTTGAAATGTATTACTCGCTCTACATCATCGCGGCCACTGTCGCCGCCTTCATAATCGAATCGGTTGCAACAAAACCAATTATTGCGCTTTTCGCCTTCACGCCCGCGGCAGCAATCTACATGCCTTGGACGTTCATAACCTCGGTATTCCTCCACGGCGGCTACGCCCACCTCTTCTTCAACATGTTCGCCCTCCTGATGTTCGGGCCGCTTCTGGAGCAAAAAATGGGAAGCAAGAGATTCCTTTGGCTCTACCTCGGCGCGGGAGTGATTGGAAGCATTTGTTACCTCATATACGCTTATACCCTCGGCGACCCGACAGTCGCGGCGCTCGGCGCCTCAGGAGCGATTTTTGGAGTGCTCGGAGCCCTCGCGGTCCTCGAGCCAAACCTCACAGTCTACTCTTACCCGATTTTCCTGCCCCTGCCGCTGTGGATGGCTGCAATCGGGTGGATACTCCTCGAACTCGTGCTGCTGCCCGCCCAGGATTTCATAGCAAGGGCCGCCCACCTTGGGGGAATCTTCCTCGGCATAGCCTACGCCTACCAGTTGAAGAAAAAAGCGAAAACAATGCTCGACTTTTAAGGCCAGACCCACGGCCCCGCGGCGCCAGCTGACCCCGCCCTTGGCGCGTCCGCGCCGCCTGCAGCACACCAAAAACTTTAAAGCACCCGGCGGCGCTCAATTCATCCGGGGGCTGATTCAATGCGCATATTTGTCAGGAAAAAAAACGGGCGGCTCCAGCCATTCAACCTACTCAAGGTCATGCGGACAATTGAAGCAGCAGGCGCCGGCGTAAAACTGCTTCAGGAAATCTCGTGGGACGTCGTGAGGGAAATACTTTCAGACATACGGCAGGGCGTCAAGACTTTCGTAATCCCAAGCGGCATGATACGGAAACTGGTTGTGCGCGGCCTCTCGCGCAAGAGTCCCTCGCTCGCGAAAAAATACGCGCGCTACGAAAACGACTAACCTGACCGAGGGCCTGCCATGGAGCAAAAAAAGCCGGGAAAAACAACCGAAAGACTGGCCGCCTTAAAGGAATTCGAGCGCGAGTTCAGGAAACAACTGATAACATTCATCGCGGCCTCGTTCGCGTTCGTCGCAGCGCTCTTCTGGAACACCGCGATAACCGACACGATAAAACTGTTCATACCCCTGAGCGGCGCATGGTTCTACGAGCTCATCAGCGCCGCGGTAGTAACCGCACTAGCAGTCACCGTGATTTACTTCCTTTCCAGGTACAAGCCACAGTAACAGCAAAAACTTTTTTCCCAAGGCAAGCGCGCAGCACTTACTTTTTACGAGCGCAAGCAGGGGGCGCCAGCATGCCGCTTATGTAAAAGCCCTCAAAGAAAAGCAAAACCATAGAAGTATTTTAAAAGTCTTTTACAACTCTTTTAAACTCATACAAGACTTGTAAAAGACTCTTATAAGTCTTTTATAAGTGCCTTAGATTTTCAGAGTCCGCCAGCACAACTCTTTTAAAACTATCTTACGTAACGCTGGAGTGGGTGGGCTAATTGGATAGCGTGTTTGCCGCAAAACAAAAGCTTTTACAAGACCTTGGCTGGTCAGAAAACCCGTTTGTCAAGGATTTGAGGGCCCAAGACCACGAAACGTTCATGCGCTACTACTGCACGTTTGAGTCCGGTCAAATCCTCCAAAAACTCGCTTTTGACACAAAAGCCTGCCTTTTGCTCGGGCCAAAAGGGGTTGGAAAGACTTCCGCGCTCCAGTTCGTTTCCTACAACCTCCCTTCAGGCGAATTCCTGCCCATATTGTTCAAGGAACCGCCAGAAACAATTGAAGAACTGGGGGAGATAGTCTCGCCGGCCGGAATTTTGGACCGGTTGAAGGCATTGGTCGGCGCTAGACGGGGGCAGTCAAGGGAAGCGCTTGCCCGGAGGCTCAAGCAGGAGAGGCGGAAAATCGTTTTCTTCCTGGACGAGGCCCACCTTGAAAAAAACGTCGGCATGTACATGGAATTCAAGTACTTGTTGGACGAGGTCCCGAACCTGCGTCTCGTGATTTCTGCGCTCGGGAAAGAGAATTTCCCGGACTCGCTTCTCCAACTCGTAGGCGACCAAAACGTCTTCAAGCGCAGCGGCTTCTCCGAGGACGAGATGCTCCAGATAATTTCCCACCGCATCTCGGCAGTGGGCGGCCGGGGGCTGGAACCTTTTTCAGAGGATTTCCTGAAAATCATTTTCACCGAGCAGAACCTGTTGAGCCCGCGGTATGTTTTCGACGAGTTGAACAACTACCTCGCGCAACTTGCCCTTGGGAAAGCGCAGGACTCCACGATGGCGCAGTCGAAAGGAACCCAGCGCATTTTCCAGGAAGAAGCGATTGCGCAAAGCGCTTCCGGCGGCACGCTGACGACGTCCAATGCCGACTGGTGGGTGATTCTATCGCCGTCGCAGCAGCAGGTTATGAACCTTCTCCTGAAAACGGACGGGCTTACGCTGAGCGCGATAATGGAGAGGACCGGCCTGAGCCAGAATACGGCCTTCAACGCATTGTACCAGTTGAGGGGCGACGACGAGGCCGAAGTCAAGAGAAAGCCGGATGTGCCGTTTCCGCTTGTAATCGTGAAGCAGAAGATGGTGGGCGGGCGCAAGAAGAACATCTATCTTGTCGACCCGAAAATAAAGCATCTTTTCACGCTTAACTGAAAGTTCCGAGGTGGGTTAGAATGAACGTGGGAGAAATGCCCTTGCGGGAGCTATCCCAGCTTGCGGGCCGCGCGGCCTACACGCTAAGCGTGGCACAGGGTTTCGTGAGGCTGACCGTCGACGGGCAAAAGTGGAGGGGGTTGAAATGACGTGGCTGCCCCTCTATGACATGGATAGGATAATCAGAGAAGCCGGAGCAGAGCGCGTGGGAGAGGACGCGAGCAAGAAACTAAGCGAAGTCCTCGAGGACTCGGCAAACGAGATAATAATCAGGGCAAGGCAATTGGCCAGGTACGCAGGAAGGAAAAACATACGGCGGGAAGACATCCTTTTGGCCCGCAGCTTCATATGAACGCCGGCCACGGGCACCCAGCCCGCCACCGCCTTGTTTTAGCCAAAGCGGCTTCAAGAGCCTTCAACAGCCCGGCAGCCAGCCGGCAAGCGAAAAAGCCCGGAAAACAACTTTTTAAATTCGTTTCACCGAATAACTACCATGCCGAGGATTTCTGAGGAAAAAACAAGGAGAATCTGCGAGCACATACTTGAACTAATCTACTCAACTTACCCCAGTACCCTGTTTACGGCCGAAATAGCCGTTGAACTAGCCAGGGACGAGGAATTCGTGAAACGGTTGCTTGAAGACCTGGAAAAAAAGGGCCTGGTTGCGCGCATTAAAACCAGCGAAGGCGGAGACAAGTACGTACGGAGGAGCAGGTGGGCACTTTCAAAAGCGGCGAAGGAGAAATACGACGAAGCCGCGTGAAGCCAGACTGCCGGCGGCGGACTGCAGCCCGGCGCGGAAAAAGCGTTAAAACCGGTCAAAACAGCGGTCGTCAGGCGATTAAACGAATGCTATTGCCGCGTAGTCAACGACGCTTTCCTCCCCAGTTGCTTCGCCGGAGTTGCTGAAGTGGAGCAATTCGCCTTTCTTTGCCCCGGCCAGTTTAGAGTAAATGCACGCGGCCGTAATCGGGCCGTGGCCGCAGATGCTCAACCGCTTTCCTTCAACCTCGCGCGCAAAACCATCCGCATCCAGTTTTTTTAGGAAACCGATTGCATCAAGGTCTTTTTTCCCCGCCTGGCCGGCAGGCTCGTAGTGGGTGAAGTCCGAACTGGCTATGACCGTGAAACCCGTTTTTTCCGACGCCTTCCACAACGCCTTTGCAACGTCCCGAACCGCGTCCATCCCCTGGTGCCCCATGCAGATTGCGGCGAAGGAAAAGTCCTTGAAGAAATGCTGGAGAAAAGGCAGCTGCACTTCCGCCGAGTGCTCGAAGCGGTGCGCCTCCTCGTCCGGTGAAATGAATTCCGAGTGCGAAGAAACCGTTTCCACTAGTTTTCGGTCGCACTTCGCGGTGCCAAGCGGCGTTTCCCAGTCGTCAAGGCTCGCCGCCACCGGCGCGCCTGCGCCTGTGTGGTTCGGGCAAAGGATGACGAACCGCGGCTTCTTTCCCATCCCGGATTTTTTGAGCGAAGCCCTCAGCGCAGCATAGGCGTGGGCTGCGGTGAAGCCCGAATAAGCCCAGCCGGCATGGGGCGCGACCACGGCGAAAATTTTACCATAGCCCGGCGAGTATCCTGAAAGTTTTTTTTCAAAACCCGCGAGCATTCCACTGGCTTCTTTCCGCGTCCCGGGGTAAAACGTTCCCGCAACACTGGCTTTGCGGACCATTCCAACCACTACCTATCTCGCTTCCTCGAAGTCAGCAGGCACTGCAGTGAATTCCTCGTTTGAAACGATTTTCCCCCTGAACTTCAGGACTTCCCTTGCAAGTATCCAGAAAACGAGGGCGATCGCCTTCCTTCCCTTGTTGTTCGTCGGAACCGCCAAGTCAACGTACCGCAGTGAATTGTTCGTGTCACACAACGCGATTACCGGGACGTTGACTTCAAACGCTTCCTTGACCGCCTGCCTGTCAACCGAGGGGTCGACTGCCAACACCATTTTCGGCTCGCAGAAGTCAGTGCGCGCCGGGTTCGTGAACCTGCCCGGGGTGAATCTTCCAATGAGGCCTTGGCAGCCAGTCAATTCGCAGAATTTCTTGACCGGGTGGATGGCGTTGTCCTTGCTTCCGACCGCGTAAACCTTTTCCGGCTCGTATTTTGAAATAAGCCGCGCCGCAGACCGCAGGTGCTCGTCAAGCTTCTTTAGGTCAAGGACGTGGAGCCCGTCCTCGCGCGCCTTGTAAATGAACTGCCTCATACTCCCTACTTTCGTCTTCGTGCCGATGTGCACTCCCGCTTCCAAATACTTTTCCTGCAGAACCAGAAACTCCATGCTAGACCACCAACTTCAATGCACGAGTTCAAAAAACTGCCCGTGCGTTTAGTCCGCGCCCACGAAAAACGAATAAGCCGGACGCGGCCAAAATACTTTTAATTACACACAATTTAAAGCCATTGGGTAACCCACCGTGGAACAAAAACCAGACGAGCCAGTGGAAACAATGAAAACCGCGGCCGCAGCCGAAACAGCGCAGGAACCGCTGGAACAAGGCGAGGAGGAAGCAGAAGGGGAGCTGAGCGAGGAAACGGAATCGCTTGAAACCAACCCGGAACCAGCCACTGCCAACGAACAACCTGCCGCCGGGCAGGAACCGGAAGAAGTTGAAGAAGAAACCGGTAAGACCCCGCTTGATCCGCTGCGCATCGTGGAAGCAGCGCTGTTTCTTGCAAACAAGCCGCTTGCCATCGCAGAACTGGCGCTAATTGCCAAGACTACCGTCAAGCAGGCCCAAAAACTCGTTGAACAGCTGGCCGCTGAATTCGGGGAAAGGAACAGTTCAATCGAAGTGTTGGTGGAAAACAACCAAATCTCTTTACAGGTAAAGCCAGCTTATTTGGCGCCAGTCGCAGGCCTTTCCAAGGAGACGGGGCTTTCGCGCAAGGCGACGAGAATCCTCGCCCTCGTCGCGAAAAAGGAGGGGATGCTGCAGAGCGAGTTGAAGAACTTTTTCCGCGGCGAAATCTATGCCTACGTGACCGAACTCAAAACCGCGGGTTACCTGACCGCTGAAAAGAAGGGCAACACGCGCCTCCTGAAGCCGACGAAAAAATTCAATGAAAGCTTCCAACTCAGCGCATGACGCCGACGGCGCCACCAGCACCAAATGCCCGGCAAAAGCGCAGTCAGTGTTTTACCTCGCACACGCCGCCCCTGCCGCACGCGAACTTCCTTGTCTCGAACTGTATCGTGGCGTGTGAAATCCCCAGCTCCTTCCTCAGCCTGCAGTCAATGTCCTCGTAAATGCACGCGGTCCTGCTCACCCTCGAGTCGTCGATTGTCGCGTGCGCAGTAACGTAAATGATGTCCGAGCAGATGCTCCACACGTGGACGTCGTGCACGCCCCGCACGCCCCTGGCGCCTTTTATGCATTTCTCGACCATTTTCTGCGTCAGTCCGGGCGGCGAGAATTCGAACAAAATCCTCAGCGACCCCCTCAGCAAGCGGTATGAACTCGTCAAAATGATTGCTGCAATCACGAGGCTCGCAACCAAGTCAATTGCCATGTTTCCAGTCAATGCAATCAGCGCTCCCGCGACAATGACTCCAATCGACGAAACGGCGTCTCCAAAGGCGTGCAAGTAGGCGCTTTTCACGTTAAGGTTCTCGTGCCCGCGGAGTTTTACGACGACCCACAGGTTTGCCGCGAGGCCTACTACTGCTATTGAAAGCATTCCAAACGCGTTCACGGCCGGCGGGTTAGTGAACCTTTGAAACGCTTCGTAAACAATCAACAGGGTTATCAGGACGAGGCTGAAGCCGTTGAAAGCGGCCGCGAAGACTTCGGTCCGGTGGTAGCCGAAGGTGCGCCTCGTCCGCGGCGGCCTCAAGGCGATGCGGAACGCGGCGAAACTCACTGCGATTGAAAGGACATCCGACGCCATGTGGCCCGCGTCACTCAACAGAGCCAAGCTGTTTGACAGGACGCCGCCAGCGACTTCAAGCAGGAAGACTGCGGAAGTTATCGCAAGGGCTATCCCGAGGTTTTTCCCGATTAAAGCGTCTTTTTTGTGCTCCAAGCGAATTGCCTTCAATTTTCATTGCTTGCTTTTGTTGTTCTCGTATTTTGCCGAAATCACTTTCCTCATTTCGCGCGCCCGGACCTTGCCGACTCCGCCTGCCTCCATCAATTCTTTTTCGGTTGCGGTAAAAACCCTTTCCACGCTCCCGAAATGCGCGAGCAGGCTTTTGGCAGTCACCGGGCCGATGAGGGGAAGGCCTTCCACGATGAACTGCTGGTAAAGCTCGAGCGGGAACGCCCTTTTCTCCAACCGCAGCCGCAGCTCCTTTTCCGGCTGGATTTGCTCGCGGAACGCCGCTTGGTAAACGAATTCGGCAAACCCTTCGTCGTCCTTGACGACGTGCACCGGCAGCCTGTAATCAACCATTAACGCAATCAGCGCCCCCCGAACGGCCTTCATTTCAAGGCGCTCGAACTTGCTGCCGACAAGCACCAGGAGCGGCCTTTCAAAGTTTTCCACGAGTTCCTTCGCCTGCGCAAATAGCCGGCCGTCCATTATGCTGGACTCAAAATCCGTGGAGGATTTCTTTTCTATCCCCACGCGCTTGGAAATGACGAAGTCGGCGACTGCAAGCCGTTTCACGGTTATTTCCGCGCCCAATTCCGCGAGGCGAGAGACCGCAAGCGAATCAGCCTCGCGGTCGTCAACCACCACGACAACTTTCCCGGCCTCGGGTTTGAAAACGATTTCAGAAGCCACGAAAAAGGAAAGGCGCGGGCATTAAAAGAATTCGCCGATGCTTTTCTGGCCTGTCGAAGGCCGCGTTTCCCCGCCTGTTCCAGCTTCGCGCTTTTCGCCTCCGCGCACTCCTGCATCATGCATTTCCTTCTTCATTTCAGCCAGCGTCTTCTTCATCGTCTTCTCCTTTCGCTTCGAAATCCACAAATACGCCTCGTCCTTGGTGTCCTCCGCCACCAACACGACTGCCCGGCCCGCCTTCACCCTGCCCGCCCGCCCACGGCGCTGGATCAACCTGATTTCGGACGGAACCGCCTCGTAAAACACGACCTCGTCAACCGCAGGAATGTCCAGTCCCTCTTCGCCGACCTGCGTCGCCACCAAGACATTGAATTCCTTTTCCCTGAATGAATCAACCAACCCAATCTGTTCCTTTTGCTTCATTCCGCCGTCGCCGCTCCTTCCGACCAGCAGCCGTGCGTCCACGCCCTTGATTTTGTTCAAGTCGCGCAACACGTTTTTCGCGGAATCGCGGTAATGCACGAAGACAATGAGGTAATTTCCCGCCAGCGTTTCGCGCTCGACGATTTCCTTCAACTTCGCCGCCTTGGGGTGCTCTATTCCGGCTGCGAGGAGGCTCCTGCACTCCAGTTTTATCTCATCAACGCGCGGGTCGGCAAGCAGCCTGATTACTGCCTTTGATTTTTCCTCGCGTCCGGCCATCCCTTCCAAGAAATTTAACAACGCTTCCACGCCCTGGCTTTCAAGCAAGTCAACTGCATGCACGAGGTTAATCGCCCTCGCCAATTCACTCAGCGCCTTGTACGTCTTCGGCAGCTGCCTCAGCATCTGCCCCCGTAGTAGGAGCAACTGCTTCTTGTTCGGCCGCTTTGCCTTGATTGAAAAGCCGTAGGCCGTGATCATTTTCGCGCTTTCTTCAACCATTGCCAAAAGCATTGCCCGCAGCGCCACTATTTCCGGCGGCAGTTTCACGAAAACCCAGTCGAATTCAATCCTTTTCACGTACTGTAACACGTCCGCGTCCTCAAGCCCCCTTGACTCAATCTGCGCAATGCCGAGGTTGTCGCATACTTCCCGGACTTTTTCCTTTTCAGAAGAAGGCGAAGCGGTGAGCCCGAGCACGAGGACGTTTTTTCTCTTAGCCGCAGCGCCTATTGGCACGTATGCATAGTCGCCGACCGCGCGGTGGGCCTCGTCAAACACGATAAGCGCATACTGCGCCAAGTCAATCCTGTCCTTCGCCAAGTCGTTTTCAATGCACTGCGGCGTGGCGGAAACAACCTGCGCTGCCGCATAAGCTTTTTTCCTTTCAACCGGATTCATTTCGCCGGTCGCCAGCACCACGTCCCCGCCGATTTCCAGCAATTCCTTTATCCGCCGCGCCTGCTGGGCAGCCAGCGGCTTCGTGGGCGCCAAAAACAAGAATTTTGCGCCAGGGTTTTTCTTCAACAACGCCGCCATCACCAGCAGCGCCACAAACGTTTTTCCCAGAGCAGTAGGCATGACGACAAGCGTGTTCGCGCGCGCCGCGCCCTCGGCAACCCGCGCCTGGTAGTCCCTGGCTTCAAAACCCTTCCTCAACGGCAGGCCGTCCAAAAAAACCCCCTGGAACCACTCAAAACACCGAAAAAACAGTTAAACAAACCCCTTTATCTATTCGCAGACTCCACAAGGTTTAAATAAACCGGCGCCGAAATGGGAACGGTTTTTGAGTGATTCAAAGTGACTAACATGCCTGACTTGCCACTGGCGCCCGTCGAACGACTCATACGCAAAGCAGGAGCCGAACGCGTTTCAGAAGACGCCTCGGAGGCGCTGGCGGACGTGTTGGAACAGGCGGCACAAGACATTTCCCAAAAAGCAGTGCAGTTGGCAAAACACGCTGGACGAAAGACAGTCACCGCAGAAGACATAAAACTCGCCTCCCGCTGAAAACCAGCCACCACCTATTTTTTTAAAACACCCGCCACCCTAATCAGCACCATGCCAGCGCCAACCGCGTACCACGGCTACATCGACTTGAAATACGAGCCGACCAGCAACGATCTAGTTACCGAGTTCCGCGTCGAACCCGCAAAAGGAGTTTCTTTCAAGACAGCAGCCGAGGCAGTGGCTGGGGAATCATCCATCGGGACATGGACTGCGATCGTCGGCGCTCCTGAAAGGATTGCGAAAACACTTGCGCCGCACATTTTTTACCTCAATGAAAAAAGCAGGATAGCGAAAATAGCTTACCCGAGCGACCTTTTTGAACCCGGGAACATCCCCCAGATACTGAGTTCGGTGGCCGGAAACGTTTTCGGAATGAAAATAGTCGAAAACCTCCGTCTTGAAGACATCGATTTCCCGGACAGCATAATAAACTCGTTCAAGGGGCCTGCGCTCGGAATCCCCGGCATCCGGAAACTGTTGAGCGTGAAAAACCAGTCTCTTCTCGGCACGAAAAGGCCCCTGATCGGGACAATCGTCAAGCCAAAGCTCGGGTTGAATGAAAAAGAGCACGCCAACGTCGCCTACGAAGCCTGGGTAAACGGATTGGACCTCGTCAAGGACGACGAAAACCTGACGTCAATGAAATTCAACAACTTCGAGAAACGCGTGGTTCTGACACTGGACGCAATGGACCGCGCAGCGGCGGAAACCGGCGAAAAAAAACTAGCGGTACTGAACGTCACCGCCGAAGCAGGTGAAATGGTTCGCCGCGCGCAATTCATCAAAGACCACGGCGGAAACACTGCCATGATAGACATCCTGACCGCCGGTTGGGCGGGGTTACAAACCCTGCGGAAGGCAAACACGGGCCTCATAATCCACGCCCACCGCGCAATGCACGCCGCCTTCACCAGAAACCCGCGGCACGGCATTTCAATGCTCGCCATCGCAAAATGCGCGAGGCTAATCGGCGTGGACACGCTCCACATCGGCGCCGTCTACGGGAAAATGGAGGGCGGGAAAAGCCAAGCGCTTCACTTACAACAAGAAATAGAAGAGAGACTCGTCCCCGAGCACAAGAAATGCCGCGTGCTGGCAGAAAACTGGCACAAAATCAAGCCGGTGTTTGCAGTCGCCTCGGGCGGGTTGCATCCAGGAGTGCTGCCGAAACTGGTTCACACGATGGGAAACGACATAATCGCGCAAATGGGCGGCGGCTGCCACGGGCACCCGCGCGGAACCGCGGCCGGAGCAAGGGCAATCAGGCAGGCACTGGACGCAACGCTCCAGCAAATTCCGTTGAAGGAATACGCAAAAAGCCATGAAGAACTCGCCCAAGCAATAAAAAAATGGGG
>JAPLXB010000005.1 GCA_026396285.1 Microcaldota archaeon
AAAACGCGGCCGCGGAAGGAGCCGCCGCATACCGGCCGAAACTCATCAAAATCAAGTCATCGGCGCCCGGCACGGCAGCGCCAGCGGCGCCCGCGCCGGCGGTCCCCCAAACGGTTGCTCAGGCGGTCAGTATGCAGTGCCCTGAAAGCGCCATCTGTGAAATCGGCGTGGGCGAGACCGCGGAATTCGCAAACGGATTCAAGTTGAAGATACTGGACGTTGAGCCCCAGGGAGCGTTTGCCGGCAGAGACGTTTCATTCCAAATTTTTTCACCAGACGACACTCTGGCGGCGGCATGGTCATCCGATTTTGACGAGGGTGACGTCCTCAGTTATCGCGGTGTCCTGAACATTGCTGAAAAGGGCTATGGATACCGAACAACTCCCGCGGCTTTACTTACGGCAAAGCTGAATGTGAGTGCCCTCTTTAATTACAGGTCGCAAAAAGTGGAGAGCCTCGGAACCGGCAATGTCTATACGCTGAAAGGCGGAGACGTGGTGAGACTTTCCAACCAGTTCATGCAAGTAAATTCAGTTGATCAAACACACAGCGCTGCAACTTTTTCCTTCAGGGATGATTTCGGGCGGTGCAAGGGTACGATGCGGGAAATGTTAATGATAGGCGCATCATCTTCCTATGGAGCAATATGCGAAGCGTCTTCTACGGTCTACGCTGGTAGAGAAACAACAATCGGCTATGCGCCGCAACAGGTTACTTTGACACTAAACTACATTACGGATGACGGTAAAGCGATTGTCACCATAAAGCCTTAGCGCGCTTTTCGCAAAACTTCTTCCGGCCGCTTTCCAGCCAAGTTGTGCAACGTTTTTATAGCCGCGGGTGCAAGTTTTTTCATGGCGTTGAAGGAGGCCTATTTCGCCGTCGAGGACAAGTATTACGAGTTATGCGACTGGCTCGAAGAGCGAAGCGTGCCCATCTACCGCTTCTTCGTAGACCCCATCGAGAACACCGGAATGCCTTCTTTCCCGTTCTTCCTCCTCATTCTGGCACTGATTATCGGGGGAATCGGCTTCCTCGCGCTTTCAATGACGCAGCCTTCGACGACGTCGGTGAACGTCGCGGTGTTTTCGGGCGAAACGCCGCTCGACGGCGTGCCGGTCACGCTGTTGGTCGAGGGCGAGGCCGCAAGGACCGCGGTCAGCGTCAACGGCAACGCCCTGTTTGAAAACGTGCCAGTCGGGAAAAAGGGCGTGGTGAGGATAGAGCAAGAGGGTTACGAGTCGTTCGTGCAATCCATTTCAATCGAGGCAGGCACAGGGCAGACCGTGAGCGCAGCGCTCCAGACCGCAGCGCCGGTAGTTGCGGCGAAACAACGCATTGAATTAAAGGTCGTGGACTCAAGCGGGGCCGGGATACCGGGAGCAACGATTTATTTCGAGGACCAGGAAGTCACTGCAGGCGCAGACGGCAAGGCGTTCATTGAGGCAAGCCCGGACCAAAGCTATTCCGTCATGATTGAAAAAGAAGGGTATGAGACTAAGAATTACGTTGTCCAAGGGTCGGAAAAGCAGAAGACGGTCAGGCTGGTGCCGAAAAAAGACGCGCCAGTGACAACCGGCGGGTCGCAGGAGGAGACCGGCGACGTTTCAGTATACGTGAAGAACGAGCAAGGCGAGCCTGTTGAAGCGACTGTTACGCTATATAATGCTGAACTGGGTTCGCCGGTGTTGACTGACAAGACGAACGAGCACGGCAGCGTTTTCTGGGCAGCTGCTGCTGCGGTGGGCGCAGTCGTTTACGCGAGCGCGGAACCAGTTGATGCGGAGGCTTATGCCCCTTACGACGGGTTGAACGACGCGCAGGAAGTTTCAGCTGCCGGGGAAACCGAGTTCAGGATCACTTTGAAGAAAAAAGTGCCAGCGGAATTCGGGAAAATTTCAATCACGGTCATTGACGACGCCGGAAACGCGGTAGAGGGCGCGGAAGTCAAGATGTTCCTGTCTGGCTCTTCGCGGCAGGCAGCCGGCGACAGCGCACAGACAACTGACGCCGACGGAAAGGCGTCGTTCGAAGTGGCGACCGGGCAAAGCGTCTACATAACCGCCTACGCCGAAGGGTACCTGCCGGGCTTATTGAAGGAATTGGAAGCCGGCGACGACAAGCAATTCAAGCTCTCGAAAGCGATTCTCGGGAACAACGGCGACGCGCAAGTGGGCGTGGTTGACGCGGACGGCAACCCTGTCGCGGGCGCGATTGTTGAAATGGTTTACGCGGACGGGTTCAACACCGGGATACCGCTGACTACGACCGATTCAACCGGCGCAGCTTCTTTCACTGCCCTGCCAATCGACGAGTTATTGGTGGCGAACGCGGTGTACGGGTCGTTAAAGGGGTTGAGCGACTCGTTTTCTGCAGTGTTGGGAGAGCCAGTAAGTGTTACAGTCACACTTGAACCGACTTTCGGGAACATCGTGGTTTTGGCAAAGGACGCGACTAACAACGCGGCAATTCCGGCAATATCCGCTGTTGCAACGTTTGCGGACGGCGAGGAAATCGCGAACTGCACTGCAACTGTTTCAGGCACGTGCCAGTTGAAGGTAAGGGCAAACAAGGAAATCACTGTTTCAGTCACGTCAACGGGGTACGCGCCCCAGGACACGGAAAAAATAGTGGTGAGCACCGGCGAAGCGCTTACGAAAACAGTCGCCCTCCTGCCGGCAAGCCTCGTCAACAACCTGACGATTACTGATTTCCACTTGGAGAACTACGACGGGACCCCTGTCCAAGGCAACCAAATAGCGAAAGGGGGATTCTATTGGGTTAAGTTCACCGCCAACCTGCCCACCAGCGACCAGTCCGGGCTCTTTGTTTCAGTGGGCGACAAGGCGACTGTTGACGAGGACATTGCCTCAATCACGCTCGTCCAGCAACCGTCAAACCTGACCACGCCGCCGTCATCGTACCTTAACCCGCAAATCACGTTCTCCTCCTCGTACAACCCCGGCCCCAACTGCGGGAACGACCTCGCAATCCAAAAAGACGCCCTCAAGTGGGTTAACTTCAATTACCGGAACTTTTCAGGAAGGCCGACGATGAGTTTCCTCATTTTCGTCAAGCCGACTGCGACGAACAAGGACCGCCTAGTTTTCAGGTACCGCGCGTACGCCGGAAAGGGAAAAATATGGGTCAGGACACCGAAGGACGAGGAACTGGGCGACAAGGAGAAAACCGCTGCAAAAGACGCGTGCTACGCCGAATCCCTTGCCAAGGAATATAATATAGTGGACGGCACCGGCAGCTGCGACTCCAACGCGTGCATGTCACTCGCGTTCGCCCGCGCAATAGAGCCGGAGACGAGGTCGGGCAGCGGATTCACCGCCGCGGTGAACGAGGACATCCTCGCCTACTTCGAAATCAGGCCCTTCGTGACCCTCACTTCGCCGTACATCAAGCTCGTTTCCCCCCAAAAAGAGGTTTTGTTCACGCAGACCCAAATCGGCGACAACCCGGCAGCCGAAGTCCCGGCTGGCTTGGAGTTCGCTGACAAGGACGGGCAAAAAATCTACCTGCAATCGTTCACGACCGGCAAAATCGCAGTCACCCTCGCGGCAGGCCAGACGCTCGCGGGCACTGTAAGCGGGACAACGGTTTTCCAAAACAGTTTCTCGAAAATCCGCTTGGAGTTCGGGGACGCGCGCGGCATCATCAAAGTCCTTGAGGCGCCGATAGTCATCCAAGGCACCGGCCAATTGAACCTGACCGTGGACCCGCAGGCGGTTTACATCGGGCAGAACCAGAAAATCACCGCAACAGTGGCCACGGTCGCGGCAGGCCAGCAAATCCCGATAACTGACGCAAAAGTGTGGCTGCACGAAGGCGACGGCAACCCGTTCAACGGGAACACTTACCAAAACAGCCCGCTCACCGGCGATGGAACGAAAGGCAACGGCGAGGACGGCCAATACGTTTTCACTAAAGTCTCGCCAGTGTACAATGGCACGCTCGTGGTTGAGGCGGAGAGGACGGGATTTGCCGCGTCAATGGCGCCGATTGCGGTGTGGGCCGAGCAATTCCTCCAGTTTGAGCCCGACGAAACAACCGGCCTCCAGTACGCTGCGGAAACTTGCAACAAGAGCCAGGTGTTCAAGATAACCAACCCCCTTGACATCCCGATTCCGATAAACATTTCAATAGAAAGCACGCGGGGCACTGACTGCCTCAAGCTCACCGGCGCAGCCGGCCTCTTGTGCGCGCGCGGCTATTGCACGATGACGCTGCCCAAGAAAAAAACAGTCACGCTTTCCGCGAAACTCTTGGACCGGTTTGCGCAAGCCTGCGACCTGGCAATCAGCACGACTCTCCTGGCAAACGGGGGAATATCATCCAACCACGTGCTGCCAGTCACCATAGACTGCAGGCCAACAACCGGAACAGGCATCCCGTGCGGCACTTGGAGCGACTGCCCGTCTTCGGCTGACTGCTTGTGCCTCGACCCCAACCAGGGCGCTAAGTATCCGAACGCAGTCGGGCAAAAAGCGTTCGGAATCGGAAAAGAGTATCCAGCGGGCGGAAGAGGCGAAGTCTCGAGCAACCAGACTAACCTAGTCAACGGCGTGGAAATCCCGATTTCTGCGGAAACCGGCGCGGACTGCGGGCCAGGCGGGTGCGAGTGCCTGACTCCCGAGGGCGAGAAAGCGGGTTACTGCGACTGCATCACCGGTTTCGAGAACTTTTACACCATCCGCTTCGGCGAATTGTGGACGCACTACGAGTGGTCTTCGCGGTTCGGCGACTTGTGGAGGACGTTCACCGGCGACAATTCCAAGACCATCGCCGACAGGGAGACGGGCGTGGTGATGGAAGGCCCTCAACTCCAAATGACTGGAAAAGGAGCCTCCGCGGACAACGCGGTAGAATTGACTGTTTCCCCGCTTTTGCCGTACGACGCTTTCTCGCTTTCGGTAATCGTTCCCTCAGGAGTAAAGGGTTTCCAAGTGCTTGCAAACAACCTTCCGCCAAAGCCGAGCTGCTTCCTGCTCAAGGACGTGGAATGGAAGCTGAGCGCAACACACCTCACGACGCTCGGTTTCCTGGACGACAAGAAATGGGTCACGAACGTGGGAAACAGCAGCAGCGAAACCTACGTCGTCATATTCAATCCCGAGTGCCTTGCAACAAAATACGACCAACAGACTAAGACTTTCAACATAACCAGCATACTTAGCTCGCCGACCGGAACTGAAACCGACGCCAAGGACAGGACTTTTGAACTGGTGTTTTCCGTCCCAGGCGGAAAAACCACCCAGACAGTAAGCGTGCATGTCGCGCTGAAGCCCCAGGACTCGGCTCTCGCGTTCCGCTTCATGCCGGCAGACATCGGCAACGCCATTATTTACGCGCGCAACTTGAAGGCAAAGGAACCGGTCTTTTTCGTCAACAACATCCAGGACCCGCTCAACATCCTGCAGAACTCGAAGAAATTCAGTTTCGTTTCAGACGACAAAACAGTGACGCTCGCGCCATCCAACAGCCCGAAAGTAACCGTAAGCAAAACAGAGCTAACGGACAAGGGACAAGTGAAATTTGGAAAAGTGGGTGACGCAACGGAGGATGTAACCGGGCCAAAAGAACAAGTTCAGGACGCGGTCGCCGAGCTCGCGAAATACGACGTGATTGGAGGCACTACGCTACCGCAAGGCACAGAAAAATCATGCGACTCAACAGGCTACTGCGTTGAAACAGACTGGAGCGCGTTCGCCGCCGCAATAAACACTAAATACAAGGCCGAGGCAGCGAGTTTCGAAAGGACGAACCAGATCCAGCGCGGCAGCGCAGGAAACCTGTTCACCTACGGCGGGATTTTGGCGCTGATCGCGAAGGAACTCCTGCGCTCGTTCCTTTCAATGGGGCCCGCGCTCGTCGACACGGCGAGGGAAATGTGCTGCAACCCCGAGGCAATGTCGTGCCTGTTTGACATGAACCACGCAGCGCTGCCGGGCGGCGCCCCGACGTTCACGCAGGGCTCGGTGCCGGTCGCAAGCAACCCCGCGCTCGGCGCGTCGTACATGAACCCGTACTACTCGCAATACCCGGGCTACGGCCAATACGGTTCCTCATACTACCCTGGATACTCGTCGGGCCAGTACCCATACGGAGGCCAAGTCGCAGGAGTCTACGGCGTGAGCCCGGTCGGCGCAACGCAGTGCATTGAAGTCGCAATACGCGACTTGTGCAGCATGAACGGCCGCGCCGCATACCGCGCCGGCAGGGCGTACAAGAGCCGCGTCGGCAACCTCGCCAAGTCCGCGCTCAACCCGTACAGTTCACAAGACACCGGACTAATTGGCACAGGGCGCAGGCTCGGGTTCTGCACTCTGCTGGCGAACACGGCGCTCCTGCTGATGCAGTCAGGGCTAGCAATGGGTTGCACTGGTGAAATGGACTATGAAAGGATTTACCGGGCCTTCACCGACCCGAGCGTCATTCCGTTCATGAAGCAGATCAACGCCGCAGTAGGCCCCAAGGCATCCAAGAACAACATATTCTCGGATCTGGATCCGACGATACTCGTTCCAGGCAAGAAAGCCGACGCAGACGGCGGAGTCAAAACCGTCGCCTGCTCGGGCGGCTCGTGCGCCGAGCAACCGCCGGCATACAACTTCCCGGTCCCGATAATCAGCGTCCTGTTCGGAACGAACTCGAAAGGCTACCCGTACCTGGACTGCAGCGGCTCCGACTGCGTGATAAAAATGGACGAGGGAGAACCAGTGCTCGCGACCCTCAACAAGTACGCTTACGCGTTGAAAACGGGCGGAAAAGACCCGCTTGGAATCGCGGCGGCGATTGACTTAGCGCGCGGAACCGCGCCCAAAGTCACTGGCGGAAAAACGATAGAAGTCGAGTCGTGTTCAATGGAATGGAAATGCTACAGTGGAAAGGCTTCAGACCAGAAAGCGCAGTTGACTGAATACACGTCAGGCGCGGTAGTGCCTGATTCCAGTGACTTCGTGTTCAAATGCAACCTGACTGAAACCTTGGAAAGCAAGGGAAGCGGAGCGTGCTCGCTCGCACCAGGCACGTCAAAGGAATGGAGTAGTAACGCAGGCGCCAAATGCAAGCTCTTCGTTGCCGATTTTAACGACAAGATAGTGAAGGTGGATGCTACAATCGCGGCCATCCAAGCCATCGACGGCGATGCACTAGGCAACTATAATGACTATCGGATTAAATTAATTACAGGAGTTAAAGCCAGCAATACTAAACTGAAAACCTCCATCCAAACAGCCATCGGCGGCAACTGCGTTGAAAACCTTGAGGGGCCAACCGGAGTGAAGTCCGCCGCGAAAAACTTGGAAGACGCCGTCGCAGCCCTTGCCAAGAGTTATTACGATACCCTCGAAGCCTGGCGTGGTGAAAAAGGAACTGCCCTAGAGGCGTTAAAACTCGCGGATCGAGAACTCAGCGCCGCAGAACAAAAAATAGCCGTTTTCACACTAAAAATAAATGACAAGACTGCGCTTGAACGGGCGAAAGAAGCATTAAAAACTGAAATCGAGGCCGCGACAGTCGTTCAGACTACAAAACAGACTGCATATCACGATGCGGACATCGCTGCAGACGATGCGACTAAAAAATTTAACAACGTTTTGATGCAATTGCAGGCAGGTGGTTCAGTTGGAGCCGAGCGCGAGCAACTATGGGTGCAATTCAACCAGCTCTATGACTTGATTGAGTCAACCGCAGCAGACCGGGATGCCAAATACGAGGATTTCGCCAACGCAATAGGAACCGTGGCCGACCTCAAGGCGAAACAGGAGGCAACACAAACAGCCTTAGATACGTTGCTTAGCGGCAAAACCCCTGCTGAGTTCGACGCGGCGATGAGGGTAGAGCTTGAAAACGCCAAAAATGAGCGGGATGTAAAACAAGCCGCGTTAAATCAGAAGAATACTGAGTTCCAAGCGGTGTTGGCGAAGGAACCGAAAGCAAAGAGTAAAATTAAGGATCTGCAATGCCAAGCGATCGGCGCCGGCTACTTCTGCGGCACCAATTCAGTAAAGGACCTGCGGGAAAGACTGGCCTACGTCAAAAACCAAGACACGATAGGTGACATAAAAATCGATGGAAACGATGGAAACGGCGGAGTAAAACTCAGCGTTTCTTCGCCACTCGTGATAGGTAGTCCCAAACTCTATGCCGCAACCTGGGAAGGAGTAAGCGTAAAAGGAGACGCTGGAACTAAAACAGTTACAATAAACAAAAAACAGCCTACTGGCGCAACAGACATATTGAACATGAAATCAGCGCTTTACACGATTCTGAAATACTTCTATAACGAAACATACGTTCCGGACGCTACTCCATTTACAACTCAATTAAGTGGCTTTACTCTCGCGTTGTCGGCAACCGAGGCCACAATGACGCCGCCCGCGGCCGCAGCGCAGGGGGGGGTAACTGAAGGCGTGGCTCTCGTTGGTGGGAAGTGCCCTAATTCCGAGGCCGAAAAAAGCAATTTGGTTTTGAACGGCGGAAATCAATGCGATGAGCAAGGCTGGACATTATACGGCGCTTATTCAACGAAAAATTATCCCAACCCGGTGGAAATTACTGGAAACAAATACTGCAGTAAGTACACCTGCCTCAAAAAAGTGCTTGGCCCAGTAGCTCTTGCTTTTGATTGGGCGTTTCCGGGGCCGTCAGATGGCGGAAAGCTTCTGACTTCAGGCGATTATCCAAACTGCGTTTCCGCAAGATAGGTTTCTAGTTTTTTTGCCTCACAACCGCCCCGCAACGCATTTTAAACCCTTTTACCCACTTTTCTCATGGATTTCGGCGAATGGTGGGACTCCGTAAACGACAGCTGGCAATCCTTCCTCGAGTGGGCCGCGGACAAAGGCCTGCCCCTCAAGGCACTCGCTGACGCACTCGAGGAGAAAGGCGTCCCCAGCCTACCTGCACTCATACTCATTTTAATTGCAATAATCGGGGGCGCCGCGCTCCTTGTTCTGCCGCTTCTGGCACCGCCCACTGCGACTGTGATTGTTACGGTGCAGGGGCTTGACGGCACGCCGTTGCCCAACGTGAACGTTTACCTGGCTTCAGCCGTAGCAGAACAGGTTTTCACGCGAATGACCGAGATAACTGACTTCGAAGGCCGCGTGATATTCCGGGATGTCCCGACCGGAACCCTCGTTTCCCTCCTTGCGGAACCGCCGTCGCCAGAGTATTCCTCGGAACCAGTGACTTTCAC
>JAPLXB010000019.1 GCA_026396285.1 Microcaldota archaeon
AATAGACGCCTTGTTCAACCCGGCGAGCGTCGCGGTAATCGGCGCGTCCCGCGAGCCGGCCAGCGTCGGCCACGGCGTGCTCAAGAGCCTGCTTACCGGCGCGGTTTTCGAAACCGGTTCGTCAAAGGGGTTCGGGGGAAAAATTTACCCGGTAAACCCCAATGCGGACGAGATACTCGGCGCCAAGTGCTATCCAAGCATCACGGCGGTCCCGGGGCCGGTCGACGTGGCAGTGATTGCAGTGCCCGCAAAAATCGTCCTCCAGGTGGTGAAGGAGTGCGGGGCCAAGGGAGTAAAAGCGGTTGTAATCATTTCCTCGGGTTTTGCCGAAACCGGCGAAGAAGGGAAAAAGCTGCAGGACGACGTCGTCGCAGCAGCGCGCCAGAACGGGATGCGCGTCCTCGGCCCCAACTGCCTAGGCTTCCTAAGACCCCCGCTGTTCCTCAACGCCTCGTTCGCCCTAGCCACCCCGCCCTCCGGGGACGTCGCATTCATAACCCAGAGCGGGGCAATGGCAGACAGCGTCATCGACTGGGCGATAAAGGAACGGTACACGTTTTCCGGGCTCGTGAGCGTAGGCAACATGAGCGACCTCGACGCAGCCGACTTCATTGAATGGTTCGCAGCCGATGCAGGGACGAAGGCGATAGCGATTTACCTGGAATGGCTCCACGACGGCAAAAAATTCATGGCCGCGCTCCGCGAGGCAACGAAGAAAAAACCCGTTGTTTTCCTCAAGGGCGGCAGGACAAGCGCGGGCGGAGCCGCAATAAGCTCCCACACAGGCGCACTGGCCGGGTCATACGAGGTTTATGCTGCTGCAGTGCGGCAGTGCGGCGGCCTCGTCGCCGACAGCATAGAGGAGCTGTTTGAACTCGCCGAAGCTCTTTCGGAAATGCCGCGGGCGCGGGAAAACGCGGTAGCGGTCGTCACCAATGCCGGCGGGCCGGGAGTGCTGTGCGCCGACTACTGCGAGAGGCTTGGCGTCAGGCTCGTTGAACTCTCTGCTGAAACAGTCAAGAAGCTGGACGCGACCGGGAAAATGCATTCCGCGTACTCGCGGAGGAATCCCCTCGACATAGTGGGGGACGCGCTGCCCGAACGCTACGGCGCTGCAATAAACACGCTGCTGGAAGAAGACTACATCCACGGCCTCATCGTGATTCAGACGCTGCAGACGATGACCGACCCGGTCGCGGACGCGCGGCTCGTCATCGACGCGCACAAGAAATTCCCGTCAAAACCCATACTCTGCGTTTTCATGGGAGGGAAATTCACGGACCCGGGAATCCGGTTGCTTCACGAGAACGACATTCCGACCTACAACGACCCGCTGAAGGGCGCGGAAGCGATGGCTGCCCTGTGCGGCCTGCTATAAATCTGGTGGTTTTGTGGGCTTGAACGAAATTGTCTGGAAATGGGTTGTGCGCAACACGCGCGACTACGGCAAAGCCGATCCAAAGGCGGTGGTAGGGAAAGTCATCGGCGAGTGGCCGGAGGCGAGAGAGGATTTGCCGCGCACAATGCAGCTGATAACCGCGGCTGTTGAAACCGCGGCCAAGCTCTCAAAGGAACAGCTGGACAAGGAACTGTCCGCGTTCGTGTTCGAGCAGCGGAAGGAGAAGGCGCGGCATATCGAGCTGCAGGGCGCGCAACAGGGAAACGTGGTGACGCGGTTTGCGCCAGAACCGAACGCGTACATGCACATCGGGCACGCTAAATCAGCCTTCCTTTCCTACGAGGGCGCGCACGGATACGGCGGGAAATGCCTCCTGCGTTTCGACGACACGAACCCCGAGAAGGAAAGTGCCGAATTCGTTGAAGCCATCAGGGAAGGGCTGGAGTGGCTGGGCATCGAATTCGACGGCGAGGGATACGCGTCGGACAAGATGCCGATTTACTACTCGTACGCCGAACAGCTCATCGAACAAGGGGACGCGTACGTGTGCAAGTGCCAGAAAGAAGAGATGTCCGCAAACCGTTCCAGGAAAAAAGGCTGCGAGTGCAGGAACCGGCCCAAGTCGGAGAACAAGGAACTGTGGCTGGAAATGGTTGCGAAAAAAATGGATGAAGGCGCCGCCACCCTCCGGCTCAAGGGCGACCTCCACAGCCAGAACACCGTGATGCGCGACCCCACGCTCGCAAGGATACTCCTCGCCCCACACTACCGCCACGGCACAAAATACGCGGTGTGGCCGACCTACGACTTCCAATGCGCCATAGCCGATTCGGTTGAAGGCGTCACCCACGTCCTCCGCAGCAAGGAATACGAGCTCCGGGACGAACTGTTTTACACCATCCTCGACCGCCTCCGCATGAGGACGCCGCGCGTCTACGACTTCTCCCGGCTCGAGATAAAGGGAACCGTGCTCAGCAAGCGCCTCATCAAGCCACTAATAGACCAGAAAAAGGTTTCAGGATGGGACGACCCCCGGCTGCCGACCCTTTTTGGCCTCCGCCGGCGCGGCATACTCCCACAGGCAATCAAGGAATTCGTGTTGTCCTTCGGGTTGAGCAAAGTGGAATCCGAGCCGTCGTGGGAAGCGCTCCTGGTTGAAAACAAGAAAATCCTTGACCCGATCGCGGAACGGTATTTCTTCGTCAAGGACCCGGTGAAGCTCGTCGTGGCAAAGCCAACGAACGAGGTTGCCAGCGTGCCCAAGCACCCGTCCGTGAAAATGGGCGACAGGGAAATCGCCACAGGCAGCGACTTCTGGATAGCCAAAACCGACGCCGACGCGCTGAAGGACGGGGAAACATTCCGCCTCAAAGGCCTCTACAACGTGAAAATAACCGCAAAAGAGGACGGGCTAGTGTGCGGCGAGTTCGCAAACAAGGCGCTGATCCAGGGTTCAAAGAAAATCCAGTGGGTGCCGGCGATAGACAAGTGGTTCGTGCCCTGCGAAATCATCGTGCCAGGGGACCTTATCGTGAACGAGAAATTCAACCCGAACAGCCTCGAGACCGACAAGGGCTACTGCGAAAAAGCCTGCACTTACCTGGAAGAAGGCATCGTGATTCAATTCGAGCGCTACGGCTTCGTGCGCTTGGACGACGCGAAGAAAATGGCTTTCATCTACTCGTGCTAGGCGGGCGTGGTCACATGAAGGAAACAATTGCCTTGAAGGACGGGCGGAAGGTCGTCGTTCGCGACATTTCCCCAAACGAAGACATCCGGGCACTCTGCAAGTTCGCCAACGACATCATTGAAGAGGACGTTTACATACTCGTCAACAAAAAAGTTTCAGCGGCAGAGGAAAAGGCGTGGCTGAAGGGCCAGGTTGAAAAGGTGCGCAAAGGCGCCCTAGTGCACCTGCTTGCGCAATCCGGTAGAAGGATAGTGGGCGGATGCGAGGCGCGCACCGAAAGGGGACGCGAGAGTAAAAACGTATTTCTTGGAATCATTGTCTCCAAAGACTTCCGCGGCGCAGGCCTCGGCGAAATCCTTTTGAAAAAAACGATTGAATTGGCGAAAAAGCGCCTCAAGCCGGAACTGATTTATTTGACGCACATGGGGCCGAACGACCCAGCCCGCAGGCTTTATGAAAAAACCGGGTTCCGCGAGGTAGCGCGGCTGCCGAAATGGACGCCGTACCGGGGAAAGCGCCTTGACCGCGTTTACATGGTTTTGAAAAAGTAAAAGGAGAGAAAATGGTTGAAAAACAGGTGCTGAAGCGGGCCGCAGTAAAGCTGTTGCGCGAGAACATAAAACTGAAGAGGGGAGAAAAAGTCGTGTTGGTCACCGACCGGCATGGCGACCCGATTCATTCCGCCTTGTTGCAGGCCGCGACGGAGTTGGGCGGCGTCATCCGCGAACAACGCATCCGCGCGGGCCGCCAGCACAGCTCGCCCATCCCGGAGGCGCGCAAGACGCTGTTGTGGGCCGACGTGCTTCTCGCGCCCGTTGATTCAAGCATAACCCACTGCGACGAGACTGTCGCGGCGATGAAAAAAGGCCTGCGCGGCGCATCCATGCCCGGAATATACCCGGAACTGTTTGCCAAACTGCTTACCGCCGACGCAGAGAAAGTCGCGTGGACCAACGAAAAAATAGTCAACGCGCTTCGGGGCGCACGCGAAGTCAGAATAACCAGCCCAAGCGGGTCTGACTTCACCTTGTCCGTCGAAGGCAGGCGGCCGGGGCGCAACGGACCAGACCTGAGCAGGAAAGGGTCTGTTACCAACATTCCATTCGGCGAAGTCTTTGTGGCGCCGGTTGAAAACCGCGGTGACGGCAGTATAGTCTTCGACGCCTGGCATCTTGTCCGCGGAAAAATTTGCAGCGGCGCCATCGCAATCAAAAAAGGCAGGATTGCCGGCTGGGACCCGGGCGCCAAGCCGTACGTTGATTATTTGAGGAAGGCGGGGTCGTGCGGGTTCACGATTGCCGAGCTCGGGTTCGGGACGAACCCGGCGCACAAGAAACCAGTCGGCAACGTGCTGCATGACGAGAAAATCTACGGTTCCGCGCACGTGGCTTTCGGGCAGAATGTCTCCTTCGGCGGCCGGAACCGGTGCGGGGTCCACGAGGACGTGGTCATTCTCAAGCCGACGGTTTGGGTGGATGGGGAAAAGGCCGTGGACAAAGGCAAAATAATTTAAAGCCCCGCGAGCCATACTCTTATCCGTTTCTTCTGTTTTTTTGAAACCGATGAAACCTATGACATGAGGTGAGAGGATATGGCGAAGTCTTACGTGAAGTTCCAGACGCCGGGCGATGTCCAGAAGAAGGTCCTCGAGGCCGTCGAACTGGCGAAAAACTCAGGCGTCATCCGCAAGGGCACGAACGAGGCGACCAAGGCCATTGAGCGCGGCGAAGCCAAGCTCGTGGTTATTGCCGAGGATGTCGACCCCGAAGAAATCGTAATGCACCTGCCGGTGTTGTGCGCGGAAAAGAAAATCCCATACGTTTACGTCGCCGAAAAGAAGGCGCTTGGCAACGCGGCCGGCCTGGGAGTCCAGAGCGCCGCGATAGCGATAACGAAGGCCGGCGCAGGCGAGTCGGTGATGAAGGAAATCCTTTCAAAAATCGGCGGCGGGGAAGCCAGGGCACCTGCCCCTGCGGCGCAGGCGGCTGCAGCGCCAGCGAAGAAAGAGAAGGCAACTGCCCCGAAGAAGAAGGCCGAGAAAACCGAGAAAAAGGCAGGCGAAGCCGAGGCACCTGCTCCGGCGGCGCCGGGCGCGTGAAGCCGTTGATGTTGAATGGAGGACTGTTTGATTGGGCGGAAAAAAGAAGATAATCTCGAAAAAAGTCCAGGAACAGGAAGTCAAGGAGAAGAAGGAGTTCGCTCCCAAAGCCGGGACCGGGCTTGAAGGCATTCCGGCCGAAGTGGTTGAAGTGCTGGGAAAGACCGGCGTGTTCGGGGAAGTGAACCAGGTGATGTGCCGCGTCCTCGACGGAAGGGACAGGGGCCGCGTAATACGCAGGAACATCAAGGGGCCTGTCAGGAAAGGCGACATGCTCATGCTCCTGGAGACCGAGAGGGAAGCAAAGCCAATCAAAGTGAAGTAGGAAGTCAAGCCGGCGGGTTTCGCGACTTAAACGGTGGTTTTAATGGCGTCTTGCAGTTTTTGCGGAAAACCGATTCGCACCGGGACCGGGCTCCGGGTATTCAAAAGGGACGGGACCTCGCTGGTTTTCTGCTCGCGCAAGTGCGGGAAATACTCTTCGCGCGGCGCAAAAGCCGCGAAACTCAAGTGGACCGCGGGCCGCAAGGGGTGACGGCGTGAAACTCCTCACCATCTCTTTCCTCGCAACCGCCTTCCTCCTATTCGGCTGCATCAGCGTCAACTGGGAAAACCAGACCGTTTCACTCAACATCTCAATGCCTGAAAACGTTTCACTGCCGGGCGAAGCCAACGCCACGCCATCAACAGGGCTCTCTGGCGAAAACGCCACTGTGACAATTTCGCCATCAGCGCCATCGCCTTCAGTTACAATGCTGCCCGGTAGCGTGAAAGTATGCGTTTTCGGGGAACGCCGCGACGCGGTCGGGCAAATCTTTTCACAAGGGACTGCCTACGGCGGCAAGACCGTCGGAACCGAAGTGAAGTGGCTGGACAACAACGCCAAGCCAATGGATTTGGATGACTGCGCAATCGCGTTGCTGACGGACGGCGGCGAAGGCAGGTACCTTGACCCGGTCCCGCGAGAGGCCGTCAGGGAAAAAGTGCTGGGCGGAATGGGCCTGATTGTCTCGCAAGAGGCGGGCACGCTTGTCCACGGAGACGAGGCAGTCAAGGGATGGGGCCTGCTTCTGGGCGGCATAGTGCCGGTTTCGCCAGTCGGGGAACAGCCGAACCTGACCGGAGTAAACGGCTCTTTCGTCAAAGTTTCGGCAGACCCTGCGCTCGCCGAGCTGGAGCAATTCAACGTCAGCGGCATAAACGTCACCGAAGTTTATCCAAGCGGCGACGCGACTCCAGTGGCGCTGTTCCGCACCGGGCAATACCAGACCTCAGTATCGTATTACGCGGCCGTGAGGCGCCAGGCAGGAAGCGGCATGGTTTATTACCTGTCGTTCCCGCCGGATGCGGCGCCGCAGGTTTTCAAGGCGGTTTCGGATTATTTGATCAAAGGCTCCCTGCAGGCCGTCGTGCAAGCGGGTTGATTGGAATGGTGGATTTGTTTGGCGCTCGACAAACTTGACTCAAAAGCCATTGAAGCGAAACTGGTCGCCAAGTGGCGGGAACTCGGGCTGCACGAGTTCGACGCCAAGGGAATGCAGGCGAAGCCGGTTTACAGCATTGACTCGCCGCCGCCGTTCACTTCCGGCGCCCTCCACATGGGCCACATGCTTTCCTACTCCTACTTCGACTTCGCCGCGCGCTACAAGCGCATGCGCGGGTTCAACGTCTACTATCCCCAGGGATGGGATTGCCAGGGCTTTCCCACCGAAGTGAAAGTGGAGAAAAAATACGGGTGGGGAAAGCTTTCGCGCAAGGAGTTCAAGAAAAAATGCGTCGAATTCACCGAGCAGAACATCGTGGCGATGAAGAGCCAGATGGACCGCATGGGCTTCAGTCCGGACTGGCGCCACGAGTACCGCACGATGGACGCCGACTACCACCGCCGCGTCCAGCACTCCCTCCTTGACATGTTTGAAAAGGGCGAAGTGTACCATGCGAAGCACCCGGTCCTGTTCTGCACCCACTGCCGCAGCGCCATCGCCAAGGCCGAGTCCGACGACGCAGAGCGGGAAACGAAACTCAATTACGTGGTCTTCGGCAGCGACGCGGGCGACCTCCTGATTGCGACGACGAGGCCCGAATACCTCCACGCCTGCGTGGCGGTTTTTGTCCACCCCTCGGACGAGCGGTACAAGCACCTCGTCGGAAAAAGCGCGGTGGTGCCACTGTTCGGGAAAAAAGTCCCGATAATGGCCGACGCCGACGTCGACAAGGAATTCGGCACAGGCATAGTCATGGTCTGCACGTTCGGGGACAAAACCGACGTCGCCTGGGCTTACAGGCACAAGCTGCCGATTGTCCACGCGATGAACGAGGACGGCCGGCTGGCGAACGCAGGCCCCTACGAGGGGTTGAGTACGGTCAAAGGAAGGGAAAAAATCCTCGAGGACCTGGCCGCAAAAGGGCTGCTGAAGAAGCAGGAGCCACTCAAGCAGGTCATCAAGGTCCACGACCGGTGCGAAAAACCCACGGAATACATACTGTCCACCCAGTGGTTCGTGAAAATCAAGGGCCGGGAAAAGGAAGTCATTGAGGCGGCAAAGAAAATGAAGTGGATTCCGGCGTTCGCGATACAGTACCTGGTTGACTGGTGCGAATTCATCGAATACGACTGGGTCATTTCGCGCCAGCGGGTTTACGGCACGCCGCTCCCGTTCTGGTACTGCGAAAAATGCGGGAAAGTTTTTGCGCCGGAACGCAAGAGCCTCCCTGTTGACCCGGCGGAAGACGAGGCGCCTGCTGAAAAATGCGGGTGCGGCGGCAAGGTGGTTGCGGAAACCAGCGTGTGCGACTGCTGGGTGGACTCCAGCATAACGCCCTTGGTCATAGGGAAGTGGCCTGATGACCAGAAGTTCCTTGACCGCGTCTATCCCTCCTCATTGCGGCCCCAGGGCCTTGAAATAATCCGCACGTGGGCGTTCTACACCATTGCGCGCTGCCTTTCCCTGACCGGGAAGCCGTGCTTCAAGGAAGTGCTCATCAACGGCTCGGTGCTCGGGACCGACGGGAAGAAAATGAGCAAGAGCGCCGGCAACTACGAGGACCCGGAAGTTCTTCTTGCGAAATATCCCGCCGACGCCCTCCGGCAGTGGGCTGCGCTGAGCGGCGCGTTCGCGAAAGACCGGCCGTTTTCCTACAAGGACGTGGAGTTCGGCCAGGCGTTCATAACAAAGCTCTGGAACGCGTCCAAGTTCGTGGAAAAAGCCGTCGCCGGCTATGAGCAGGGGGACATGGAACTCCGCGTCGCGGACAAATGGATTCTCAGCAGGCTCGCGCGGGTGGTGGAACAATGCACTGCCGCCCTCGACGAATACGACTACTACAATGCAATGACCGCGGTCCACTCGTTCTTCTGGCACGAGTTCTGCGACTACTACCTGGAGGACGTCAAGCACCGCGTTTACCAGGCGGAAAAATTCGGGGCCGAGAGCAAGCGGGGCGCCCAATACGCGCTTTCCCAGTGCCTTTCAACAATACTCAAGCTAATGGCGCCGGTTGTCGCGTTCACGAGCGACGAAATATACCGCGGCCTTTTCGCCGAAAAGGAGAAGACGCAGTCGCTGCACGCGTGCGCGTGGCCGGCTCCTGCAAAGGAATATATAAACCAGGGGGCTGAAAATATTGCTAAAGTCCTCCATGAAGTGGTTTCGGGAGCGCGGAGGTTCAAGGCTTCCAAGCAACTCTCTCTCAACGAGGAGATTTCCTCCGCGAAAATATCCGCTTCCCCGGACGTCCTTAAGGCGATTCCGGAGATTGAAGCGGACATCAAGGCGATTGGGAAAATAGGCTCGCTTGAACTCGCCGCAGGGAAGGAACTCGCGGTGGAGTTCGCCGTCTGAAGTGGTTTCAATGGCACGGCTGCACACGAAAAAGAAGGGGAAATCCGGTTCGCACAAGCCAGCGGCCCGCATCTCGCCAGCGTGGGTCAAGCACTCGCGCGAGGAAATCTGGGGCCTGATCGAGAAAATGGCGCGCGAGGGAAAGACGCCGGCTGCCATCGGGCAACTGCTCAGGGACGAGCACGGCATCCCGAGCGTGCGCGCGCTGACGAAGAAGAAGCTCGTCGCGGTCCTCAAGGAAAAGAACCTGGCCGGAAACCATCCCCAGGACATGATTGACCTTATGAGGCGGGCGGTGAGGGTGGCAAAGCACCTGAAAGCCAACCCGCGCGACACCTCCAACAAGATAAAGCTCTCCAACATAGAGGCGAAGATAAAGCGCCGCGGCAAATACTATTCAAGCAAGGGCATCCTCCCCAAGGGCTGGAAGTATGACGCTGAACAGGCCTTCCTGCTAGTCAAGTGAAGGCGGAACAAATGGAAATCAATAATGGAGCGACAATAAAGTGGTGCTGAATGGCGGTAAAGAAGACTGTTGACACGTGGAAAATGAAGTCGTGGTACTCCGTCGTGGCCCCCAAGTTCCTGAACGAAGTCGAGGTCGCGCAAATCCCGGCAATGGACGAGTCACGGCTCATCAACCGCGTCATCCAGATACCCCTGCGGGACGTCACAAGGGACGTGGCGCACCTCTACACGAACATCCGCCTGCGGATCCACGAAGTCAAGGGAAGGACCGCCTACACGAAATTCATCGGCCACGAAGTGGCGCGCGAATACATCCACACCATGGTCCGCCGCGGAAGGGAAAAAATGGACGTCGTCTTCCCGGCGGTGTCAAAGGACGGCGTAGAGTTCTCAATCAAGGCAGTCATAATAACGGAATACCCGGCGAGTTCAAGGAAAAAGACCGCCGTCCGCAACGCGCTCGTCGCGTTCCTCAAAACCAAGGCCAAGGAAGAGAACTTCGGGAAATTCATCATGGACGTCCTCTACGGCAAGGCGTCCCAGGAAGCGGTCGGCAAGCTCAGGAAAATCGTGCCCATCCGCCGCGTGGAAATAAGGAAAACCCAGCTCAAGGAAGAATTCGACACGGCCGAAGTTCCCGAACCCGCGGCCGCACCCGCGCAACCGGCCGAGGCGGAAACAACCGCACAAGCATAAACCGCCGGCAGAGTCAACAGCTTATTTTAAGCCGCTTACCGCCGTTTCCAGCGCACGAACAAGTCCCTTACCTTTCCGGCAGGCGCGCTTGCCCTGAAACCAGTCGGGGAATAATGAGTCCTAACCGCCCGGTGGCCGGCGGCCCGCAGTTTTCCAAGCAGTTCTTCCAGAGGCGGCGCGGTTTTTCCAACGCTTTTCGCAACCGTCCCGGACTCGAAAAAACCAGGCGGCAGGCAGTTTTCGCCAACGATGAGTTCAAGAAGCTGCCGTACCTTTCCCCCGTCCTCTTCCCGCTTGTTCAACCCCTTCAGCACATTCTCAACGAAACCGGTGTCGCTTGTTTCCCCCAACCACAGCGGGCCGGCGTGTGAAAACTTTTTCCCGCACGCGCATTTCCCCTCGGTTTTTCCCGCCGAGCGCGCGAGGCAGTTGAAACAGTGGTTCACGAAGCCGATGTTATTGACCGACGCGTCCGCCTTCTCCGCGCTTTTTTCCATCAAGGCGATGACTTTGACTGCATGGCCCTGGTAAAAGGAGAGCAGGGGCGCGGTGCCGAAGTCAAGCATCGCAGCAGCTGACGCGATCTTGCCCAACAATATCCGGACCGCGATCTCGTGGCAGTACTCGGTCTTCAGCGGCGCAGCGCCGTATTTCCTCACGCACGGCGAAGGTTCAGCGCCGCACAGGCACGACAAGTCGGTCGCGGTGACCGAAAGCACGGCCGTTTTTTTGAGCCGCCGGATTGCGTTTTCAAGGTAAAACACCGGCGAACCAAACGGGTCGATTTCAATGAAGTCAAAACGCTCCTCCGAGCCGACGAGCGCCGCGTTCAAGTCCTTTTCAACCACTTCAAAACGCTTTTTCGCAATCTTGTTGAGTGCAATGTTTTTTTCCAGCACCTTGACCGCGTCCGGGTTCGCTTCAACGAAAACCGCCTTTTCAACGCCTGATTCAAGCAAATAGCGTATCCCGCGCGGTCCTGTGCCCGACAAGCCGTCAAGCAGCACCGCGCCGCCAACAAGCGCCCTCGCGGCCCTCACCGCGGCGACGGACACCGTGCGGTTGAATTCCATCCTCGGGTTGAAGAACACCGGTTGGTGGAACGGGTCCTTGAAACAGTCCTTTGGGACAATGAGCGAAGCCTCGCCCTCCACTATCTTCATTGTTTTCAATAAGCCCACCAAAACACTGGACGCAGACAGGAGAAAAACACGGCGGGGAATAAAAAACAGGTTCGGCGGCAAGCCGGCGGCGCGGTTAGGTTTCAAGCGCCGATTTCAACAGCAGTCCCAAGCGCCTGGCCCGGCAAGCCCTTTGAAAGCCTGACCCTCACCGCCCCGTTGTTCCCGTGCGCGGCGCTGACCTTTCCAACGGCTTTTTTCCCGGAAGTGCTCTTCCAGACGACGCTTTTTCCTACAAGCTTGGCTGCAGCGGCCTTCGTCGAAACCCCTTCGACACTGACCACGTACTGCCTCTCGTACTGCGAGTGCCTGCTACGCCTGTAGCTCACTATCCTTCCAATCAATCAAGTCACCAGCCACTGATTATAAGCGGCAATCATTATAAATTCTTTGCGGGATTCGCATGGAACGGTTATTTGAATTAGGCGACTCCTCGTCGGTCGAAGACATCGTCCTCGGGGCGGTTTACAAGGGAATTACCGGCCGCGGGAAGCTCAGGCTGAACAGGCTTGTCGCCGGCACGCTCGAGGGCGCGCCTGCAGGGCTCGGCGAAGGCGAAACAGTCATCGCGCGGTTCGTGAAGAGGAAGGGCCACGACCCGGTCTTTTCATTCATAAGGGCCGGCGGAGCCGAGGCGGGCGCCGAACGCGTTGAAAAAACTTTTGCTGAAAAAACCGCCGCAGGCCTCGCGGACGCGGCGGGCGAGCGCGTGAAGGTGAGGGGAAAACTCGTCTGCGTGGTCAAGGCCGGAGTGGACAAGGGATTTCTTTTGGACGGCACCGGCGCAGCAGTGGTGCAGGCAGAGGGCCTGGAAGAAGGGGTTTTTGTCGAGGCAGCCGGCGAAGCGAAGCCCGGCCTGCCGCCAATAGTTGCCGCTGAACGCGTCACGCTGCTTAATGGTCCGGAAACGCGGGAAATCGGGGAAAAAATAGCGGGATACTTAGAAGAAAACTCCAAGCCATTCGCGGCCGGCACTCTGGTTGACGACGAAGTGATGCGTGGCCTCTCCGGCCCAATCAGGGAGTGCGCGCGGTTCCTGCGCAGGCGCCTCCTAGAGTTCCAGCCAGTCATGATACGGTACCACGGCGACGCCGACGGCGTGTGCAGCGCCCTCCTGGTTTTTTCAGCGATGAGGAAATTCCTCTCCGGCGCGCGCGTGTCGCTCCAGGAAAACCGCTTCCTCGTCTCCGCCGCACAAACGGATTCGGCGATATATTCCCAGACTGACCTGGCCGTTGACGCTGAAAAGGCGGCTGCGCTGCCAAAAAAACCGGTTTTCGTCTTCCTTGACCACGCCGCCAACCACGAGAGCATCGGGCAGATTGAACGGCTCGGCGAGGGCGGCTACGAAATCGTCATCGTTGACCACCACCCGCCGGCGCCGGGCGTTGAAAAGACTGCAAAGCACTTCATTTCCCCGTTCGTTGCAGGCGGCTCGAGCCACTACACCGCCGGCCTGCTGTGCTTCGAACTGGCAAGCGCGATTGCCGGACCGGCTGACGAACGGCTCGCGCGCATTTCCCTCCAGGGCGACAAAAGCGTTTTCGCCCCCAAGGAACCGCTCAAGGAACCGCGCGTAATCGACTACCTTGCCGCCTACAACGCTCCGGAGTCCCTTGAATTCTACGAAAACGTCCTTTCGGACGCCAAGAAAATAGACTACTATTTCGAGGAAGCCAACAACAGGATAAACCGGCTGGTGGCGGCATCCAAACCGTTCACTAGGCAGAAGGCGGTCGGCAACGCCGCCATCGCAGTCGTCAACTTGGGCAAGTTCTGCAAAAAAGGCGAATACCCCCCGAAAGGCGCGGTGCTGACTGAAATCCAGCGCACTATTCCGAGCAGCGGTCCGGTCGTGAGCGTGGGCTACGGCGGTGATGCAATACTCTTCAGAGCCAACCACGACGCGCACGAGGCGGGCTTCAGGGCAAGCACGCTTATTTCCCTCCTGAAAACCGAGTTTCCGCACGCGGTAGTGTCGGGCGGGGGCCACGACGTGGCCGCCAGCATGCGCGTGAAGGAAGAGTTCCTGCAGGCCGTCCTCGAGAGGACGCTGCAGCTAATCGAGGAGACGCTCTCAAAAACCGGCCGCGCTGAAAACACCGCGCCACCAAAGCAATCGGGCGGTTAGAAAACGATTTCAAAACCTTTCCCGACAGGGCCGGCGTACTGTTCAACCCTCACGCCGTCCACGCGCGGGCCCAATTCATCGCGCCGCCTGATTCTTTCAACAAATTCATCAAGGCGTTTTTTGTCCTGCGCTTCGCACAATATTTCAACTGTGCCGTCCGGCGCGTTCCTGACAGTCCCGCTTATGCCAAGCAACTGGGCGGTTCGGAGCACGAACCACCTGTAGCCAACGCCCTGCACTTCGCCGCTCACCGCGAGCCTTGCCTTTGTTCCCATGCAATCCGCAATTGAATTAAATGCCGCCGGCGTATAAAACAGTGATTTCAATGAAAAGGGAATTCGTGGCAGCGGCATACATCGTCAGCAACGGCCGCATTCTGTTAGTCAAGCACCGAAAGCTCGGGCTCTGGCTCCCGCCAGGCGGTCACATCGAGGAAGGGGAGCTGCCTGATGAGGCGGTAAAGCGGGAAGTGAGGGAAGAGACCGGGCTAGAGGTCGAGATACTAGGTGCGGGAGACTCCTCAGGCTCGGAAAAACGCGTTTCAGTCCTCGCCACGCCCCACCACATGCAACTCGAGGACATTGACGCCACCCACCACCACATTGACCTCGTCTACGTCTGCCGCGTAGTGGGCGGAAACCATTCGGCGAACATGGATGAGACCGAGGGGTCAAAGTGGTTTTCAGAAAAGGAACTGGATTCGCCCGGGATAAACGAAAACGTCAGGCACTTCGGGAAAAAAATCCTAGGGGAATTCAGGACCTGACTGCCGCGCGCACCGACTCAAGCCTCTTCAGGTGCTCCTCGCGCTCGTCAGCCATCCTTGCCCTGCTGGCCATCAGCGCCACGACGAACGCAACCACTATGAGGGCGGCGATTGCCGCGGTGGTGTTGCTTCCGAAGGCGGTGAAGAACCCGCTCAAGCCGCTGGACTTCGCCTTTATTGGCGGCAGCTTGACTGTCTGGAGCACGCGGTCGCCCGACTTGACTGTAAGCACGGGATAAGCGTCCTCGTTCGTGGCGGGCTTTATGAAAAGCGTGAGGTTCGCCTCGCCGTGCGCCGGAACAGTAATCGGCTCGCCCTTCATTACCACCCACGAGGAGGGAATGCCGGTTACGCTTCCGGTGACGTCCTCGAGCGGCTCGTCGGCGTCGTTCTTGACTGCCACGATGACTGGAATCGGCTGGAATTCGCTTTCGCCTGCGGCGAACGAGACAATTACCTTTCCGCTGCCTTCAACGAAATCGTTTTCCGCCCTGATTTCAACCGGGTTTTCGCCCGGGACGAGTTTCGTCACGTCAACCAAAACGATGAATTTCTTCGTCTCTCCCGGCGCCACCGATACCGTCGC
>JAPLXB010000036.1 GCA_026396285.1 Microcaldota archaeon
TCAAAGAGTGGTACTCTGATTTTCTGGCTTCGCTTGAAGAGCGGGGAGTCCCCTCGCCGGCAGTCCTCGTGCCCGCCGTTGTGCTGATACTATTAATAGCAGTCGCGCTCCTCGCCGTCCCCGCCCTCACAGTCAAGACACAAGTCGTGACTCTTGCAGTCAAGGACGCTTCCGGCAACCCGCTCCCGGGCGCGATAGTGACTCTCACCGGCGGAACGTATTCAAAGACTCTCGCAGTTGGCGCTGACGGAAAAGCCGTGTTCGGCGACGTGCCGCTCGAAGTTTCGCTTGCCGCGCACGTTGAGGCCGAAAACTACACTTCACAAGACATTACCATCACTGGCAAGGAGGCCGCGGTGTCGCTGCAGGCTGTTGCCGCGCATGCGCCCGGCGTGGTGAAAGTGAGGGTCGCGGACTCTTACACGAGCAAGGACGTGGGCGGAGTGATAGTGGAACTCGCTTTTGACGACGGCACCTCCTATTCAGACGTAACCGGCGCGGATGGAGTGGTTGAGTTCGCGAACCTGCCTGAAATCCCGTCGCACGCGACAATCAACGTTGAAGACAGCCAGTACGAGTCGCTCCAAAAAGACGTTTCCGGCGCGCAATTGAATGATCTCGTCGTCGTGCAACTGGTTCCAAAAGGGCAGGGCAACGACCCCACCAAGAGGGAAAAGGGCACGCTCTTTGTTTCAGTGGATTACCAAGGGGAGCCGGTCGAAGGCGCATTGGTTTCCTTAACCGACCCGGCGACCGACTCTGAAATCCGCGCGGCCCGGGCAGGCGCGGACGGAATCGCCTCTTTCGAGGACTTTAATTACGGGACAAGGTTTTACCTCGGCGTCTCTGACCCGTCGGGAAAATACTCTTCATACAATTCGCCGGACTACGAGGAATTCACTTCGGACACGCCGACGGTATATGCTTCGCTCAAGCTCAAGACCGTGGCGAACTCCGGCGAAATCGCGTTGACCGTCACGACCAAGGCGGGTTCGCCGATTCCGGGCGCGGAAATCAACTTGTTCAACCGCGCGAGCGGCAGGTTCTTGGAAAAAGGCTTGACTGACGACTCCGGCGCGTTCAAGGTCTCCGCCGCCAAAGGCATTTCACTGTATATTACCGCGTGGAAGGACGGGTACCTGCCGGGATACCTGACCGGCATATCCGCTGGGTCCACTAAAACACTCGCGTTGGACGAGGCCCTGGTTGGAAACGCGGCTGACTTAAGCGTATATGTTTCACTCAACGACGCGCCTGCGCCGGGCGTGACTGTTTCACTGTACAAGGCGGACGGGACGTTCCTCGGGATTCCGGCGATTCTGACCGAGGGCGACGGAGTCGCGCGCGCCGCCGTGCCCAAGAAAATCGCCAAACTATTCGCGACCGCGTCAAAAGACGGCTACGAGGGCAGGAGCGACGTGGCTGCAGTGACTGACGCGATGGGCATCAACATGACGCTTTCGCCGCTCAAGGCAATATTGTCCGTGACTGTTTTGGATGTCTCGACCAACCAGCCCGTCAAGGGGGCGGTGGCTTCGGCAGTAATCGGCGAAACAGACGTTTCCTCATGCGAGGCAGCTGAAGGCTCGTGCACTATGACTGACGTGGACGCGGACCAGGACTTGACGGTCAAGGCAAGCGCCGCCTCGTACGAGCAATACACGTCCGCAACAATCAGGCTTGCGCCCACTGAAAAGAAAGCGGTTACTGTTTACCTTTATCCCCGCGCGCTCGCAGGAGCGGTTTCCGCGCGGTTCCTCGGCTTGTTCAATTCAGACGGCGTGGTAAAAGAGGTGGCCAACGGCGAAACCTATCAGGCAAGGTTCCTTGTGACGATGCCGAAGAACATCGAGGCAGGCGGTTTCTACGTCCGCGTCGGCTCCAAAGGCGGGACAGATGAGGACGTGGCCGCGATAAGGGACTACGGCACCGGCGTCTCCAAAACCGTTTACTCGGGCGCTACTTATTCGCCTGACGAAAACTGCGCCCTCGACTCGCCAACGAACACTACACTTGACTTGGTGAAGTGGGTGGAGTTCCAGTTCCAAAAAGGTTTCGTGGGGACAAAGGAAGTGGCGATGAACGTGAAAGTGTCGCCGAAGGCTAGGGCGACCGACAAGCTGGAAGTGAATTACCGCGCGTACGCCATCTCATCCAACGCGCCCGCGCTCTCGCCCAGCGACGAGGCGCTGATGCCGGGCCTCGTGGACAAGACCGCCAACGCAATTCCTCTTACTCCCGCTGACTTCTGCCAGGCGAAAACGTTTGTCGAGAAAATCCCAGTCACCTCCGACCCGCTGGTTTGCAGCGGAAAAACCTGCTTCAAGGTCTGGTTGGAGGACTTGGAAGGCGTGAGGGGACGGTCAGGCGCGTTCGAAGTCGAGCTCGGGAAGGAATTCCTCGTCCGCTACGAGGTGCTCGCCGACTACGAGATTGACGGCATCGGATTGAAAACCGATTACGCGGAATTCCTCGGGCCAGTGGCTTCGCAACTCAACCTCGCGGACGCGACTGCGGACGAAGGCGCGGGCGAACAAAGGGTTCCAGTCACTGTTTCCGCGGGAACAAAGTACGACGGCGGGTTCAGGCTCAAGGCAACCGCGTCAGGCACGGGCGCGTCAGCGACGATACTAATCCATTCGCCGGAAGCCGAGACTGTTCCGTTCCGGATCAATTTCGCGGTAAGCGGAAAGAACGCGTTCAGCGTCTCCGAAGCGCCGCAAACGATTCTCGCAGGCGAAAAGACGCCGTTGAAGGTTTCAATCAAGGACGCGCTCGGCCTGCCGGTCAAGACCGCTGCAATCACGCTCTACGACTGCGACAAGGCGCCGCTGCTCGGAAGGGAAATTGACGTAATCGGCGACGGGACCAAGAACCTCGGCGAAGACGGGATGTATTCGGCGCAAGTGGAGCCGCAGGGGCCCGGGATAATCGGCGTCCGCGTGTCAAAAGAAGGCTTTAAGACATACGACAAGTGCGACGTCGCCGTAGAAGGAGCGGACTTCCTTGAACTCAACCCCGACGTCTTGGAACCGTTCACGGGCGATTCCGCGCAGCCAATGGAAAAGAAGCAGATAGAAGTCACGAACCTGTTGTCAACGCGCGCAACGGTTTCAACCAGCGTCATCTGTTCCGGCGCGCCGAACACGATACTCTCCGTGGTTCCAAAGGGATTTTCGCTCAAGGAAAAAGGAAGCGCAACGCTCTACGTCTCGCTCAAGGGCAACGTCACCGCCGACGCAGTGTGCATGATACACTTCGCGGGCAAAATCAACAACCAACTAGTCTCCGAAATAGACGTCCCGATACAAGTGCAGGTGCAGGGCCCGCAGCCGCCCCAACCAATACCTGGAGTCTTGCCCCTGCCAATTCCAGTGTGGCTTCCGGTGGATGAAACGGGCTTTGGTTCAATGACTTACTCGGTCGCCCAGTTCCCGGGAGTCACGAGCGCTTCAGTGCGCTGTTCGCCGCCCACCGGCTACGCGTCCCGCAATGGCTACCAGCAGGGCATGTGGGGAATGCAGAGCCAGCAATACGGCTACGGT
>JAPLXB010000028.1 GCA_026396285.1 Microcaldota archaeon
TGTTGGTTACTGTGCTGCTGTTCGAATAAAACAGCCTTATGCCATATTCGAAATGCGAAACGTTGCAGTTCCTTATCGTCGCATTATCATGTATATAGACCCAGATGCCTGGCGCGCTGTTGTCGCTGCCACTGATGGTGAAGCCCTTGCAGTCCAAGGTGACGTTGTCCGCGGCGACGGTGAGGCAGCCGCCGAAGGGACTGGAAATGCTCTGGTTCAATTCATACGTTTCGCCGGCGACGTCAATGGCCTGGCCGCAGTCAGAAACAGTGGTAACCGCCTGCGCTGAAGCGGCTAGGAAAAGCGCGAGTGCAAGGAGTGCTGGCCAGCGCATGGAGGGCATGTAAATAAACGGCATTTTCAGGAATTTAAACCTTGTTCCACCGCTTTTTTCGTCGCTTAACGAAGGGCTTAAAAACGCGGGCGCGCAAACTCAATCGCGTCTTGACGCGTCTTTTCTGCGAAATTTACGCGAAGGAAAAATCCCTATTTTCTAATCCGCGGGGTGCCGGACATGGTGGAAAAACTGCTTCGGGGGAACGAGGAGTTCCAGAAAATAGTCCACTGCAACCGCGCCGCCTTTGAAAAACTCTACGAAAAACAAACGCCGCTCGCGGTCTGGGTGGGTTGCGCGGATTCACGGGCCCAACCCAACGTCGTCACCAGCGCCGGGTCTGGCACGATTTTCCCGTTCGCGAGCGTCGCCAACGCGGTCCCGAAAAACCTGGAAGTCGCCGGAGCGACCCTTGAATACGGCTTCCTCGGCCTGGCAAATCCGGGAGGAAAGCCGCCTGCCCTCGTGGTCTGCGGGCACTACGACTGCGGCGGGATAAGGGAACTCGTGGAACGGCATCACCCTGACTTTGTCAAACTGCACGCGTTCCTGAAGAAGAACGTGGGGCCGGCGAGGAAAATCCTTGACAAGGCCCTGAAGGAAAAGGGCGAGGCGCTCGAGGGAAGCGATTACCTGGACGCGTTGGCCGAAGCGAACACATTGTTCCAGTTCGAGCGCGTGAAAAGCTTCTGGGCGGTGAAGAAAGCGGGGCCGGAAGCGCACGCGTGGATGCTTGACTTGAAGACCGGGAAAATCCGGACTGAAATGACTGAATTAAAGAGGCGCGGCCTCCTTGAAAGGGTGAGGGAACTGGCGGAAGCGGCTGCGGCCGGCGGAAGGCGGTGAACATGGTGCAAAAAACTGAAGCCAAGGCAGGACCTAAAACCGATTCAAAGGCTGGTTCAAAAACGGAACCTGAGGCCGGGCCAAAGGGGCACGGGATCGAGAAAAAGCCCGGCGAAAGCGAGGAGGAGTTCGCGAAGTCCCTGAAGGAACTCTCGGACGCCGAGGAAAAGGCGAGGAAAACTGTTGAAAACGCGCGGGTGGAAAAGGACAAGATACTCGCGGAGGCGCGGGCGCGCGAACAGGAGATTCTCGATGACGCGAGGAAAAAGGCCGTTTCGGAAAAGAACGCGGTCATTGAGTCGGGCCGCGACCGCGTGGACCGCCAGTGCGAGAAGATACTCCGGGAGGCGGCAGAGGAAGCGGAAAGCATAAGGATGGATTCGGCTCCGCTCGCGAAAGAGGCGGCGAAAAAACTAGTCCCGGTTGCGCTGGACGTTAAATGATTTTTTGAAGAGGCGGAACCGCGTTTGCAAGGCTGATGTAACATGATGCAGACTGAAACAATGCAGCGGGTGCGCATAATCGCGCTACAGGACGACGTGGAGCAGGTCATCAACGAGCTCGTGGACTTCGGCGTGATCCACGTCACGCGCTCCAAGCAGGGCGGGGCCGGCGAGCCGCTCGAGAAATTCGACCAGATTGCCTCGGAACTCGTGTGGCTGCGCGCGTGCGAGAAAATCCTCGGCGGCGAAAAAGCCGGTTACGCAAAAGTCCTTTCGTTCAACGGCCTCAGGCCCCTTGACGAGCTGCTGTCGGAGGCGGCGGAGTTCAAGAAAAAAGCCGGCGAACTCATGGCGTGGAACGAGGAACTCCAGGAAACGAGGGGAAAGGAAAGCGCCCTTGCGTCAAGGATGAGGGAACTCGAGCCGTTCAAGAACCTCGCACTGTCGCCTGCGCTGTTAAAGAGCGCCGCTCTTGAATTCAGGCACCTGCCCCTCAAGACGACGAGGGAAGGGCTGCTTAACGCGGCGAAAGGCCTGCGCGCGACGTTCCTCTTTTCCCAGCCGGGCAAGGCGACGTGGGTGCTGGCGGCGTTCGACTCAAAGCAGGCTGGGAAAATGGATGCGGTTTTTGCCGCGCACTGCGGGCCCGCGGTGGAGTTCCCGAAAATCACTGCCGCAAACTTCTCCGAAGAGTGGAAAATTGCTGAAAAGGGGCTGGCGCAGGCGGCGGAGCGCGCCAACGACCTTGAAGGCAAAATAAGCGGGTTCATGAAAAAACACTTCAGCACAGTGATCGCCCTGCGGTACGGGATGGAAGTCCACGCTAGGAAATCCGAGTTGCCGAGCAGGTTCGGGAAAACAACGAGCCTGGAAATCATTGAAGGCTGGGTGCCTTTCAGGCTCTCGGCCGGCCTCGGCGACAGGCTGAGGAAAAAGTTTTCCGACAAGATACTCGTTGAAATGGTGGAGACCGCCGACATCCCGCCCACGAAGCTCGCGAACCCCCGGCTCATCAGGGGATTCGAGTTCCTCGTCAAGTTCTTTTCGCTCCCCGGCTACGGCGAATGGGACCCGACCATACTGATTGCCATATCTTTCCCGATAATCTTCGGCATGATACTCGGCGACATAGGATACGGCCTCGTCGCCCTCGCCATCGCGCTGGTGGTGAGGAAAAAGTTCCGCAGCGGGTTTTTCCACAGCGCGGCAAGCATGCTAGTCTTCTCCGCGATAATGACCACGCTTTTCGGCGTCGTTTACGGCGAGTTCTTCGGCACAGAAGAGCTGCTGGGGCTGAAAATGCATCCCTTCGTTGAACGGGGCGGAGAAGGAGTGAACCTCCTCCTCGGGCTCGCGCTCCTGGTCGGAGTGATTCACGTGGCGACCGGGCTCATAGTGGGCGTCGCGTGGAACGCGGCAATGAAGCATTACAGGCACGCGGTCGCGAAGGCGTTCTGGCTCATGATAGAGGCCGCGCTCATAATCATTTCAGCGAGCGTCGTCCTGCCCCAGTTCGTCGCCGGCCTTCCGTCGCCGATGCTGCTCGGGACAGGAATGGCCGTCGTCGCGCTCGTCGGCCTTTACTTCTCCGAAGGATACACCGCCATTTTCGAGGTTCCAAGCATGCTCGTCAACGTGCTTTCCTATTTGAGGATAATGGCCCTCGGGCTGTCCGGGGTCATTCTCGCGAAAATCGTGAACCAAATCCCGGTCGGCGCAGCGTTCGCAGGGCTCGTGGCCGCAGCCGGCAGGGCGGATGCGGTTGGCATCGTGGGCTCGCTGCTTTCTTTCGCGATATTCGCAGTCATCCTGGTCGGCGGCCACGCCGGAGCGCTCGCGCTCGGGCTGTTTGAATCATCCATACAGGCGCTTCGTCTGCACTACGTCGAGTTCTTTTCCAAGTTTTACCATGGCGGGGGCTTTCCGTTCGTTCCTCTCAACGAGGAAATAAGAGGTGGTTGAAGTGGTGGATATAGGGATAGGACTGCTTGGCATCGGCGCGGGCCTGGCGATAGGAGTAAGCGCGCTCGGCACCGGCATGGCGCAGTCGTCAATCGGCGCGGCCGGAATGGGTTTGATGGCCGAAAAGGAGGGCAAAGAGGGGCAGGTGCTGCTCTTCCTCGCGATTCCCGAAACAATGGTCATCCTCGGCTTCGTCGTCGCCTACCTCATCCTCACGACCTTCAAGGGCTGAAGAGTATTTGGGGAAAAGGCGCAGGGGCGGCGCACGGAACCGCGGGCATGCCCGCGGCACGCGAAACCAGAGGTGCATGTGAATGGGTATACTGGAGCTGAAGCACGAGATTGAAGCCAACGCGAAAAAGGAAGCCGGCCGCATAAAAGCCGAGGCCGAAAAGGAAGCGTGGCACGTCGTTGAAAAAGCCGAGGAAGAGCGCAAGAAAATGGTTGGCGAGGCGCGCGTCCAGGGCGAAGCGGTCGCGAAAGAGGAGGAGCGCAGGGTGTCCTCCGCCAGGCTGAGGGCCAGGCACAACATCAGCGAGGCAAAGGAAGCCGTCGTAGTGAAGGTGCTTGACGAGCTCTCGGCCCAGCTCCGGGAACTCACGCTCACGAAAGAGTATCCCCCGGCTTTCAACAGGCTCGCGCAGGCCGCGGTCAAGGAACTCGGGGCGGACAAGGCAGTCATTGAGTGCAGGAAGGAGGATGACGCGCTCGCGAAAAAACTCGGGTTCCCGACAGAAGCGATTGACTGCGCCGGCGGGGCGGTCGCGAAAACCGTTGACGGCCGCGTCCGTGTTTCAAACACTTTCGAGACGCTCCTGGAGTTAAAGCAGGAGGAGCTCAAGCGCAGGGCATTCCTGGACCTGTTCGGCGCCTGACCAGCGGGCCCGGCTGCCGGGAAGGATTGAAGTTGGCCCATGCGCATGGAAAAACGGCTGGTTAAGAAACGGTTGATGGGAAAATGGCTGACTTGGCATACGCGTACGCAAACGCGCGCGTGAAGGCGATGAAAAGCACGCTCCTCGACGAGGAGAAAATCAGGCAGCTCCTCGCAGTGAACACCTTGGACGGAGTGATCGGGATGCTTGAGGAAAGCCCGTACAAGGACGCGTTCGTCGCCGAGTCAACGAGGCACACCGGCATACAGCTCGTCGTCCGCGCCCTCGAAAGCGACTTCGCCGCGGCGCTAAAGAAAATATACCGCATTTCGCCGAAGAAAATGAGGCCGCTCCTGCAAATCCTTTTTAAGCAATGGGATGTAAATAACTTGAAAGTCATTGTTTCATCCAAGGCGCTTGGGAAACCGGTTTCTTTCGAAGAACTCGTCATAATAGAGTCCGGGCCGAAGAAGGCGAACCTCTTCAAGAGGCTGCTCGCCTGCGGCTCCGTCGAGGAAATCGCCGCGGCCCTCGTGAGGACCGAATACGGACCGGCGGTGTCCAAGGCGCTCCAGGAATACGGCAAGACGCGCGATTACCGGGTGATAATAACCGCGATTGAGGCGCAACACTACAAATCCCTCGCCCGCGCCGCGGTGACCGCGGACCGGAGCGTAAAGGAATTCATTGAAAAGAAAATAAGCGCCCTCAACGCCATGACGATACTCCGTTTGAAACAGGCGGGCGCGTCCCAGGAGAAAATCGCGTCCCTCGTCGTGCGGGGGCGGATGCAGGGGTTCGCAAAGGAACTTGTGGAAGCGGACAACGTGCAGCAGGGTGTTGAAATCGTGTGCGACCGGTTCAAGATACCGAAAGCGGTTGCCGAGCGCTTCAGGTCCAGGGCGTCGCTGGCCGACCTGGAACTTGAGATTGAACGGAAACTGATTGGGATAGCGAGGAGAACGATGGCAAAAAGCGTGTTGTCGCCCGCGGCACTGCTCGGCTACCTGCACTTGAAGGAATACGAGGTGCAGAGCCTGCGGAAAATCGCGTTCGCGACGCTCTTTGAAATGAAGGAGGACGTGCGCGGCACCATACTCGCGTCAGGGTAAATGAAAAAAAACGGCAAAAGCGTGACGAAGGCAGGGGATTGATTTTCTTGGACAAGGTCTTGGACAAAATCGCGGTCGTCGGCGACGAAGACACAGTGACGGGCTTCAGGCTCGCGGGAGTCACCGAAGCCGCTTCCACGTACGGCGCAGACGCCAACGCGGTAGTGGAGGGAATGCTCGCGAAAAAAGGCGTGGGAATACTCATTGCCACCGTGGAGTGCGTGGACCAATTGAACGCGAGGACGAAGAGGATGCTGCTGGAATCAGTGAAGCCGGTCACGGTCGTTGTGCCGGCGAGGAAGGAAGAGGCCGCGCGCGGCGGCGAGTCGGTCGCGGCGCTGCTCAAAAAAGCGATCGGGATAGAACTCAAGTGAAGAATGAGTCATAAATTCGGCTCAAGTGGTTTGAATGGGAGAGATTCAACGGATTTCCGGGCCCCTCATCCAGGGGGAAGGCATGAAGGGAAGCCAGATCAACGAACTGGTCAAGGTCGGGGACGCCGAGCTCCTCGGCGAAATAATCTCGCTCAAGTACGACAGGGCGTCAATCCAGGTCTACGAGGACACGAGCGGGCTGAGGCCGGGCGAACCAGTGGCGGGGACGGGAATGCCGCTCTCGGTTGAGCTGGGCCCGGGCCTGTTGTCAAGCGTGTTCGACGGCATCCAGCGGCCGCTTGAAATCATCAGGGACAAGGCAGGCGACTTCATCGCCCGCGGCGTCTCGGCGCCGGCCCTTGACAGGAAAAAGAAATGGGAGTTCGTCGCGAAAATGAAGAAGGGAATGGACGCGGCACAGGGCGACGTAATCGGCGAAGTAAGGGAATACAGCGTCATCCACAAGATAATGGTGCCCAAGGGCGTCCGCGGGAAAATAACCGAACTCCTGGAAGGGAACTTCTCGGTAGACGAGCCGGTGTGCCAAATCAACGGCATCCCCGTCCTCATGGCGCAGAAGTGGCCGGTGAGGGTGCCGAGGGAATACTCGCAGAAGCTCCCGTACGAAATGCCGCTGATTACCGGCAAGCGCATATGCGACCTGATGTTTCCAATCGCGAAGGGAGGCACCGCCGCAATCCCGGGCGGTTTCGGGACCGGCAAAACCGTGACCCAGACCGACCTCGCGAAATACTCGGACGCCGACGTCATCGTCTACGTCGGGTGCGGGGAGCGAGGGAATGAAATGACTGAAGTGCTCACCGAATTCCCGAAACTCGTGGACCCGCGGAACAAGAAGCCCCTCATGCAGAGGACCGTGCTGATTGCCAACACCTCGAACATGCCTGTCGCGGCCCGCGAGGCAAGCATCTACACCGGCATCACCATCGCCGAATACTACCGCGACATGGGATACGAGGTCGCGCTCATGGCCGACTCCACTTCAAGGTGGGCGGAGGCAATGAGGGAAATCTCCGGGAGGATGGAGGAAATGCCGGGCGAAGAAGGATACCCCGCGTACCTCGGCAAGCGCCTGGCGGAATTCTACGAGCGCTCAGGCAGGGTCGACTGCATGGGGACGCCGAAAAGGGTCGGGAGCGTCTCGGTCGTCGGCGCGGTTTCGCCGCCGGGCGGGGACGTCTCCGAACCGGTTTCCCAGGCCACGCTCAGGGTCACGAAAGTGTTCTGGGCCCTTGACACGAGCCTCGCGCGCAGGAGGCACTATCCGGCAATCAACTGGCTCAAGAGCTACTCCCTTTACCTGGGCGAACTGAGGGAATGGTTCGCGAAAAACGTCGCGGAAGACTTCATTGACGTCAGGCAGCGCGCAATGGGGCTCCTCCAAAAAGAGGCGGAACTCCAGGCAATAGTCCAGCTCATCGGGCCGGACGCGCTCCCGGACAAGGAGCGGCTCGTGCTCGAGGCGACGAAAATGATCCGCGAGGACTTCCTGCAGCAGAACTCGTTCGACGAAATAGACGTCTATTCCACGATGAAAAAACAGTACCTAATGCTGAAGACGATTCTCCACTTCTACGACAAGGCCGAGGCTGCTCTGGCGCTGGAAACGCCGCTGTCGCGGATACTTGACGCGGAGGAACGCGGGGAAATCGCGAAACTCAAGAGGGTGCCCGAAGAGCAGGTGGAGGCGCGGGTAAAGGAAATAAACAAGTCAATAGACAAGTCGTTCGCGTGATGAACATGGTTAAGGAATACCAGTCGGTCAAGGAAATATTCGGCCCAATCGTCTACGTGGAAGGCGTGGAGAACGCGGCATACAACGAGATGGTGCTGGTCATCCTCCCTGACGGGGAGAAGAGGAAAGGGCAGGTCCTGGATTCCTCCAAGGGAATTGCGGCAGTCCAGATATTCGGCAACACCGCCGGACTGGACACGAAGGCCACGCGCGTGCGCTTCACCGGCGAAACCCTCCGCATCCCGGTCGGCGACGACATGCTTGGAAGGGTCTTCAACGGAGTAGGCGAACCAATCGACCGCGGGCCGTCGATAGTCAGCGGCGAAAAAAGGGAAATCATCGGAAGCGCCATAAACCCCGTTTCCCGCGCCGAACCCCACGACTTCATCCAAACCGGGATATCAACCATCGACGGTATGAACACGCTCGTCCGCGGCCAAAAACTCCCGCTGTTCTCCGGCTCCGGCCTCCCGCACAACGACCTCGCGGCCCAAATCGCGCGCCAGGCAACTGTCAGGGGGAAGGCCGAGGAATTCGTCGTCGTTTTCGCCGCAATGGGGATAACCCACGCCGAAGCCGCGTTCTTCATGCAGGACTTCGAGAAAACCGGCGCACTTGAAAGGACGGTCATGTTCCTCAACCTCGCGGACGACCCAAGCATCGAACGCATCGTCACTCCGAGGCTCGCGCTCACAACCGCCGAATACCTCGCTTTTGAAAGGGACATGCAGGTGCTCGTCATCCTGACCGACATGACGAACTACGCCGACTCGCTCAGGGAAATCGCGAGCGCCCGCTTCGAAGTGCCAGGCCGCCGCGGGTATCCGGGATACCTGTACACGGACCTCGCGTCAATCTACGAGCGCGCCGGCTGCGTCCACGGCAAAAAAGGAAGCGTGACGCAACTCCCGATTCTTTCAATGCCCGACGACGACATCACCCACCCGATACCCGACCTCACCGGCTACATCACCGAAGGCCAAATCGTCCTCTCAAGGGACCTCCACCGCAAAGGGACTTATCCGCCCGTTGACGTGCTCCCGTCGCTGTCAAGGCTCATGAACCTCGGCATCGGCCCGGCGAGGACAAGGGAAGACCACGCCGGCGTCTCCTCGCAAATGTATTCGTCTTACGCGGAAGGCCGCGACCTGAGGAGCCTCGTGGCAGTGGTCGGCGAAGAGGCGCTCACCGAGCGCGACAAGAAGTTCCTTCACTTCGCCAACGCCTTCGAGCAGCGCATCGTCGCCCAAGGCAAGTACGAGAACAGGACCATCGAACAGACCCTTGACCTCGGCTGGGAACTCCTTGCAGGAATACCGGAATCCGAACTGAAGAGGGTGAAGCCCGAGCACTACGAGGCGTACGGCAAGAGATTCAGGAAAAAAGCTTAACGGATGGCAAGGTGCGAAATAAAATGGAGGCAGTAAGGCCCACGAGAATGGAGTTACTGAACACGCGCCAGAAACTCGTCCTCGCCCGCAAAGGATACGACCTGCTGAAGAAAAAAAGGGACGCGCTGGTCCTGGAACTGTTCGCGACAATCCGCAAGGCAAAAGACGTGCGCTCCCAGGTCAACAAGCAGGTCATAGACGCCCACAAGAAACTCGCGGTCGCGCGCGCGGTCCACGGCGACCTGTTCGTGGAGGCAAACGCCCTCGCGGCAAGAACAGCGCCGGAAGTGGAAGTCAACGCCAAGAACATCATGGGCGTCAAGATACCGGAAATAACCGCGACGAAAATCAGCAGGAACATCTTCGAAAGAGGCTATTCAGTGCACGGTTCGTCGGCGAAATTCGACGAAGCCGTGGAAGCGTTCGAGAACTCGCTCAACCAGATAATAGAACTGGCGGAAACCGAGACCGCGCTCCGCAGGCTCATCAAGGAAATCGAGCGCACCAACCGCCGCGTCAACGCCTTGGAATACATAGTGCAGCCGGAGCTGGAGTCGAC
>JAPLXB010000013.1 GCA_026396285.1 Microcaldota archaeon
GAGGGAACGAAGTGGAGCCACGCGTGCGCCGCGCGCCGAATCCTGGACGAGGGGGCGCGGCTGGTACAAGTGGGGACGAGGAGCGTGTGCGAGGAGGACTGGTGGTTCATTGAAAAGGCGCGCCTGCCGGTTTTTTTCGCCAAGGACGACGGAAAATGGGCGCCGGAGGACATAGTGGCCGCGTGCGGGCCCAACGTCTTCATCACGTTCGACTTGGACGCCCTGGACCCCTCGATAATGCCTTCAACGAGCACTCCGGAACCGGGGGGGCTTTCGTGGAAGCAGGCGCTTTCCATCGTTAGGAAAGTGTCGGAAAAAAGGCGTATTGTGGGCGCGGACGTGGTGGAACTCTCTCCAATCAAGGGATTCGTTGCGCCGGACTTCGCTGCCGCGCGGCTCGCGTACAAGATCCTCGGCTACGCGTTGGCCGCGGCAAAAAACAAAAGTAAATAAAAAAAATTCCTTTAAAAAAACCGGGAAAAATCCGTTCAAAAAAACCGCGAAAACGCTTTTTCGGCCGGAAAATTCCGCCCCGGCAGCGCCTGATTGGCGCGAATTTTTTTCGCGGGAAAATGTTTTTAAGCAATTGCTGCGGTGCTGATTGCAGCGCAGGAAAATCTTTGTCACAACGTGGCTGGACAGGAAAGGTTGGGAAAAACAGTTTTTTTCAAACTCTCGGATTCTGTTGTTTTTTCGCTAAAATGATTCACCCCCTATTTGGGGAAAGAGGTGGGTTTAGTAAATGCATGGACCGCACTTGATGGTGGACGCGTACGAATGCGAACCCGGCGCAGTGAGGAGCTTGGACAACGTGTACCGGTTCCTTGACGAGCTGCCGGCCAAGATAGGAATGACTAAGATAACCAAACCCTATCTGTTCTTCCACAAGGACAGGCCCGAGGAGGAACCGGGCATCACCGGTTTCGTCGTCATCGCGGAAAGCCACATCAGCATCCACACGTTCCCGGCGCGCGGGAATTACCTGACGATGGACATTTACTCGTGCAAGGACTTTGACAAGGGATACGTGCTGTCGTACATAAGGAAGCTGTTCAAGCCAGCGAAAATGGAGCACCACCATCTCGTGCGGGGAAAGCACTTCGCGAAGCAGGAAGTCATGGTTCCTATCGCGGCCAAGGCATAAGAACCCGCTTTTCCTTTTCTCGGCCCGGGCTTTATTCGCGGTTTTTGCCCGGCTTTTTCCACAAGGGAACTATGCTGAAGAGCGTTTTTCCCTTTTTTTCGAGTTTTTCCAGTTCCGCCTCCATTGCCGGAACCGCAGACACGTCGCTTCCGTAAAGCCTTTCGCTTCCATGAATGTCCTTCACGAATTCCAGGAGTTTTTTCCCTGAAAACCGCCGCGTTTTCCCTTCGAGGTCGGTTACCGCGAGGTTCATGGGGTCAAGGTTGTTTTTTTCCGTGCCTGGCGTGAGGTATGGGAAACCCTTTACGAGGAGGCGGCCGTGCCGTGCCAGCGCAATAATCCGGTCACGCCTTTTGTTAAGTTCGATGAGGCGCGCGGTTCCGTCCGCGCCAAGGGCGCCGGCCGCCGCTTTTTCCCGCAGGGCCGCGTGTTCCATTGTTTCCCCCCTTCCGTAAGGGTCTATTTCCCCGAAAACGTACCTGACCCCCCTTTCCTTGAAGTGCTTGAACGCCGCGTCGTAGAGTTTCTGGGTCAAGCCGGTTCTTTTCGCTTCGGGCGCAACGGCAACGAAGCCGATGATGCCGGTCTTTTTCGCAGTGTATTCGGTTGAAATGAATCCAAGCAGCCTGTTTTTTTCGTCAACAGCCGTTAAGTAGTCCACGCCGCCCTCGCGCGCGGGGTGGCCGGCCGGAAGGCGTTCAACGAGGTTTTCCAATATCGCCTCCTTGGGCCCGGGATAGATTATCTTGTCCCGCCTGAAGTTGCCGAGCACGAGTTTCCTGTGCTGCGCGTAGATGCTCTGGCCAAAGCGCTCGTCTTCGGAAAGGCCGGCAAGCCATTTCTTCAACGGCACGCCCTTCGGTTTCATGAACTGGTGGGGCGTGAGCACGGCTTTTTTCAAAAAAACCGTCCGCCCGTTTTCAAGCACGGCCCTGCCGAGTTGCCGGTGGCCGGGGTGGGGAAGCGAAAGCGCGAGGCTCTTGAGCTTCCCGACGGGCATTTTCATCAAGTCGGCGTATTTTTTCCCCGCCAGTTCCCTCTCGACCGCTAAGGGAAAAATCCTTGCCTGCGACGCCAAAAGTTTTTTGGAAAAACGCTCCCCTCCTGGGGCGGGTGGTTTTTTCAACGGCAGCGGCATGCAAAAATAGGGCTCCCGGCGGTTAAAAAGAGTTAGTGGCTCCGGCGGCCGTGCCCGTGACTTCCTGGCCGTCGAAAGCCTCTTCGCCGCGCAGGAAAACTCGCTTTATGCGGCCGCGCAGGGGTTTTCCTTCCCACGGGCTCCACGCGCACTTGGTGAAGAGGCGGTCCGGGCTGATTTTTGTCGTTCCTTTCAAGTCCACGAGCGTGAAGTCGGCGTCCATTCCGGCCCCAAACCCGCCTTTGCCCTTTAAATTGAAGATTTTCGCCGGGTTGGCGCAGCACAATTCAACAACTTTTTCCAGCGAGAGCCTGCCCGCGTTCACCGCGTCCAAAAGCAGCGGCAGCATCGTCTCCAATCCGGGGATTCCGGACGGCGCTTCCCAGTAATGCTGCTCCTTTTCCCCGCGCGTGTGGGGCGCGTGGTCGGTTGCAATGCAGTCTATGGTGCCGTCCGCTACCGCTTTCCAAACAGCTGCCACGTCTTCCTTTGACCGCAGGGGCGGGTTCATTTTCCCGAAATTGCCCAGGCTTTTCGCGTCCTCCTCGGACAGGAACAAGTGGTGGGGCGCGGCCTCGCACGTTACGCGCGCGCCGGCCTTCTTGGCTTCTTTTATCGCCGCGAGTTCGCCGGCTGTTGAAGCGTGGCAGACGTGCAAGCGCCGTTTCGTCAGGACGGCAATGGAAACCGCCCTTTTTACGGCCAACTCGGCGCAGACGGGCGGCCTGCAGCGGTTGTGGTCAAACGCGGTTGCGCC
>JAPLXB010000008.1 GCA_026396285.1 Microcaldota archaeon
CGTGCTCTTCGCGGAGCGGCATGGGAATATATTGTGAAAACCCGCTTATAAAATTGCGTGACGGCGTCAGAAGCCGCCTGCCCTGGCCCGCTTTTCCCATTTTTCCAAAAGACTTTTCCTCAACTCGGGGTTTTTTCCAACCAGTTTCTGCAATTCTTCCTCGGCGCGCCTGAGGAGGGTGACGCTCTTCCACGCCCGCCTGAGCCAACCGTTCCTCGAGGACCCCGCGTGCAGTTTTTGCGCGGTTTCGTTCACTTCCAGTTTCCACGCGATGCCCTCGGCCTCCTTTTTCTTCAACTCCAGGTCGTCGAGGTGGAGCAACGACCGGTATTTTTCAAGGTTGTGCTCCGGCTCGTCGGTGCGGGGCATCAGGCTCTCGGACTGGAAATGGTGTTTCGTGGCCATCTGCAGCGCGTGGGAGAGCGACGACAGCATTTCGCCCTGTTCCCTCCTGAGGCCGGCCATTCTTTCCATGGGGTTTTTCACTTCGCGCGCTGGAACGCCGGGCGCATTTGGAAAGCCGGCGCCATCTTCGTGACCAGTTTCTTCAAATCCTTGTGCATGAGAAGCGTGTCCTCGTAAAACGACGACAGTTTTTCAAAATTCTTCCTCACCACATCTGCGCTGGCTTCCTTTTCCTCTCCGCCCACGAGTTTCCTGAAAATGCGCGCGGCAGTCGGGCTTTTCTCGTGCACGGTGCCAAGGGTCTTCATCTCCTCTTCGATGCGCTGCATGATGCTCCGGGAAGCGTACATTTTGGCTTCGGCGTCAAGCTTCTTGCGGACCAGTTCCCTGAAGCCGGAGAGCGTCTTCCTTTTCCGAGGCTCATACAGGGCGCTTTCAACCGCGTGATTCCTGACCGTGTGGAGGTTTTTAGCGACTTTTCCGAAAAGCGATTCGCCGAACCTTTTCTTGAATTGGACCAATTCGCTTGCAACCGGCAACGCAACCACCCTCATAGGAATGGAGTTTGCTGCAATAAAAGCCCTTTCCCCCGCCGCTCCAATGCAGTTGCCGGCCGAATTTCAAGCCTTGCCCGCGCGTTTTTCAAGGGCCAGAATCGCTTCGGCGATGTCGCCGCCTGCGTCCGCCAGCGCCTTTTCCGCTTCCTCGCGCGAACACCCCGCCTCCTTCATGACGAGTTCGGCGTCGCTTTGGCCGCCGGCCGCGCCGCTTCCTCCGCCGCCGGCCCCTCCGCCAGCCCCGCCCTCTTCTTCCCTGACTTCGCCCGCGACTTGGAAGCTTTTCTGCCCGCCCATTTCAATCGCGGTCACCGACGGGTTTTCCACGACGATGCGGCCGCCGTCCTTTTTCTCGATCACGACGCGCTCCGCCTGGACTTCCTCGTTTTTTATCCCCATCTGGGCCATGAGCCTGGTCATCTGCCTTGGATCCATTTTCCCGAGTCCCGGAAGCAAGCCAATCTCCCCCGCGCGTGCACCAAAAAGCGTTTAAACCAAACCAATTGTTTGTTTAATCATCTATTAAAAATCCATTCATTATCTCCCGCATCCAAGTGACTTGCATGGCTTCTTTGGTCAAACCGCCTGTCCCGGTCAGGGAAAAGTACCGTTTTTTGGAACACACCGCCGACGCCCTCTTTGAAGCTTACGGCGTGTCGTTTGAGGACGCGTTGAGGAACGCGGCGGCCGCGATGTTTTCAACCATCGCCGACACCGACCGCCTGGGAGTGAAGGAAACGGTGAAAGTCACCGAGTCCGCGCCCACTCTGGAAGAACTTTCCACGCGCGTGCTGGCGGACTTGCTGACAAAGTCCCAGATACGAGGCGTTTTTTTGAAGGAGTTCGTGGCGGACGCGTTCCAGATGACGCCCTTCCGCGGTTACTTCATCCGCGGCCGCGCCTTCGGGTCCAAGATGTCGCCGGAGCTGGGGAGGACTGACGTGAAGGCGGTCACCTACCACGAAACCAAGGTTTCCAAGGACGTGCGTGGCAAATGGGTTATCAGGATGCTCTTGGACATTTGAGCGCCTGAGCCGGCCGCTTCGCCCGCGTTTGGGGGGGAGGCAAAGGGGGCAAAAGAGTTTTTAAACATTCGCGAGCGAGAGCCTGCCCGCCTTCATTTGAGCATCCACTTTTTCAAGGGCGGCGAGCCGCTTGTACGCCAGGGGATGGGTGGAAAAGAACTCGGTGAATCCCCCGCGCCTCTCCCATTCAATGGCCCGGCTGATGCGTTCGTTCCCGCCAAGTGCCGCGCTGCCTGCTGTGCCGCCCGCGGCGACGCCGCTGCGTCCCATTGCGCGCGCCAATTCAATTCCTTCGACGGGGTCGGCCACGTAGAACGCGCGCTTGTCCTTGTATGAATCCACTGGCGCGTTGGCGGGGAACCCGTACGCTATTTTTGAAAGCGCGCTCTGGAGAAGCAACGGTTTTCCAGTTGAGACCGCGCTGTAGGCGTCGGCGTAGTATTCCCTTGTCCTGCTCAAGTGCATGACTATGAGGAAGCTGAGGAACTGGGCCGCGTACGCGCCGAGCCACACCGCAATCGTCCCGCCTCCTCCGCGGTCGCGGCCCCTTCCCAAAAGGACTGAGCCGGCGAACACGACGCCGTAGTAAACGAGCATCGGAACCATTGACGCAAGGGTTATGACCACCATGTCCCGGTGCCTGATGTGCCCCACTTCGTGGGCGACGACGCCCTCCACTTCCTCTTTTGAAAGCTTTTCCAGGAGCCCGGAGTGGACTGCGATGTTGGAGTTGTTTTTCGTCCTCCCGAACGCGAACGCGTTGGGCGTGGGGTCGGCGACGACAAAAAGCCGCGGAGCCCTTATCCCGGCTTTTTTGGCGTGCTTTTCCACGAGGGCGCGGAGCCACGGGAGCTCGGCCGGCCCGGCTTCCTTCATGCGCGTCATGAGCTTGATGAGCGCCGGGGCGAAAAACCACTGGAGGAGCGTCATGACCAGCGAGAAAGCGAGCGCCATGGCGATTCCGGGGCCCACGCCGACGTCGGGGCCGGCCAGCCAAAGGATTAAGCCGAACACGGCGGCGAGGGTGCCGAACAGCAGCGCCATCGTCAAAGCCATTGAAGTTTTCAACGCGCCGAGAGCCACGAAAACCACCCGCAACGTTTTTTAATGCCGGCAAAATACGGTTTGCAGGCGCTGCGGTTATTTCGGAATCAACCGCTTTTTAACCTATCGCGCCCGCTGGCTTGAAAACGAGGTCGTGGAAAATGGCTGCTGTGAAACGCGCGCCGACGCGGAACTATCAGAGGAACAGCGGGGCCGAGGAATCGGCGCCGGCAAAGCCCGCGGCCGCAAGGGCCGGGCCCAGGCAAGCGAGCCCGCTCGTCCCCGTATTCATAGTCGTCGTCCTGGTTGCGGCGTCGCTGGCCGCGCTGTACTACGCCGGCTTCTTTTCCCAAAACTTTTCCAAAACCCAGTACGTGTGCTGGAACGGCGCCGCCGTGGATTCGCCTGACAACTGCCCGGCGCGGCCGGCGCCCCAGTGCCCGACGCCGTCTTGTGCGGCGGGTACGCCCACGCCAATCGCGGTGACCGAGCAGAATGTAGAGACCGCGACTCAGGTCGGGAAACAGGCGATTGCCGCAACGGCTTTTAAAGTCGTTGATTTCAAGGCGTCGGGCGGAAAACTTTTCCTGATTCTTGAATACGAAACGAAGCCGCCCCGGACAAGCGGCGGCGTCAGCATAAACGGCATAACGACGATGAACGACACGCTTTCGGACAGGCCGACCGGCAGTTGGATAAACACCACTTCGCTGCAGAACCTTGGCGACAGGACGCCGTGGCTTTCTTTTGGCGAGGAGTCGCTTGTTGGAAAGCACGTCGGGGAAAACTTTTCACTGACCGTGGTGATTTACTACAACAGCCTTTATGAGCGGTGGATTCTGAAAGGCAAGATAGAGTGAGAGAAAGTGGGGGCGGGCGGCGTTGGTTGAACTCATTGTTTCCTTCGGCTCCATACTGCTTGCAATAGTCTTTTTCGTCGCCGCGTTCCTAATACTGAAAATCCTGAAAAACATCCTCGCCAACACGGTGCTAGGCGTCATCGCGCTTCTGGCCATAAACTTCCTGAGCCAGTACACTGGCGCGGGCTTGAACATTCCGCTCACGCTCGCGACAGTCGCCGTGTCCGCAATCCTGGGCCTCGCGGGCGTCGGGATACTGCTCATCCTCGCGGTAGCCGGGATAAAACTCCCCTGAACGCCCCTGGGCAACTGCTGCCCTGTTTGCCGCCTGTTTTTACTGCCGTAAAGCCCGTTGCGCGGCCCGCCTTTCGTGCCCCCGCGCGCTCAATTTATTTTCAGCAACTGCCTGAGACGCGGCTCGTCAAAGCCCACGATGACCTCGTCGCCGATTATTATGACCGGGATGCCGGTCTGCCCGCTTTTCTGCAGCACTTCCGCAGCCGCATCCTGGTCCTTATCCACCTTTTTTTCCACGAACGCTACCTTGTTTTTCGCGAGGAAGTCCTTGACGCGCGTGCACCACGGGCACCATTCAGCGGAATAAACGGTCACCTTCGCCATTTTCCAACCCCTCCTTTCCAGCCATTTGCCTTCAAGCAACGCTTCAGTCCCGCCGCCTACTGCGGGCATGCTTTCATGAGTGCAGACACGAACGCCTTCACCGGTATCTCGGCCCACGCTTCCTTGTCGAAGTCATAGAACCAGAAGCCGTTGAAGTACTGGTCGAACGACTGCTCGTCGTTGACTGCGACGAGGAACTTGCCGTCGCCGCACGAGAACGCGGCCTTCGTGTCAACAGGGTTATCCATCGCGTCCTTGCCGCGGTTGACGTAGTATATCCTGCCGTCAACGAATTGTTCTATCGGGAAATACGCGCCGCTCCACCGCGTGGAAGCGGGCTTTAATGAAACCATGAAGTCAATGGTGCGCCCCCCGGGCACCGCCCTCGGCGAAGGCTTCAGGAAATACTTGGCCCTCTTCTCGTAGAAACCGGTTATCCCGCGGTAGTCAACGGCGGCATCGAGAGTGAACCGCGCCCCGCCGGCCGCGCCCAATGCAATCGTCTGGTTAAGCACCTGGTTCACAGCGTCCTCGACGCGTTTTGCGGCCTGGGAGAAATTGAGTTCCCCGCCCCTGCACGATTTTTCCACGCACAGGCACGAATCCATGGGGGTGCTTGAATAAACCGCCGGGCACACGAGGTCCGCCGGGCAGTTGTATACGCTGGTCTCTTTCTCGTTCGCGCACTCCCATTTCCCGCCCATTGAGGCGGGGCAGCACGTGACCACGGTCCAGTCGCAGTCGCTGTCCGCCGAGCAGTTTTTGGCGACAACGGTTTCTTGAGCAGGAACCACCGTAGGCGCCGGAGTCGGAGCCGGTGTCGCGGCAGGAGTCGGCGTGGGAGTGACGACCGGCGCGATTGTTGCGCCTGCGCCCGCGTTCTGCTGCGGTGCAGCAAGGCACCCGAAAAGGAAGACGGCGGCCAGGCAGGCCGCGAGCAAAATCGTTTTCTTCAATCAAACCACCGGCGACTCGGCAAAAAAGGCAATTGGAAAAACCCGGGCGGATTTAATAAAGTTGCACTCCGGGCCGGTGTCTGGCGTTTGTCGCCGCCGGCCGTTGCAACGCGGGCTCGGGCCGGCGTTCATTTATTAAATGCTGCCGCAAAAAACCCGTCAATAGGGGGGGTGGGTTTCCTTGGTTCACGACATGCTTGCAGACCTCAGGCAAAGCGACCCGGACGTCGCAAACGCAATCCACGGCGAACTCAGGCGCATCCAGTCCGGAATCGAGCTTATCGCTTCTGAGAATTTCGTCAGCAAGGCCGTGATGCAGGCCAACGGGAGCGTGTTCACCAACAAGTACTCGGAAGGGACGCCGCACAAGCGGTATTACGGCGGCAACGAGTGGGTCGACGTAGTAGAGGACCTGGCTGTTGAGCGGGCGAAGAAGCTTTTCGGCGCAGACCACGTTAACGTCCAACCGCTTTCAGGGAGCCCCGCGAACCAGGCCGCGTTTTTTGCATTGATGGAGGCAGGGGACAAGTTCATGGGCCTTTCACTGGCCCACGGCGGGCACCTGACCCACGGCGCTTCGGTGAATTTTTCCGGGAAACTGTTCAAGGCCGTTCCCTACGGCGTGAGCAAGGAAACCGAGCTCCTTGACTACGATGAAATCCGCAGGATCGCGTTGGCGGAGAAGCCGAAAATGATCCTCAGCGGCCTGACGGCATACCCGCGCAAGCTTGACTTCAAGGCGTTCAAGGAAATCGCGGACGAAGTCGGCGCACGCACGATGTCCGACGTCGCCCACATAGCGGGCCTCATTGCAGCTGGATTGCATGAGAACCCTTGCCCTGTCACCGACATCGTCACCACCACCACTCACAAGACGCTGCGCGGCCCGCGCGGGGCAATCATCATGTGCAAACAGGAATTCGCCGAGAAAGTTGACAAGTGCGTCTTTCCCTTCCTCCAGGGCGGGCCCCATGACCAGACGACTGCGGCGAAAGCAGTCGCTTTTGGCGAAGCCCTCAAGCCGGAGTTCAAGGAATACGCGAAGCAGGTGATGAAGAACGCGAAGGCCCTCGGGGACGAGCTGATGGCGCGCGGCCTCAGGCTGGTCACCGGCGGCACCGACAACCACTTGCTCCTCGTTGACTTGACGCCGAAGGGCATCAGCGGAAAAGAGGCGGAAAAGGCGCTGGGAGACGTGCACATTTACGTGAACAAGAACATGATTCCCTTCGACCCGCGGAAGCCTTTTGACCCCAGCGGCATACGCGTCGGCACCCCTGCGTCAACGACGAGGGGCTTCGGGGAAAGCGAAATGAAGGTAATCGGCGAATGCATTGCCGCAATCGTGGAAAAGCCGGGCGACGAGGCCGTGAAGGAAAAAGTGAAGGGCGACGTCGCCGAACTCTGCAGGCGCTTCCCGCTGTACCCGGGAATGGAACTCCTCTCGTGATTTGAATGCCTTACCTGCCACACGCGCAGTGGCGAAGGAGCATGTGGAAGACGGGCAGATACGGCGAGGAAAACCCGCAGTACAAGAATCACGCGCTCATAATTTCAGAGCTCGAGAAGCACCTTGGCGGCTTGAAGGGGAAGAAAATTCTCGACATCGGCTGCGGCAACGGCGCCCTCCTTGAACTCCTGGAAAAAAAGCACGGCGTCGAGGGATACGGCATTGACCCCGCGTTCAAAAACGTGCAAATCGCCGGAAAACGCGGTCTTAAACGCGTCGTGAAAGGCGACGCGACCGCGCTCAAAGACCAATTTCCAAAACGCGTCAAGTTCGACGCGGTGATATCATCGTTCGTGCTTGAACCGTTCGTCGTCGGCGACGCGGACGCGAAGCGGATCCTGCGCGCAGCCCATTCAATGACCGGGCCCGGGGGAGTCCAAGTGCACTTCACGGACGAGCCCAGCGTGGCGGGAAAGTTCCTTGAACAACTGGGTGCAAACGTCGTCAGGAACGACCTAATAAAACAAGGGCTTTTCGGGAACATCGTGGTGGCTAAAAAGCCCCGGAAATGATTTCCTTGCCCGGCCGCGGCCCGCCTTCGCTGGCAAAAGTTAATAACCGTGCAACGCTGGTTTCTGCAGGTGGTAGTGTATGGCCGAGGCGCGCAAGTTCATTTTGCTGGCTGCAGTGGTTTTTGCATCGCTCCTCGCGTCCGGGTGCGTCAGCCAAACGCCTTCGCCGGAGGCAACGCCGGCAGGCGGCGCAACCGTTTCGCCGTCAGCCACCCCTGTTGCCCAGGCAACCAACCTTCCTTCAATCGTGGGAAAAGGCTACAGCGAACTGATTGCCATGGGCGCGTCCCTTGAATGCGATTTGACCGTTACGACCGAGTCCGGGAAAATATCCGGGAAAGCCTTCTTCAAGTCCGGCAACCTGCGCATAGACGGCACCGCCTCGGCCAGCGGGACTGCGGTTCCCCTCGTGCAAATTTTCAAGTCCGGCGCGGTTTATTCCAGCGTCCCCGCGGGGCTGGAGGGAGTCCTCGGCGGAATGGAGTGCGACTGGCTCAGGTTCGACCCGGCGAAAATGCGGCAGCAGACCCAGGCTGTCGAAACCAAGACCGTGGAGACTACGACGCTGGATGACAAGACCAAGACCGCGTTCGAGTGCCGCGAGGCCGCGGTCGGCGACGACAAGTTCGCCACATCCAGCGAATGCGACATGACTGAAGTGATCAACAAGGTGCTTGGGCCGGTATCGGGGCTTCCGACGCTGCCCGCGGGCTGAACAGGGTTTCACTGCCGCCGGCCGTTTCACGGGGTTTTGTCCACGCGGATGAATTTCGCGAGGAACGGCTGCACGCGCGCGATTTCGTCGTACGCCAGCTGGGCTATGCGGCGGTAGGACTGGTGGCCGTGGGGCGTGGAACGCAGTTTGATGAAGTGGTTCAGTTCGCGCAGGTTCCACGTGAAGAGGACGCGCTTGCGGAACGCCAGCGGAATAATGTACTGCGCTTCGTGCGGGAATTCCGCGGCGATTTGCGCGTGCGCGTCGCGGGCGCGGGCCATGCAGTCCTCGTACTCGGGCTTGAAACCGGCTTCGCCGATTTCCGGCGGCGTGGAATAGCCGTAACCGGTTGAAAGCGCTTGGTTGGTCTGGGTGCACATGCGGTGGCGCTGGATGTCCCTGAACGCGCCGTAGTCCACGAGGACGTCGAAAGTGTAGTAAGCGTGCTCCAATTCGCGCAAGGGCGCGTCGAACCTCCCGATTTTTTCAAGTGCGGCCGCGATGGTTTCCCGCCTTTTCGCCTCGCCCATCCCCTCGACCTCGTTGAGCACCGTTTCGTAGGGGGCCTGCGAGTGCTTGTAGAGCAGGGCGGCGGCGATTTTTTCCTCGGCCCGCTTGTCGTAGTCAACGAGCACGACCGGCCTGTCGCCGCCGGCTTTCGCCTTGACGTTTTCAGCGGCGCTGCGCGCAAGCGCCTTGTCCGTCTCCATCAGGTACGGGCTCGCGTCCGCGTACTTGACGAGCGTCGGGATGACTTTCTGCACCTCGGCCTTCATTTTCAGCCCGATGTCCCGCATTTCCTCCAGCGGGCTGGAAAGGAGTTTTGAAATGGCGTGCTCGAGGGACCGCGCGTTCGCGGTCATCCCGAGGTTCGTGAGCGTCGCCGCAGGCAGGAGGTACCGGACGGTGTCGCACGCCTTCGCGTGGCACTGCGCCGCGTAAGCCCTTTCCTCCACCCCGGCCGCCTTCGGGTTCCTTCCCTTGACGAACTCAAGCACCTGCGGGTAGAGCGTTGAATAAGCGTCCATCAGGTGGTTGCCGGTCTCCTCGTACAAGCGCCCCAGCCGCGACGCCGTCACGTTCTTCGGCCGGTAATACCTGTTCCGGTCATAAACCTGGTAACGCGTTGACTTTTCCGTGTACGACGCCAGGCGGTTGTCCTCGACCGCTTTCGTCGCGAGAATGGAAACGTCCTCGATTGCAATGGAAGCGACCGCGTGCTCCGCCACCGACCCGTGGCCGTAGGCGACAACCCATTTCTCGTGGAACTGGCGCGCTTTTTCGCTCGCTCCCGCCAACCCCGTTCCAGTGCCTTCTGGCCGGACGTCAACGTCCTTTTCCTTGACGACCTTGACGAGGTTTTCCCGGAAAGTCGCGGGACTGCGGCTGTAGTACGCGAAAAGCACTGCAACGACCTCGGGCGGCAGGCCGTGCACGCAGTAAATGTTTGAATCAGTGTTCGTGACATAGCGATTGAGCAGCGTCTCGTCGCTGGCCGAAAAACCCATTGCCCCACCGACACGGTTTAAGCGAAAATGCTTTTATATCCAATCGTGCCGTATTAATCCAATGGTCTTGAAATCAGAAGCCTATTGCCCGAAGTGCCTGAACCAGGACGGTTACTCCGTGGAGCTTGAGTTCCGTTCCGGTAACGCGGAATTCGTGTGCACGCGCAACCACGACCACGTGTTCGAGGAGAATGAAGAGGGTTTTCTGGTCACTAAAAAGCCCGCGGCGGAGTTGCCGTGGACGAAATAAGGATGATACTTGGCTGAAGAGGGGACGCGAGTTGGCTGAAAACAACGCCGGGGTTCTGAAGAACGTGCAGTGCTGTCCCAGGTGCTGGACCGAAAGCATGGGCAACACTGTGCTGCTGGAATGGGACCAGCGCAGCGGAATCTACACGTGCAGGGGCAACCGCATGCACAGGTTCACTGCTGACGAAAACGGTTTCCTGTCCTCGGTCAAGTGACACGCTCCTCGGCATAAAGGCCGATGATTCTCCGTTTTTTTGCTCGGCCTTCAACGTTGAAGCTGCGGCCATTCTTTTTCCCGAGTTTTTCTTTTTCCCACTCTCCAGACCGCAAACCTTTTAAATCAATATATTGTATCCTGTCTCGGTCAAAAGCACTATATGTTGTATGAGTGGTTTTTTTGCTTGGCAACACGCGCGTCACTGCATTAATCCTTTTTCCGGCACTTTTTCTCCTCCTCGTGCCCTTCGCCACCGCCGGCGTCCCGGAAGCACTCAGCTGGCTGAAGGCAAGCCAGCAGCCAGACGGCTCGTACGGCGCATGGGCCGAGCACCAGGCAGCGGCCGCGGCGATGGGCATGTTCCTCGCCGAAGGGAATTCAACTAATTCAACGGCGGCGTTCGCGTGGCTCCGGGCCCAGCTTGAAAACCCCGCGTCGTGGTTCTGGGGCTCATGGGGCGAAGCCGATGTCCCGGCCGCGTCCCTCTACGCTTTCAGCCAAGCCAACGAATCCGTCAACTACCCAATCACCACTCCGTTGCTCCTTTCCTTCCAGCCCGTTGCCGGCTTCAAGGGATATTACGACACTGCCGTCTGGTCCAGCGTCGAGAGTTCGGTGGACACCGCGCTCGCCCTCATGGCCGCGGCTGGAATCATGCCCGCCCAAAACAAGACCGCCGCCGTCGGCTTCCTCCTTTCCCTCCAGAACCCGGACGGCTCGTTCAACCTGACGGCCACGGTCGCCGAAGCGCCGATTTATTCCCTTGGCCCGGACAAGGCTTCGGCAACGGCCCTCGCAGTCCTCGCGCTCAACGCCGCGAACTATTCAGGCAACGCAACGCAAGCCGCGGTGCAGTTCCTCAGGAACGAGAGCGCGTCGTGCTTCGGCAACTCAAACAAGTCGTACGCGGCTGCAGCCGCGGCCATCGCGCTGGCTGAATCAAACGAAACCGGTTCGGCAAAAACCGCAACCAAGTACCTTCTCTCCCTGCAAAAGCCGGACGGCGGGTTCGCGGACGCGTCGCGCTCGAACCCCAACGCCTCCAACGCCCTTGACACCGGCTGGGCCACGGCCGCACTCGCAAAAGCAGACCCTGCGGGATACAGCGGCTCGTGCAACGCAGCGCCCAGCCCCACCCCAACCCCGGCGCCGCAGTATTGCGGGGACGGCGCGTGCAACAACGGCGAAACCTGCTCCTCCTGCCCCGGAGACTGCGGCGCATGTTCGCCTCCTTCCTCGCCCTCAACGGTGATAATCAAAGTCACTTTCCCAGACGGTTCGGGCAAGCCGAACGTGAACCAAGCCGTTCCGCTTTCGTCGTGCGCGACGGCGCTCGCCTGCTTCCAGCAGGCTGCTTCAATCACCTGCAAAAACTACCCGGCAACCGGGCCCCTCGCGTGCCAGGGCCACCCGGAAACCACGGAATCGTGCTTCGTGTCGGCCGTCAACGGCTACGCGGGCGCGATGGGCTGGTGGGTGTTGTACGTGAACGGCGCGCCCTCGGCAGTCGGAGTGAGTTGCTACCGCCCGGCCGCGAACGACGCCATTGAACTCCGCTACTCCACCGCGGCCGCCGCGGTCGACTCCACGCCCGCCCCGGCAACAACGCCGGTCCCAACAGCCACTACCTTGCCTTCCACGTCACCTGCTCCGGCGCCAACGCAGGCGGCCACCGCCCAGCCGACGACAGCTAAATCCCCCGCCCTCCAGGAAAACAGCACAGGGGGAAAGGAATTCGGCCAGGACTTGGGCGCGGGGAAAGGGGGAAGCGCGGGTGAAGCAAACCAAACGCTCCCGGCCCCCAAGCCACCTGCGTTGATTTCCACGGGCTTCTTCACCGCCCAGAACGCCCCGGCGCTCCTCATCGCCGCCGCGTGCATCGCCGCGTTCGCTGCCGCCGCAATTTATTTGAGGAAAAGGGAGGCCGGGTGAGCCGAAAAACATTTTAACCGAAACAAGCCACTGTTTTGCTCGGGGACCATCCCATGACGCTGCAAAAAACCTTGTCCACGCTCGCCTTCCTCGCCTTACTCTCAATCCTGGTTCCATTCGCTTGCGCGGCCGACGCCGACCGCGTGCAAGTGAAAGTGTTTTTCCCGGCTGACGCGAAGCAGGCGGACATCGACCGCCTCGTGCCCCTGTCCTCGTGCCCCAGCGCCTACACGTGCTACGCCCAAATATCGTTCCTTTCATGCCAGTGGTACGCGGCAACGGGCCCGCTCGCGTGCCCGGGACTTCCTGAAGTGAAGAACACGTGCCTCTTGACTGCGGTCAACGGTTATTCGGGCGCGGGCTGGTTCGGTTTCTACGCCAACGGCAACCTGTCAGAAGTCGGCATCAGTTGCTATGTGCCGAAGGTCGGCGACGTCCTTGAACTCAGGTATTCAGGCAACCCGGAGTCCGAGGTTTCAAACGCGACGCCAGCGCCGTCAGCCACGCCCTCGCCGTCCCCGACTCCCGCGCCATCAATTACGGCCTCGCCGAAACAGACCATTACCCCAACTCCCGCTGCAACACCTTCTCCAAAAACAGCCAACCAGTCGAATTCCACGGGCGCGCCGTCCCCTACACCTTACGTTTTCCAAAACCCGCTAGCTTCCCTTAACCCGGACGCCATTGCGGCAATTGAAGTCGCTGCAGCCCTCGTCCTCGCGGCAGTCGCGGGCGCAATAGTGATGTGGGCGTGGATGAAAAGGCGCCGGCTAGGCAAATAACGTCAGGCGCGCTTCCTTACGGCAATGAACCCAGCTGCCGCCAGCAAAAGCGCGGCAACTGCTGCAATGCCCGTGTATTCCGGTACGTCGCTGCCTGCTCCGTATGAGTCGAAGTGTTCGGCTTCGAAGGAGAGGGTGCCGCCTGTGCAGCGGACGTTCCTGCAAACCGAGGCGTCTGTGCAGTTTCCTCCGATGCTTGACTCTGTTGCGACAAGGGTCCCTGAGCTCACAATCGTGGCGAGGTTGTCTGCGAATCCGGAGTAGTGGTAGAGGTTGAATCTGCTGCACAAGACGGCGTCGATTGTGACGTTTGCTTGCGTGTCCAGTGCCGGCAGGATCGCCGGGTTGAGGCTGACGAACTTGTTGCCTAGCAGGAGGCTTGAGCCGAGGTTGCCTTCGATGGTTACGTCAGCCAAATCCCATTGCATGTCGGCATAGGCGTTGGAGGCGCCGAATGCCGTGCCGCTCCTGGAAACAACGTAGTTGACGGCAGAACCAATGGTCATGGACGAGATCGTGTTGTTTTCAGTGCTCGGGATGCTGAGGGAAACGTTGTTGTCCACGTTGATCGTGTTAGTTGAAAAGACGTTGTCGTAGCCGGAGATTAGTCTGATTCCTACGCCGGCGGAGTTGAAAACGTTGTTTAGTACTTGGCTGCTGTTGGCGTCTTCCAAGTGCACGCCTTCGCCGTAATTCCGGAAAATGCAGTTCCTTATCGTCGTGTAGGACTGCGAAGAAACCATGACGCCGTAATTGTCTCCGCCGTTTCCAATGAACTGGGCGCCGTTGCAGTCTATCGTAACGTTGTGTCCATCCACCACGATGACTCCGGTCCAGTCATTTGGCGTTATGTTGTAGGTGCCGGGCGTGAGCGAATGCGTGCTGTTTCCTTCAGTCAGGTGGCACTGGCTTCCGACGGTGTTGTTTATTCCGTTCAGGCAGTCGCTGACCGTCGAGTAATTGCATCCAGATGAGCAGACTGTGTAATTCTTGCTTGCATTGCTGCTCGCATTTCCGCCTCCGCCGTTCCATGATCCTGCAGGCGACCCGAAGGCATAGAAGTATCCGTCATTTGAGCCGATAAAAACCATTCCATTTGCGACAGCCGGAGAGGAACCAATCCAGTCGCCCGTTGGATAATTCCAAACCTGGACGCCGGTGGAGGCATTCAATGCGTAAACATTGTTGTCCCATGAGCCGATAAAAACAATTCCATTTGCGACAGCCGGAGAGGAACCAAACCCGCTGCCTCCAGTGAAATTCCAAATCTGGTGTCCTGTTGAAGTACTCAATGCATAAACCTTATTGTCCGCAGAGCCCACATAGACGATTCCATTGGCAACTGCAGGAGCAGAATACTCGACTTCGCCTCCTGTATTGTAACCGTAACTCCAAATCAGGTCTCCTGTTAAGGCATTAATTGCATAAACATTTCCAACACTTCCGTCTAAAGAGCTGATGTAGACAACCCCGTTGGCAACTGCAGGACAACTCAGAATTTCATTGCTGTCGCCTGTAAAGTAATCCCAATTCTGGTTTCCTGTTAAGGCGTCCAAGGCGTAAACATGGCCGGCTTCATTGCCGCTGTAGACCATGCCGTTTGCGATAGCTGGAGAAGAATAAACTCCGTTCCCAATTGAGTGGTTCCAAATCAGGTGTCCTGTTGAAGCATTCACTGCATAAACCTTGCCGTCCCCCCAAGCTGAGTCGGAATAGACCACTCCGTTGTAAACCATGGGGTCGTAACTAAAACCATTGTCGTGGCCAGTGGAATATGTCCAAATTACACTCCCGTCAGAAGCGTTCAACGCAAACATATTCTTGGCATTGACGTAGGCTATTCCGTCGGCAATCGAAACCGAACCAGGCTCGTAACCCCCCGCCACGTCATGATTCCAAATCACGTTACCATTTGAGGCATTAAATGCATAAACATGAGAGTCTAGGAGAGGCCAGTTGTTGCCGCTATTATCCACTGAGCCAATATAGACAACTCCATTGGCAATCGTAGCAGAAGAAGTTACAATATTGAGCCCAGTATAGTAGCTCCAGTTCAAGTTAGCGGTAGTTGGTGCATTTGAGTCAGTGTAACCAGTTTGATTAAGGAAGCGGCGGAACGTTCTCCATTCAGCGTTGCTTGATGATTCGCTTGACTGGGCTGCGACGGTTGCGGTTGTAAAAATGAGAAAGATGGCTAGCAGGAAAACAGTCGTTCGTTCTGGTTTAAACGCCATTTGGACCTAGAAAATAGTGGCTCTAGAATTTTTAAAGGCAATCAGGGCCTTCGTTTAGAGAATTCGGGCGCCGTACCTGAGTAGTTGCGGGTATTTCCTGCCCAGCACGCCGACCGCCTTTTCGTCCAAAACGATGTGCGGCTGCCACCTTTTCTTCGCCTTGTCGTGGACTACGCGGAGGCTTGGCGCGCCCAGCCCAAGTTCCGGCGCAGCCGCCTGCATTGCTTCAAGCGCCTGCCGCCCG
>JAPLXB010000041.1 GCA_026396285.1 Microcaldota archaeon
CCTGACCCGAAGAAGGGCGCGGTGACTTTCAAAGTGGTTTTGAACAAGGCGACCGAGGACAACTCGAACGAAACGACGATAACCGTGATGGACGAGGGGAACAACACGATTCCGGCGCGCATAGTGATTTCCTCCGCGTTGAACAAGCCGCTGGTCGACAACCAGACCGACGGAACGTGGACCGGCTTCATTGAAAAAGACGCCCAGCACTTCGCGTCCGTGTACGCCAAGGGTTATTTGCCTGCGTGGTCCGAGTTTTACGCGGGAGACAAGACGACGTTTGCATTGACTCCGGCGGACGACTCTAATTCGGCGAATTTGACCATCCGCGTGAAAGACGAGCAGGGAAACCCGGTAGTGGGCGCGGCTGCGGCGCTGTTTTTCGAGGACGGGCCGGTAATCCCGGTGCTTGACGCGAAGGCCAAGACCGACGCAAACGGTTCATTGAAAATAACCGGCCTCAGGCGCGATTCGCTGGTGCGCGCCGCCGTTTCCAAGGGAACGCGCTTCAACGACAACACGCTCGTGGCGCTCTCGGACGCGGCCAACGAGGCGGAAATAACCCTCGTGCTTTACCCGGCTTCCCTCCAGCTTTCGGCATTCAATGCATTGACGAACTCTTCGGTTCCCGCGACTTTCACCATATATACGGGCAACTTGACCGTCGCCTCATGCTCTTCGTCTGCCGAGCCGTGCACTGCAAGCGTTTTCGCCAACATCCCGCTCCAGATATCCGTTGTCGCAAACGGCTACTTCGATTTGCCGGGTTTTGACGCGGTGCTGGTGCCGGATGAGGCGAGGGGCGTTTCCCTGCCGTTGATTTCAAAAGCGTCTGTTGAAAACTCGCTTGTTTACTTCGTCGGCTTGTTCAACGAGCGCGGCGAAAAAGTCAACAACGCCGAATTGGGGACGGCTGTTCAGGCGCGGTTCCAAGTCGCTAGCGCGGCAGGCGAAAAAGCCGGGCTGTTTGTGCGCGTGGGCGAAAGCGCCGAAGCAGGCGTCAGCGGGCATTCGCCGAAAGTCGGCTTCTACGCCGGCTCGGGCTTTGACTGCAGCGGAACCGAAGCCGAAGACTACAAGGGAACGACGTACAAGTGGGTTGACTTGTTCTACGACGCCACCAGGCCGGTCGGCACCATTTTCTCGCTTGACATCAAAGTGAGCCCCACGTCCGACAGGAGCACCCTTGACTTATACTACCGCTCTTACCTCGTGAAAAACGGCACATGGCTCCGCAACCCGTTTGACCAGGAACTCGGCGTACAGGAGTCCACGCCCAACAAGCAATCGTGCCTCGCCGAATCCTTCAAGGTTTCGTTCCCAATCGGGGCACCCAACACGGTTTGCTCGGAGCGCGCGTGCGTTTCAACCACTTACGAACAGGAACAGCCAGGCAAAACCGTTTCCGGCGGCTTCGGCTTCACTTCCTACGCAGTAGGCGACTGCTTCACGGGCAGCGCGTGGAACCCGGCGTGCGACCGCGGCCTCCTCCAAGCCAGCTTCAGGATACAGGACTTCCAGAACCGCGGCCTCCTCCAAGCCAGCTTCAGGATACAGGACTTCCAGAAGGACCCGAAGAAAATCCGCGTGACGACCGACAGCGCGTTCGCGCGCCTCATTGCAGTCGAAGTGGACACGTACGACGGAATCGGAGGAAAACTGAGGAAAACATTCAATTACGCCGACAAGAGCGGCACCGCTGAAATAGACGCGTCGCTCATAAAGACGGGAATCGCCTACCGCGGCATAATCGAGGGAACCGCCTACATCGCCCCCTCGGCCGCTTCCGCAGGAACGCCGGTGGTGGTGGAGTTTGACAACGGCGGAACCAAGGCAACGCGCTACGATTCAAGCATCCTCGTGAGGACAAAGGAACAGGTGCCGCTGGCGCCGCCTGTGCCCGAACGCATTTTGCTGGAAAAGCTGGACGACTGCTTTACAAGGGACTTGCCGGACCAGCCCGCAGGCGGGGGCATCGCGATTGACGCGAACAAGGACTTGGGCATCATCATGCCGTGCACGAAGCTCGCGTTCATCGTGGACCCCATTTTCCCGGCCGATGCGATTCCCTTGGAATTGAAGGATCCGGTGATAGCGTACAAATTCGTTTCACAGGACGGGTCGGACGCGTGCTACGAATTAG
>JAPLXB010000035.1 GCA_026396285.1 Microcaldota archaeon
TTGGAGTTTTTCGCGAAGGCCGGGGCCGACGAGGGGTGGATGGTCGCGAGGACGAGCGGGTGGATAACGTGGCATTCGCCGAACACGCCGTTGTTCAAGGGCGGCGCGTCAGCAGCCGGGACCGCGTGTGCCGGCGCCGACAGCCCGTGGGCCGCGGACGGCCTCTCGTACGCCAATTCATTGAAGTGGATTGCCGCCGGCATCCAGCCGGAAGAGTCGCAGTCAATCCCGGTGAGGATGGAGCTGCAGACCGACCAGCAGGGGACTGAAAAGAAGTTCGTGCTTGAACTCGCGTCGTTCGAGAAAACCGGGGAAAAATATTCCCGCAACCCGTTTGACGCGGGCCTTGGGGTGGCGAAGGACGCCGAAGAGAAAGGCTGGTGCCAGGCGCAGGCAGCGCAATTCAATTTCTCCATAAAGGAGCCGAACATGGCGTGCGACGGAAACGCGTGCCTCGAAGTAGTCTACCGGCAGGGGTCCGCTTACCTGTGCGGGCCCGGAACCGACAGGCTTGACTGCAGCGGCGCCTACGCGGAAAGCGGGCCCAAGGCAGGGGCGCTCGCAGCGGAATGGAAACTCAACGTCCTCGCCAAGCCAACGGGCGCGCAGAAAATCGAGTTCACGGGCGCGGGCGTGAAGAACCACTCGTGGGTCAACTACTACGACATGGAGGAACTCGCGTGCAAGGCGCTGCCCTGCGCTTCAATCGACGTTTCAAAACTATCCTTCCCGTACCTCAACCCCTTTGAACCAGAGGCGAGCGGCAGTTTTGAGATAGACGCGGCCACCATCGCGGCAGGCACGACCAGCCTTGCGCTCTCGTTCAAGCACGCCGCGGGAACGGTGACGAAAACCACGCGCCTCGGTTTCGCGAGGCTGGGCGTAGAATGGTTCAAGCACGGCACCACCACGCCCTGCGACCCGCTCAAGGAGGGCGAGGCAAAGGACTGCTCCGTAATGAGCGTCAACGGCGGAAAACAACTGATTGAGGTGTTCTTCAAGCAGGAGGCCGCGGAGGGCGGGAACCTCTTCGCCGCCCAAGCAAAGCGCACGATGGCCATCAACTACTCGGTCGCCGACGAAGACGGCGGGACAGCGGACTTCTCGCTTTCATGGGCTTCGCCGTGCCTGGAAAAGGAATACGAGCCGGCATCGAAGAAATTCTCTGGCAAGACCGCTGAAGGAAAAGCGTCAGGCGAACTCGCGGCCACGCCGTCGTGCGGCACTGCGCCCGACTCGCCTGTTGAAATAACGCTCTCCTACAAGGACCTCATTTATTCAACGGAATTGGCCATCCAGGAAACCGTTGTCCCGCCGGCTGCGCCCAGCGTCTACGAACTCAGGTACGCGCCCTCCGACGCCGCGGAGCCGATGAAAGTGTTCTGCCTCAACCCCGCGGACAAGGCGACTTGCGCGTGCAGGACCCCGGCCGAAGCGCTGCCGGGCGCCGAGTGCGCCGTCGACGCCATCGACTTCACCGTTTCCGGCGTCTTCCCGGCAGACGCCGTATTCCTTTTACTCAACTGGAGCGCTTCGCCGAAGCGCGACGTCCCGCCCTTCTGGAAGGAATTGGACGACGCCAAGTGCTTCGCGATAGAAAACGAGGAAAACAAGTTCCCGGACATAACGGGCTACTCGGCCTCCACCGGAATGCAGACCGTCCTCCTCAAGTTCAACGCCTTCAACCCCGGGTGCACGCTTTACAAGGAAACGAAGGGATTCACTACTGCCCAAATCCAGCCCCGCGCCCTCAAGCCCTTCAGCTACTCGGTCATAGCCGGCGCCGGCGCGCCCATCGCCTTCAAGGAACTGCCGGTGAGCCTTTCATGGGACCGGAACGCGCCTGACGTCATCGTCGTCCCCGCGTCGGACTACCTCGCGGAAAAGGACATGCTTAAGTTCAACATGGTGGAGGACACGCCTGATTTCACCAAGCGCCTGTGGCTCCTCATATACAACGCCCAAGGCACTGAAAACGCGCCTGCCAAGACGCTCGCGGTCTCCACGACAGACGGAGCGTATAGGATTAGTTTGCCGGCCACCGCGCCCCAAATCACCGTCTTTGCAACAGCTTCCAGGTCAGCGGACTTCGTGGTTTCCGAGAAAATCGGCGACGACTGGCTCACCCCGGAAACGGCGCTCGCAACCCAAGGCAGCCTATATGGCATCGAAAGCCTGGGCCAGGCAGCTTCCTTAAACCAGCTCCCGGCCATGTCATCCGCGCTGTTGTTCCACCGCGGCAACATCAAGGTCGGCGACGTCCAGCGCGGGTTCCCGTTCGCGGCCTTCTCCAAGGATGACGCGGTCCTTGAAATGCCAACTGACTCGTTCACGCGCGCAGCCAAGTGGGAGCAATGCGACTACGCGAAATACGGGGGACAAGGCGTTTACCAGATAACGTATACGGCGAGGAAGCGGGACGAGACCGGCAACGACGCCTTCGACCAGAGCGCAGTCGGCAAACTGAAGTACTTGGGCAAGAACGCGTTGTTCGACACCTCGGGCCTCGCGCAAACCTATCTCGATTCAGGCGACGAACTCTGCGGCTACGGATACGTTGAATGCGGGCCAGCACTGCTCGTCCTGTCGCAAAAACCGTTTGAACAGCTGGAAAACGTTTTTGACGACGGGGCGATAGTTGCCGACGAGTATGGTTCCGTTGACCAGCCAGTGCCGCAGCCTTACCGGTTCCACATGCATAAGGACACATGTATTCTCGTCAAGTATGTGGGATGGGGGAGAAAGGTTATTCGCGCTGCAGAGGACCGAGTGATGTACTGGCAAGTGTACAGTTTTTACGAACCTCTTTCGGATGTTCAGGAGCTTTTTGCAATGTGCCCGAAGGGCGGGGAAGGAGACAAGTGCACTTCTTCAGGCTACGTGTCCGGCTTGAAATGGACTGGAGAGTGGACTGGAACAGAAGAGGGGACTGCCAAGAAGGAAATGGATTCCAAAGTGCTTTCGGACAAAAAACTAGTTTTGTCTTTGAAAAATGATGGTTATGACTCCAATGACTGTGCCGAAAATTACAGAATCCTGGACGAGTGCATTTACACCAATGATAACAATGCCCAGTGCGATATCACTAAAGAATGCGGTTACAAAGACTCGGGCTCTAACAAACCATGCAAACTACAGGGATGTGTAGGAGAATATGACTCGGGAACCGGCACTTGCAGCAGCGGCGGCAAGAATGACGTTGAGGAACTGTGGGGAACATATTCAGGCGGCTGCGGTCCTGGAGACGGAGACTGTTCTCCTTACTGCGCAAGCACGGGACAAAACAAATATGA
>JAPLXB010000022.1 GCA_026396285.1 Microcaldota archaeon
CCGAGTATGCGGAGCCACCGCGCGAGCTTCTTCAGCATCACGTCCGCCACGAAAAGCATGGAAAAATTCCGGCGGCCGGGGCTTAAAATGCGCGCCTGAAGCGCCGCACGAGCATCCGTTTGCCTTCCGGGCTCACTGCCCGCACAGCCGGCGACAGCCGCAGTTCAACGTGTTCCTTGGGAGGAAGCGTCACCCGGTGCCAGAGACGGAGACTCCACGCCTGCGACGGCCTCAGGATTTTCCTCTCCGGTATTTTCCGTTCAAGGGGCATAAGCAATTAAAGACCTGCAAACACTTTTAATCCTCGTGTTTGGGTGAGCAAATGATTAGGTCGCTCCGCCTCAAGGGATGGAAAAGCCACGAAAACACAACGCTCCGATTCGGCAAGGGCACCAACCTGTTGATAGGCCCGATGGGCGCGGGAAAAACGAGCGTACTTGACTCAATCTGTTTCGCGCTGTTCGGCACTTTCCCGGCGCTCAAGAGCCGCAAGGTCAGGCTTGAGGACGTGGTGATGGCGCGGCCACAGAAGCGCGACAAAGCCGAAGTGGAAATGGCTTTCGACGCCGGAGGCAAGGAGTTTACAGTCACGCGCATCGCCGGCGCCAAAGGCGTTTCCGAAGCGGTGCTGAAATCAGACGGGAAAATAATCGACGCCCAGAGCCAGCGCGTCACCGAAGCGGTCGAGCGCCTGCTCGGGATAGACTACGAACTGTTCACGCGCGCGATTTACTCCGAGCAGAACAAGATAGATTATTTCACCGTCCTCGGGAAAGGGGAAAGGAAGCAGCAAGTGGATGAATTGCTCGGCATCGACCGTTTCGAGGCCGCTCGCTCAAACGCGACAACCGCGTTGAACAAGCTCAAGGAAGCCAAGGAAAACGCGCAGAGCTTCCTCCAGGGAACGGATTACGAGAACGCCGAGAAAGAGGCTGCCCGCGCCGGCGAGGAAACCGCGGCGATTAGGAACGCGCTCAAGAAAAGCGAGGAACTGCTCGCAGGGCTTGCGAAGGAAAAGCACGGGATGGAAACCGCCGTCGGCAGGCTTGAGGAAGAGGAGCGGAGGCTTCGGGCGGCCGAAAAACGCCTTGAAGGAACGAGGTACGCCTTGGCTGAAAAGGAAAAGGAGGCCGTGGAAAAGCGGAAGTCGCTGAAGTTCTTCCTTGAAAAAAACCGCCTCGGGCCGGCGGAGGAGGAGGCTCGGAAGGAAATCGCGTCGCTCAAGCAGCTGCAGAAGGAAATCCAGGAACTAAGGGTGCGGGCGGAAAAGGCGAAAACCGCGCTTTCATTCATTGACGCCGAGAAAAAAAAGTTCGGTGGCGCGGACAAGAAAACCGCGGAGGAAAAAATCCACGGCCTCTCGGACGCGGTTGCGCGGGGGAAGGCGGAGGCGAAGAAAATCCAGGACAGCGCCAACGAGTGCGCCGCCCGGGCCAAGGAATGCGAGAACGCCCTCGCAGCGCTTGCAAAGGAATCAGCCGCCTGCCCAGTCTGTGACTCGCCGCTGCCGCACGACAAGCACGCTTCGCTGAAGAAACACAAGCACGAGCTGCTGGAAAAAACCAGGCGCGAACTCAATGAATTCAGCGCCAGCCACAAGGCCGTGGAAACCGAGGTCGAAAAAACTTCGGCCGAGCTTGAAAAACAAAAAGCGCTCCTCACGCAACTGCAGCGGCTTGACTCGTTGGACGAGCAGGGGAAGACGGCGGAGAAGGAATTAGGCGAAGCGTCAGCGCGCCTTGCGGAGGCGCAAAAGGGTTTCAGCGAGGAAAAAATGCGTGCAGTAGAAGAAAAACTGGAGGACGTCAGGAAGTGCAGGGAAACGATTGAAGCGGAGGAAAAGGCGGCGCAGTTGAAGAACGAGGTGTTGCGCGCGGAAAACGACGTGAAGGGAATCGGCGCGGTTTTCGACGAGGCGAAACTCAGGGAAGCCCGGAAGCAAGTGACTGAGTTTGAAAAGCAAATCGCGGGGCTCAAGGCAAAGACCGCGGCCGACCGGGCACTCGCCGAGGAAAAGGAGAAGGCGCTGGAGGAGTGGAGGAAAAAATCCGAGGCAGTGGGAAGGAAGCGCCTTGAAATCAGCCAAGTTGACGAAAAAACGAGGCGCCTCACGATTTTCCAGAACGCGCTCGTGGACGCGCAGGCGGTGCTGCGCGGCGAACTCATCGACGCAGTGAACGGCGCAGTGGCCGCATTGTGGCCAAGCATTTATCCGTACAACGATTACAGGAGCATACGACTCAGGGCCGACCACGAGGGATACGCCCTTGAACTGCAGGCGCTTGACGGGTTCTGGGTCGGGATAGAAAACGCTTCCGGCGGGGAAAAGAGCTGCGCCTCCCTGGCCCTGCGCGTGGCGTTTGCAATGGTGCTTGCCCCCAACCTGAGCTGGCTCGTGCTCGATGAACCAACCCATAACTTGGACCGCGAGGCGGTAATCCTCTTGTGCAACGCCCTGCGGGAGGAAATCCCGAAGATAGTGGAACAGACGTTCATCATCACGCACGACGAAGCCCTCCGCGAGGGCGCGAGCGCGAGGATTTACCGAGTGGAGCGCGACAAGGACGCGGGAGAACAGAGCGCGGTAGAGGAACTCGGGTGAAACCGGGACATTAGACAGTGTGGATTTACTCCAGCCACCAGTCTTTCCTGAACACGTGTTCCCAGATTTTCTGCAGCGCAGCCGGTGAAACGCCGCCTATGGCGGAGTCTTCCCGGACAACCGCCTTCTTCAGCGGCTCAACGAAATGAGAGGCCGCTCCGGCAGCAACCGGATCGGACATCGTTTTCTGGACCAGTTTCCGCGCCTCGGTGAATTCCCTCCGGGTTTCGGCGAAAAGCCGGTCGCCCTCAACATAGGGCCCGCGCAGGCAGTTGCGGTGGGCTTGCACGAATTTCTTGCACCCACCCGCCTCGGTGACCGGCGGGCCGGTTATTTTCCTCACCGGCGGAATGGAACCGGAAGCCAGTTCAAGGAGAATAAAGCATTCCTCGCCTGCGGCAAAAGTCGCTTGGTCAAAGACCTTGAAGTCCCCCAGGGCCAGCTGCCTCGCAAGCGCCGCGCCCGTTTTCCTCAACTGGGGCAGGAGGATGTCGTCCACGATGCCCGCCGGCTTCTTGACTGAAAGCAGGATGTATTTGGCTCCGCGGGTCCTGATTGCGCCGAGTATTTTCGCCCGCGCCTTCTTCGCATCAAAACGGGTTTCGGGGCGGAAAAAGAATTTCTCCGAGGGCTTTTCCCACAGCGCCCGGGAAAGGGAAATGAACTTGTGCGCGTTCGTCGCGCTCGTCGCGGCTGCCGCGTTGCGGTTCTTGTCAACCGCGTCGATGAGTATTATTGGCGCGCCGGAGAATTTCTTCAAGACCTCCGAGCGCGCGTAGTCGTCCGAGTATATTCCTTCGACGTCCACGAAAACCGGCGGCTTCCACTGGGCGGCGTTTTCCACTAGGCCGGCCAGCGAGCGGTAGTTGAGGAGAAGCTGTTCGCACACGAGGCCTGAAAACCCTTCTATTTCGGCTTCCGCGCCGTATATGCCCGCTGTTTTCAGGAGTTTCTTGAGTACGCGCACGTCCCGCTTCTGCTCGGGAGTCAGGTGCTTTTGGAGGTAGTCCATGTGGAGTATGGAGCGGTCGACAGCGCTCTTCAACTGCTCGTGGGGCTTCATTTGGAAGCAGGGAATCACTTCCACTTCGAAACCCTCGACTGCCGTCCGCAGGTACGGGTGCTCCGCGTAGTGCATTACCCACTGCGCCGGAATCCCTTCCTTGGCGGCCCTTTCGGTCGCCTGGACAATGAATTCGCGCGAGCGCTCCCGCGGCCACGCGACGAACAAGTCAATGTCCCTGTCGCCCCGCAGCCCGGTGTCCCTCGCCGCGGAACCGATGAATTTTATTTCCGGCTCCGGCCCGAGTTCCGAGCGCAGGCTTGCAATCAGCCGGGTGGCGAGTTTTTTCTCCGCCTCAGCCTCTTCCTTTGTCGGCGTTATCCTCGAGGAAACCCTTTTCGCGATTGCTTCAATCGCCTTCCTCTTGGCTTCGCCGGCTTTTTCCCTGGACATGAGCGCCTTACGCAACAATAGTTTTAAAGTCTTCCAGATAATGCCTTCATGGCGCTTTCGCGCATCGAGCCCGGATACCCGCTTTCATCGTATTACGTTGAGCCCGACGAGCTTCCGGAGCGCGAGGAGTCTTTTGTCCAGAAATTCATCGGCCTAGTTTACGGCAAAATCCAGGGAAAGCAGTTCTGCGAGGAAACCGGCCTGGGGGAAGCAGGCGCGGTCTTTGACGCGTTTGTCTCTAAAATGGACCACACCCGGATAGGCAAGCCGCTGAAGCCCGACGACGAGGAGGCGGAGAGGAGGAAAATAGACGCAGTCCTTCGGCACTCAATTGGAAACACAGCTGGCTCGATTGCGAAAAAAATCGTTTCCAGGCTACACGGTTACAAGGTCATCGGGCCGTTGTTCGAGGACAATGACATAGAGGAGATACTGATCAACGGAGCAGGCCAGCCCGTCCTGGTCCACCACAGAAAGAACGGCATCTGCAAGACAAACATCTCGTTTGAAAACGAGAGGGAATTGCGCGGTTTCGTGAACCAGTTCCTCGACCCGTCCGACAAGCCTTTCGAGGACATCAAGCTCCCTGACGGCAGCAGGGCCAACGTCCTTTTCCCGCCCGCGGCAGAAGGCACGACGGTGACCATCAGGAAGTTCCGCAAGCAGCCGTACAGCATCGTCGAACTCGTTGCAATGAAGACGCTTTCGCCGGAGTGCGCCGCGTTCCTGTGGACCGCCGTCGACGGACTGTCCCTGTTCCCGCTGAACATCGTTTTCGTCGGCGGCACCGCGTCTGGAAAAACCACTACGCTCAACGCCGCCGCATCGTTCATTCCGCCCAGTGAAAGGGTAATCACGATCGAGGACACGCGCGAACTCAACTTCCGCGGCCGCGAGGACTGGCTGGCGCTTGAAACGAACCCCAAAGCGTCTCTGAACGACTTGCTGAAGAACGCCATCAGGATGAGGCCCGACAGGATAATCGTGGGCGAAGTAAGGGGAAGGGAAGCGGAAACAATGTTCACTGCAATGAACGTGGGCCACCGCGGGACGATGGGGAGTTTCCACGCGAACAGCGACCGCGAGGCGGTCACGCGCCTGGAAAACGCCCCGATGAACGTGCCCCGCGCCATGATTCCGCTGGTTGACTTGATCGTGGTCCAGCACCGCGTCCACATCCGGGGAAAAGGCCTGGTGCGCCGCGTGACGCAGGTGAGCGAGGTTTCGCGCACCGAGGACGTCGTTGCATTGAATGAGATTTATCGCTGGGACCCTGTTGACGACAAGCTTGAGCGGACGGATTTGGGGAGCCAAGCGAGGGAAAAGCTCGCGCGCGCAACAGGCGTGGACGCCCGCCAGGTGTCTGAGGAAATTGACAAGCGGCGGGAAATAATCGAGTACCTGATTGAAAAGAAGCTCACGAAACAGGAGCAGGTGAACGCGTTCATGTCTGAGTGGTACGCTGAGTCGGCGAAAAAGAAAACAGGCGCCGAAAAAACCGGCTGATTAGACAGTCGCTGGACAATCACCGAACGATTCGCCGCGCCTTCAACGCGCTCCAAACCGCTTCGTGGATTTCTTCCCGCGGGCGCATCACGACGTCCCCGCCGGCCTTGCGCCAGCAGTCGACAATAATCCACTTCCTGCGCCGCGCCTCACCGGCATAAACCTTTCCCACTTCGCGCTGGTATTCAAGGCTCTTTTCATGCAGATCCTTTCCCTTAAAGCGCTTCATTTTCGCTCCCCGCGCCTCCAGCAGCCGCTCGCTGACTTCAGGCGGAACGTTCAGGAAAACGACCGCGCCGGCGGCAGGCAACGGCGACTCAATAGCGTCCAGCCACTTGATGAAACGCGGCCTCTCCGCCGGCGCCACCCGCGCCGCCTGGTAAAGGTTTGAATTCACGTACCTGTCCAGAACCACGACCGCGCCGTGGCGCAGTTTTTCAACGAAATCCCCGCGGAACTGCATGCGGTCAAGCGCGTAAACCAGCGCCGCGGAATAAGGGCCCAGTTTGAGTTCGCCGCGCAGGTATTTTCCAACCAGTTTCCCGAAAACGGTTTTTTCATACGTCGGAAACGCGGCGTAAGCGGTCTTCCTCCCGCTTTTCTTCAATCGCTCGAGCAGCATCAGCGCCTGCGTCCTTTTCCCGGCCGAGTCAAGGCCCTCGAAAACAACCAGTTTCCCTTTGCCGGCGCTCACTTTATCACCAAATTCAACAACACTGCCGCGACCGGAATCAGCAAATTGTCGTCGAGCTCCAGCGGAAGCGTTTCAACCAACGCCAACAAAACCGAATAGACGACGCCGACCAGTCCAATCAAGGGAAATGAAACAATCGCGCCTGCGGCGATGAACGCGGCAGTCCCCTCGACGGTCTTCTTCGGGTTCCACGCCAGCTTCCGTTTGCCCCGCAGCCCGACCATTGTTGAAACGCCGTCCCCGAACGCCAAAATGCCCAGCGCCGCGAGCGCGAACTCGGGCGAACGGGAAAAAGTGAGGAGGAAAAGCGCGCCCACGACGTACATGAACGCCCCTTTTCCGGGCATTACAACCCTGCGCTCAAATTTTTCCAGCAGTAAGTCAAACAAGGGGTTTTTGCGCCCGAGCATGCTCCGCGAAATGAACAAAACCGCAACGCACAGCATGGCGAGCAAGCCCAGAATCGTCAATGTTTTGCCAAGCAAGACAAACGCGACCATCACGCACGCGCCGAACAAAACGTGCACTGCCTGGCGCCAGTCCTCGCCCATCCAATCCCCGTTCCCCGCCGCACTTCTGGCCCCGTGTTTTTTCATGCGCCAACCCCTCTTGGAATCGCCTGCCATAACGACTTTATGCCGAAGCGCTCGCTCAACCGCTCCCACAGCCATTCGACCAGGAAATAGACGACGAAAGCGAATGCCACGCCGCCCGCCACCTGGTCAATGGTGTGAACCCCGAGGTAAAGCCTGGTGTATGCGATTAGCACGGCGGCCGGGAGGAAAAAAAGAATTATCGCGGAACCGATGCCTGCGGCGACGAAGACGAACGCGGCAGCGGCGTGGGTGGATGGAAAACCGTAGGAATTCGGGCAGCCGCCGTTGTCGGCGCACGGCCGTTCAACAGCATAAAAATCCTTCACCACCGGCGTCAGGAAATAGACTGCAAGCAGCGCCAGGAGCAAAACTTCCTTTTTCCTGACGGTCAGCAAAGCGATTGCGGCGCCTATTGCAACGATGAGCATGTACTGGTCGTTGAAAACCATTGCCAACGCGTACAGCCAATCCATTTGCAACCCCAACCACTTAACCGGAAAGAGTTTTTATTGATTGGTTTCCAAAAACGATGGCCCAAGTAGCTCAGCCTGGTTAGAGCGCTAGACTCATAAGAAAAGGACACTTAAGGCGCTGTTTCCTGGGCAATCTAGAAGTCCGGGGTTCAAATCCCCGCTTGGGCATTTTACAGGCGGTCAAATGCAGGTGCATGCGGCGGTAAAGGCGTTCGTCGTCAGGGATGGAAAAATCCTGCTCCTTAGGGAACGGGTTGGGGGCGTTGAAGTCGCTGACTTCCCGGGCGGAAAAGTGGAATACGGCGAGTCGGCCGGGCAGGCGCTTGAACGCGAATTAATGGAAGAACTGGGGGTCAGGCCGGTGTCGCCAAAGATTGTTGGAAGCGCGTATTTTTTCAGGCGCACGGACAAGCACCAGATTCTTGCAACTGTTTTTGAGTGCGGTGCAGAAGGCGAAATCAGGTTGACTCCGGGGGAAAACGAGGAACTCGTCGGCTACGAGTGGGTCAGCCCCCAAGAGTTGGTTGGCAAGAAATACGACATTCATGAAAGCTTCAAAAAAATAATCAGGGAAAGATTCAAACCGGCTTGAAACCTATTTTTCCAGCACCGCTTTTATTCTCCGCACGCCAGCGGCGACGGCCTCTTCCTTCTGGATTTTGAACCGGCCCATTCCCTCCAGTGTCTGGACGTGGGGACCGGCGCACACTTCCTTGCTGAAGTCGCCAACGGTATAGACGGACACCTTCTCGGGGCTGTATTTGTCGCCGAAGAACGCGAGCGCGCCCCCGGCTTTCGCCTGCTCCAGCGGCATCTCTTCCCTCGTCACTTTCAAGCTGCGCCCAATCGCGTCGTTCACCAGCTTTTCCGCCTGCTTCAACTGCTCCGGCGCCACTTTCTGGGGCCACGAGAAGTCAAAACGCAGCCGCTCGGGCGTGATGTTGGAACCCATCTGCTTCACTTCCAGGCCCAGGACTTTCCTGAGCGCGGCGTGCAGCAAGTGGGTTGCGGTGTGCAGTGCGACTGTTGCCTCGCTTTGGTCGGCGAGCCCGGACTTGAATCGTTGGCCCGCGCCTTCCCTGGAAAGTTGGCGGTGGCGCTCGAACTCCTGTTCAAACACCTTTTTGTCCACCGTAAGCCCGCGTTCTTTCGCGAGTTCAATAGTCATTTCCAGCGGGAACCCGAACGACTGGTAGAGCAGGAAAGCGTCCTTGCCGGTGACCGTGTTGTTCTGCGCCACGAGGGAGTTGAATTCCTTGACGCCGTGCTCGAGGGCGCTTGAAAACCGTTCCTCCTCCCGCTCCAGTTCGGCGTAAACGCGTTCCTTGTTCCGTTCCAGTTCAGGCCACTCTTTTCCGTAAATCGCGACAATTGATTGTGCAATTGTTTTGCAGAACTTGCCTTCGATGCCGAGGAGGCGCGCGTGCCTTATGCTCCGGCGTATGAGGCGGCGGACGATGTATCCTTGTTCCACGTTTGACGGCGTGACCGCGCGGTCGTCGCCCAAAACGAAGACTGCGGAGCGCAGGTGGTCGGCGACGATTCTCTGCGACGTCGCGTCCTGTTTCTTTGACATTTTACGCAGGCCGTCCATGACTGGCTTGAATAACTCGGTTTCGTAGTCGTTGTCCTTCCCTTGTAGCACCGCCAGCGTGCGCTCCAAGCCCATGCCAGTGTCCACGTTCTGTTGCTTGAGTTTCTCGTATTTCCCGTCCGCGGTCTTGCCGTATTCCATGAACACGTCGTTCCAGATCTCGAAGTACTTGCCGCAGCCGCAGCCCGGCTTGCAGTTGGGGCCGCACTTGGGCTTGAGGGTGTCGTAAAACATTTCAGTGTCCGGCCCGCACGGACCCGTTGAACCTGCCGGCCCCCACCAATTGTCTTTCTTGGGATTGTAGTAAATGCGCTCCGTTGGCACGCCGAGGGATGCCCAAACGCCAGCGGAATAATCGTCCCTGGACGCGTCCGCGTCGCCCGCGAACACGGTGACGCTTAAGCGGTTCTTTTCCAAACCCAGCCACTGTGGGCTCGTCAGGAATTCCCAACTCATTTCAATGGCTTCTTTCTTGAAGTAGTCGCCGAGGGACCAGTTGCCCAACATGAAGAAGAACGTGTGGTGGCTGGCGTCGCCCACCTGCTCAATGTCGTCGGTCCGCAGGCATTTCTGGTTGTTTGCCAGGCGCTTTCCGAGGGGGTGGGGCTGGCCCAAAAGAAACGGAACGAGGGGGTGCATGCCGGCAGCCGTGAAAAGCACTGTCGGGTCGTTTTCCGGAATCAATGACGCCGACGGGATTATGGCGTGGCCTTTGGCCTTGAAGAACTCAAGGTATTTTTCAACGAGTTTTGAGCCGGACCATGCTTCAGCCATTCAATCCACCGTGGAGGAAAACTATTGTGCGAGGACTGCCTTAAATAATTTTTTTGAACCGCCGGCGGCGCAGTCGTCCACGATTGCGTCGGCTTTTGCCTTCGCCAACGCGTTCCTTGGAAAAGTGTGGGTGACTGCCACGCACTTCATTCCCGCGCGCTTTGCGGCCACGACGCCTGCGATGGAGTCCTCGATTACCACGCAGTCTCGCGGCCGCACGCCGAGTTTCTTGGCTGCCAGGAAGTAAATGTCCGGCGCCGGCTTCCCGTTCCTGACTTCGCTGCCGGTGGCGATTGCAGAAAACAAGTCTTTTATTCCAAGCGCCGCGATTAGGGCTAGTGCCTCGGAGCGGACGGCGCTCGTGGCCAAACCGATTTCAAAGCCTTTTGCGCGCAATTGGCGCGCCGCGGCAATCGTCTGCCTGAATGGCCGTACAGAACGCTTTATCGTCTGTAAAAGCAATTGGTGCTTCCTGTCCGCCAAGACCATTACTTTAGCGCGCGGCATGCGAAGGAAACGACTCAGGCCTTCCTCGTCGGTCATTCCAATGAAGTGTTTCGCGTAATCCTTGAAGGACAGTTTGACTCCTTCCTGGGCGAGCACCCTGCGGATTGCCTCATAGTGGGCTTTTTCGCTGTCTGCCAGGACGCCGTCCAAGTCAAAAATGATTGTTTTCATGGAAACCAATACAACTGCATTGATTAAAAAGTTGGGAGCGAGGCCGTACCCCGCCTTCTGTTCCGGAGCCTGAAAGGCCTACACCGGTTGCGCGAAGCGCAACCCAGGCTTATCCGCGGCATTGGACTGAGCGGGCATTTGCCCTTGCACTTAGCCAGGCACGTTTCATCCCGCGCAGCTTCAACGGTCGGCGCCAACCCGGCGATGCGAAGCACCGCCAAGCAGGTTTTCGTCATTCCTCTGCTGTTTGGGTCTCGTTTCTGCTCCCGGCTCCTGCATGACACAGGGGGAATTGCTTCCCTTGAAGCGCTACCCCGGCAACGCGGAGCGTTGTCCTGGCAGCGCCAGTGGGCGGAAGTTCCTCAGCGCCGCGGCCTTTGAAGCCGCGGTACCGACAGCCGCGCACCTCGCTCCCGTAGACATTGCGGAAAGGGGATATAAATCAGTTTCCAACAAGTAACCCCGTGGAAAACAAGGAAGTGGAATCCGCGTTTTACGACGCCCTTGCGCTAGCGGGAGTGACTGACTTCTTCGTCAAGGCGGAACTCAAGCCATTCTCGTCGCTTAGGGCGGACGCGCGGGCCGACCGCGAAAAAGGCGTTCTCTTCATCCATTTGGGCGACGGGTACTCTTGCGCGCCGCACGAGGCACTGATGGGGCTTGCGCTTGAACTCGTCTCCAAATGCTTTGGAAAAAGGCTTTCGCCCAAGACGGAAGTTTATTCGCGGGCGCTAAAGGAATTCCTTTCCCGCAAGGCGACCGCCTCGCTCAGCGAGTCACTGAAAATCATGCGCGGCAGGAAAAGGAAAGTGGTCCGCGGAAGGCACCACTACCTTGAAAGCGTGCTTGAAAGCGTCGTACAAGAGCACGGCGCGCTGTTCGCCGGCGTGCGCGTTCCTGAAATAACGTGGTCAAAAACCGCCCAGAGGGCGCGGAGGCTGGCTTTCCACGACCCGGCGCTCGAGCAAATAGTTGTCAACAGGTTTTTTGACTCGCCGCGCGTGCCCGATTACGTCATACGCTATCTAGTATTCCACGAGTTGCTGCACGCCAAGCACGAAGTCCTCTACGAGCGGGGAGAGAGCCTGCGGCGCACCGTGCACACGCGTGCGTTCAAGATTGATGAAAGGAAATGCCCGCAGTACGGGGAAGCGATGGAGTGGATCAAGCGGTTTTATTGAAGCGGAAAAAGAGTTTTTCGAAACCGGCGATGCGGCCGCCCTTGGCGAAAACGTCTTCGCGCCGGAGCAGGCTGGTTTTTATTGCAACGCCGCGGGAGTAGCCGCCTATTTTTCCCCCGGATGAGACGACGCGGTGGCAGGGCACGCGCACCGGGCGGGGATTTTTGTTGAGCGCGTTCCCGGCCGCCCTCGCCGCGCGCGGGCTGCCTGCGGCTCGCGCTATTTCAGCATAGGTTGTGACGCGGCCGCGCGGCACGCGCTTGACTAAATCCAGTACTCTGGCGGAAAATGAGTTCACGGGAAAAGGAAGGCGGCACGGGTATTAATTATTTTTTGAAAATGACGTGGATTACTCCCTTTGCCGTTAACGCGTGCGTTATTCCGCGCTCTCTCTTGAATGCCTGAAGGGCGGTGGTTGTTGTGCCGTGCGCCTTGGTGAAGGCGTTAAACTCCGTTCCCCGCGGCGTGACAATCACTTTGGCTCCGACTGCCCTAACGTCCAATCCTTGCTTCTTCAGTATCTCGGCGAACCTGCGCGCATGTTCCACTGGCACGAAATCACCGAAAAAACAGTGGATTCGCTTGTTTAAATGATTTCCGCGGCCGGCGGCTGCACGCGCAATGCTTGCGCTAACGGGTTTTGAAAAAATGGCTGCGCCGGGTTTTTTTCACGCAGCATTGGTCGTTGGTCCCTCGGGGTAGTGTCCACAAGCCAATGGCAAGTATCGTTACTGCATCAAGAAAATTGCCATTGGATTGTGAAGAATGGCCTTTAGTGGCGGTTGGCTCAATGCTCGCTTTCGCTCGCATCTTCCACCTCCGCTCTATCAAACCCATCTGCTATGGGCGGCCTATGCTGTCTCGTTTTGGGGCCGGCTTCGTCCTTAGTTAGACCCCGACGGGATGCAGTATCAGTAGCTACCTCGGTCCTCATTTAAGGAAATCAGACTGGGACAGTTTCTTCACGACCGCTCCCGCCGAGTATGCCTTCAGGACTTATCCGATGGCGCGTGGCTACGCGGCATGCGTTGACACAACCGCATTACTAGAGGCGCCGACTCCCCGTTCCTCTCTTGAGCCTGGGCACTGTCCGCGAAACTGTGCAGTCCAGGATAGACTGCGGGAATTTTCACGCAACTGTTGACGACAATTCACGGACTTTCGTCTCGTGCCGCCATCTGTTGCGCTTACCGAAAAATATGCGGGCCTTGCCCAGTGTACTCAGGGAACCTTACCCTCAGACAGCAAAGCACTTCTAGGAGATGCCACCGAACTGTCTCGCGACGTTCTGAACCCAACTAACGTGCGTTTTTAACGGATGAACAACCCGACCCTTGGCGGCTCCTGCACCACCAGGATAACGCGAGCCGATAGCGATGTACCAAACCGCGTGGTCGATTAGCCCTTTTCAAGGCAATTTTCCTCACAGTCGTGGTACGAGTTGGTTTCGTGACCATCGTTCGAATCAGTCGATCGCCGACTGAACGTAGAAATTTTTTGGGACTCCTGCGCCCGAATCGGCGCGACTTGAAACGAACAGCCTCGCACCACGAGAAAATCACCATACCCTTCCATGAAAACACGGAAGAGGAAAAATGAACTCTCGCACGCGACGAGCCTGTTACCCCCGGGGTAGCTTGTCTGACAGAACGGGCCCCCAGTAAAAGGGACACCGTTGTTCGCTAAGCCCGACTTTCGTCTCTGCGGACCATTTTGTTAGGACCACAGTCAATCCGGCATTTGTCTTTGACCCTCTACAGCGCATTTCTGACGCGCTTGAGCCGAATATTAGGCGCCTTTGTTTTTTTATCGAAGGCGTACCGCCCCAGCCAAAACGCCCATCAGCAGCTGTCCATTTCTGTTAGAAACACAGTCAAAGAATAGCAGTGTCACACTTTCGCCTATCGCCGCCCCGGAAGGCGGCGCATAACGGCTCCTGCTTACGCTTTGATCCCCCAACCGTATTCCAACTGCAAACTGCGTTTAAGCTCCACGGGGTCTTCGTTTCCCCCTAGAAGTCCTCGGCATGTTCACCGAGTAGTAGGTTCACCAGGTCCAAAGCTGGGACAGTGGGACGCTCGTTACGCCATTCATGCAAGCCGCCAATTAAGCGGCGAGGTATTACGCTACCTTAAGAGAGTCAGAGTTACTCCCGCTCTTTAACGGTCCTTCGCCCCCTTGAAAGGAGGTTTAAGATCCCGCCAGTGAGCAGGCGTCGGCACCCGTGCACAACGTTTCCATCTTGCGGGTACCTGTGTTTTTGCTAAACAGTCGACGTCCCCTTGTTTACAGCCCTTTTTCGCGCTCGGGCGCTATCAACCAAATCATAAGCTTAAAAGCGGGCGCTTTCGCGTCCGCGGGTTAGCATTTCATGGGTTGTTCATTTCTTCACCGCGTGAAAAAGAGTCACTGCGACCTACCAATCCCCTTCGATGTGATCCGCGAACCCGATTGCGTGGAACGCAATCAAGCCGCGTATAATCTCTGGAGAGAGGTAGGCATCCCTTCTTCCGAAGGTATGGGACTAACTTGCCGAATTCCCTAGCTTTGGTTCTCCTGCCACGCCTTGGCTTTTTCTGCCAGGGGCACCTTTCAGTAAACGTTTTCTTTTGGTGAAGCTTTTCTTTTCCAAAAGAAAAGGCTCAGTACTGGTTCTTGGTACGGTCTAATGGGATCCATTCCCTCACTCTTTTCAGGGGCTCGTGGAATCGGCCCAACCCTTTCGGGCTATTCCCTGCTTGGGCGCATGCTCCTCGTTACGAGACTTCTGCGCTCTGTTCAGGTTAACCACCCTCTCGGGTGGTGGGCTTGTCCGCAAGCGTCAAATGAAGGACTTGCGTTGCCGCGCGTACCCACTAGGCACACGAATGTTAACGTGTTTCCCTTTCGGCTTCACGGTTACGTTTAGCCTTAGGACCGGCTTACTCTTGGTCGACTAGCGTTGCCAAGAAACCCTTGCCCTTCCGGCGTCCAGGAAACGAGTAACAGGACGACGCTCCGCGTCGTCGTGTTAGTTCTCGCCTGGAATTGATGCTACTAGCACCAGGATCTTCGTCGCGACCCGGTCCACACGACCTCACGGCCGTGCTTCTACCCGGGCCCCGCGCCCTCCTAATCGGTCACGAGATTTCCTCTCGTGCGCTGGAGTATCGGTGATGCGCTTAGTCCCGATAGTTTACAGCGCCGCAGTCCTTGACGGGTCCGCTGTTACGCGTTGTTTAAAGGATGGCTGCTTCTGAGCCTACCTCCCCGCTGTCTGAGAACCATGACGCCTTGTCTTAACACTTAGCGCATGCTTTGGGACCTTAGCTCCAGTAGGGGTCGTTCCCCTCTCGGCGTACGCGCTTATCTCGTACAGCCCAACTCCCAGCGTCTTAAACGCTGACGGCTTCGGAGTTTGACAGGAAAGTGAGGATTTTACTCCCCGTTCTTCCCAGTCGGTTGCTCTACCCGTCAGCTGTCTCGGCTGAGGCTGTCCTGAGAGACACTTCGGAGGGAACCTGCTAATGCCGGCCTCGAATGAACTTTCATCCCTAGGCACGAGTCACCCCAGCGGCTGTCCAACCTTTTTGGTGAAGCTTTTTGCGTACAAAAAGGTTCTTAGACCAGCACGGGTTGCGGGCCTCCGCCAGCCTTACGGCCGGTTTCGCCCTGCTCGAGTCTAGATCGGTCCGGCTTCAGGTCTCAAACGAGTGACTCAAGGCGCTTTCGCACCCTCCCCCTCGCGCAACAAGTGCGTTGCGGGGACTCGCTTTCGCTTTGCATTGTGTGCTCGCCACTCGCATGAACTCCCTGGCCCTTGCTTCGAGAAGTATGATGCAACACTGGTTACTCCTTTCGGAGGTCATTCCTTTTGCGCCGCATCTTCTTGTAACCACCCAGTTTCAGATTCTTTGCACTGCCCTTTCGGGCTGCTTTTCAGTTTTCCATCACTGTACTGGCTGCGCTATCGGTCTCGGATTATATTTAGCGTTTGAAGTTAATGCTCCGGCTTTCCCACGCCCAATCCGGGGCGCGGTACTCTGGATCCCACCACACCCGGCGGTCGTTCGCTTACACGGCTTTCACGTTCTATGGCAAAGCTTTCCAGCTTTCTTCAGCTCCGGCTGCCGGCGTTAAAAGGTGGTCCCTGAACCCCACATCTGAACCGCCTTGCGGCGGGTCATTCGGTTTGCGCTATTCCGCTTTCGGTCGCCCTACTTGCGGAATCCTGGTTAGTTTCTTTTCCTCTCCCTACTGAGATATTTCAATTCGGAAGGTCTTCTCTCCTCTCGGAGTTATTCGGGAACCCGCGGTTCAAAGCCTCCGTGCGGCTACCCGCGGCTTTTCGCAGCTTGGCGCGCCCTTCGTCGCTATCCGAGCCCAACCATCCACTGAGTGGCATAAACTAGTAGCACTACTCCTCGGGAACCAACGACCTATGCTGCTTCATGAAAACGAAAACGCGTGACCGTAGTCAGCGTTTCCTCAGCGCTTGGTTCGACGACGCCCCGGGAAGGGGACTTACTCGCGAACTGCCATTCCTTTTCCAACGATTTTTACTCGCCGAAAAGGCGGATGCAAACGAACGCCGCAGCGTCCGCTTGCCACACCGGTTGCGGCGAAGCCGCAACCCGGATGCTAGTGGACTCGGTGGGATTTTCATCCCCGCAGAAATGCACGCAGGGTTTTTGAACCCACGACCTCCTGCTTGCAAAGCAGGCGCGCTGCCACTGCGCTACGAGCCCAAGCCGTGCTTGGTTGCGGAAGTGACTCCGCAACAGTCGCTATCCCGGCGAACGCGAACCTGCACCGGCGATGGCTTTAGCCATCGCCAAGGTTGTCCGGCGTCCGCCAAGGCGTTTTTCCAGGCTCCAAGAATTGCATTGACCAAAGGAAATTGACTTTCCTCAGATCTCTCCAAATTAGTTCTTCCAACCAATTGGAGGTGATCTAACCGCAGGTTCCCCTACGGTTACCTTGTTACGACTTAATCCTCCTCACGAAGTCCTAGCTCGACGCGAACCGAAGCCCGAGCCTCACTAGAACCTCGCTTGGGTGACTTGACGGGCGGTGTGTGCAAGGAGCGGGGACATATTCACCGCCTGATGATGACAGGCGATTACTAGCCATTCCAGCTTCACGGGGACGAGTTTCAGCCCCCGATTCGGACTTAGAGCGTGTTTAGGGGATTGCCTTCGCCTTTCGGCGTCGGAACCCATTGTCGCGCCCATTGTATGCCACGTGTGGCCCCCGGGATTCGGACCATACGGACCTAGCGTCGCCCCCTCCTTCCTCCCACTTAACGCGGGCAGTCTCCACAGAGTGCGCCCCAAATCTCTTCAAGGCTGGCAACTGTAGACAGGGATCTCGCTCGTTGCAGGACTTAACCTGACACCTCTACCGACTTTTTCTTTCAGTGAACGGCTTTCGCAAAAAGAAAAAGTTCACGGCACGAGCTGACGCTGGCCATGCAATACCTCTCGGCTCGTCGGGCAAAGTCTTCAGCTTGGCCGTCATCCTGCCGTCGCCCGGGGTAAGTTTCCCGGCGTTGAATCCAATTGAACCGCAGCATCCACGGCTTGTGGTGCTCCCCCGCCAATTCCTTTAAGTTTCAGTCTTGCGACCGTACTCCCCAGGTGGCGGACTAAACGCCTTCGCTACGGCACTGCAGCCCCTCGCAGGAGCTGCAACGCCAAGTCCGCATCATTTACTGCTAGGACTACCCGGGTATCTAATCCGGTTCGCTCCCCTAGCCTTCGCCCCTCACCGTCAGACGTGTTTTGGCCAAACGCCTTCGCCACCGGTGGTCCGTCAAGGATTACAGCATTTTACCGCTCCCCTTGACGTACCTTTGGCCTCCCCCACTCTCAAGTCCGGTAGTATCCTCTGCACGCCTCTAAGTTGCTTCCACTCCGGCGAATGCGAAACATTCGCCCAGCAGTTTAGGCCTAGAGATTTCACAGAGGACTTGCTGAACCGGCTACGGGCGCTTTAGACCCAATATTCGCGGACACCACTTGTGCTACTCGTATTACCGCTTACCGGCGACTCCCCGTGAGGAGAGCGCTGGCGGCTGGCACGAGATTTGCCCACCACTTATTCAGCGAGTTTTTCGGACTCGCTAAAAGGCGTCCTTTCGGACGCCACTCGGACTTCCCCCGTCACGCTTTCGCGCATTGCGGAATTTTCTCGCCTGCTGCACCCCGTAGGGCTAGGGCCCTTGTCTCAGTGCCCTTCTCCGGGCCGCCACTCCCATGGCCCGTACCGATTATAGGTTTGGTGGGCCGTTACCCCGCCAACAGCCTGATCGGACGCAGTCCCATTCTTCGGCGAACGCCCCTGCGATTCAGGGCGCCTTTTGGGTCAGGAGGCGTTCCAGCATTCCTGGCCTATGTGGGATTAGCCTCAGTTTCCCGAGGATTTCCCCCTCCGAAGAGTAGGTTGACTACGCGTTACTGAGCCGTACGCCACGAACCCGAGCCGGGTCCGTTAGACTTGCATGGCTAAGTAGAAATCCGATAGCAGTGTCCTCCAGCAGGATCAACTGGAGTTAGCCACCAACCCGAAGGTCGGTGGCGTATTGGGTCGCAAGAACTAAATCTATGCTCTTGGAGCCTGAGTCGCACCCGATTGCCAACCACTCGCATGGAGTGGCCTTGGCGTTAGTCGGGTTTCCATTTTCGCCGCAGTGAAAAAAAGGCCGAACTCAGTCATAGCGTCACTTAAAACGCAGAATCAGCTCTGGTTCGCCGGGACTGCAGCATGAAAAAAGGGTGCATAATCGCGAATTACGCACCGGAAGAGAATACTCAAGTTCTTGATATAAAAACCTTTCTGCACGCTTTTTGACCGCCGGAAAGGCCGTTTTTGAAGAAAAGCAAAGGTGGCGGCCTCGGTTCAGTACTTGACCACAATTTTTTCGCCCAAGTCCGAAATCCGGTCTATCGCCAGGTCGAATTTCTTCCCGTAATCCGTTTGCACCGTAAAGCTCTCCTTGCGCTTGCTGACGCCCGAGACCTTGCCGAGGAACCCGCCCATTTCGCTGTACACTTCCTTTCCCTCCATCTTGAGGGACGCGATGGTGCTTTTCTTGAATTCCTTCGCCAGGTAGATTACGAGAATCATCGCCACGATGGCGAGCATGAGGATGTAGAAGAAGTCGGCGAAACTCGTTGCGCCGAGCACCCAGTCCGCGCCGCTGCTGAAAATCACCCACAACAGCACGACTGCGGCCGCGGATATCGCGTGTTTCGGCAACTGGTGTTTTTTCTTCTCGTTCCACGCGTCAAGGGCCTGGCCCGCGACGATTATCAGGAACGCGACCGGAAGCAGCGGCAGGAGGCCCTTTATCAGGCCGGCCGCGAGCTTCGCCGCGTTGGTTATTCCCAACTGCCGCATTTCAGAGAACTGCGATATGGAGAGCCAGATTGAGACGAGGATGAAGGGGATTGACGCGAAGTAGAAGATGAAGCCGGTTTTTTCAAACGAGACTTCCAGGTTGGAGATGCGCCTGAAAAACGTTTCCTCGACTCCAGCAGCCCTGAGGACGAGGTAGGCTCCGAGGAGTCCCACGAAAGCCCGTATTCCGGGGTCTCCGAACAAAAACCACAGTATCAACGCCACGCCGGGCACGCCGAAGACGACGCGCGCGAACTGAGGCTCCTTGAGCTTGTCGAGTATCACGAAATAGGTTTTCTCCAGTTCCTTCGTCTGCTTGACCACGACGGTCTTGACGCTGTCTATCTTGATTCTCGACTGGATTACCGGGATTATTTTCTCGTCGCTTGCGCCGTCGCTCACGAACACGCATGCGTCGGGCTTGAAGCGCGAAATCACGTGGTCCAGTTGGCGCGCCATTTTCTGGTCGGCGCAGTAGCCCAGGCGCGCGTCGCCGGTGAGGGCCGCCACTTCCACGTCGTTCGTTTTCCTCAACTCGTCAAAAGTGCGCACCGCCTCGTAAATAGTGTTCGCGTCGGTGTCTTCAGGGTCTGCGAGGGCGAGTTTTGCGGCCGCATCCAGGTTGGCTACCCTTCCCACGACCGGGCCCCTTACCCTGGCTTTTTCACCCAGGTCGTCGTCGATGTCTATGGACAGCACGAGCACGCGCTTTTTTTCAGGCAAACGCTCACCAAAACCATTTCGGGATAGAATATTAAAAACAAGGTATTAAAACACTGCAGTGAGCGTTTGGTGGTTTTTTGAACAGGCAGGTCGTCGTCTTCACCGGCATCATCGCAGCCATCCTCCTGATAGCCTACTTCGGGCTGTTCACCCTCAAGAACCCGGTCCTGCTCGCCATACTAGTCCTCGCCGTCGCGGCCGGGGCAGCGCTGTTCCCGAAATACATTGAATTAAAGGAATACGAGCGGGCGGTTGTTTTCAGGTTCGGGCGGTTCAGCCGCGTCGCCGGGCCGGGAATACTTTTCATTTTCCCAAGCATCGAGTCGCACCAACTCGTTGACCTTAGGACGCAGACCATCGACACCGCGCCCCAGAACGTCATCACCAAGGACAACATCAAGGTGAAAATCGATTCGATAGTGTACCTGAAAATAGTGGATCCGAAAAAAGTGGTCGTCGAAGTCAAGGACTACAAGACCGCAGTCGTGCAGCTCCTATTGTCAAGGATAAGGGAAATCGCGAGCAGGATGAGCCTTGACGAGCTGCTGGCGAAGACCGAGGAAATAGACGCCCAGCTCCATGCGGTAATCAGGGACGCGGCCGACGAATGGGGAATAAACGCCCTGCGCGTGGAAGTGCAGAGCATAGAACTGCCCCAGTCGCTGGTCGAGGCGATGCAGAAAAGGAAGGAGGCGCAGGAACTGCGGGCGCGCGTGGAAACCGAGGCCGAGGCGCGGAGTACATCGATAGAAATCCTGGACCGCGCGGCTTCAAAAATGAGCGACACGACGCTGTCGTACCTTTACCTGGATGCTTTGAAGAAAATCTCCGAGGGGAGGAGCAACAAGATAATCTTCCCGCTTGAATTGAGCCATCTCGCGTCGCTTCTTTCAGGAAGGCTGGTAGCGCCTCCGGCCGGCGGAAAACAAAAAGCCGAGCCGTCGTTCGAGGAGACTGCAAAAGCGCTGCTTGACGCTTACGTGGAGAAGAAAAAGGAATTGATTGAAAAAACCGGCGCCGCAGGGGAACACCCGGTGAAGGAAGCCGCGGAAACGCTCCAAGGCAAAAGAAAGACGATAGTCTGACCGCGCCCGGCATTCACCAGCCTGTTCACTGATGCTTTTTTCCACGCCTTGTTTAGCCTATTGCGCCGCTTTCAAGGAGCGCGCCGATTGCCAGGAAAATTACCGCCCACGCAGTCAGTTTCGCGATGTCGTTGACGATTATCACGAAACCGGGCTTGAGGTACGTTTTCTTTATCAGCGAGCTGCTTAGGATTCCGCCCGCGAGCGCTCCGGCCGAATAGGACAGGAGTTCAAACGTGCCGTGGGGAACCAAGCCCATTGCCCCGATGCCGATGCCGGTGAGTATGGATTCGCCGGGCGCGTGCAGCACGAACTGCTTTGCGACCCCGCCGATGAACACCGCGATGACCGACGCGTTCCACGACAGTATGAAAACCGACCCGGCGCCGTAGAGGATGGAAAGCACTACCACGAGCACGAGGACTTGCATGTTGTGCAGGAAAATTGTTTCAAACGCAGCGACCGCGTCCGTTGCAAGCGACGAGGCCGCGTTTATGGCGTAGCCGGAGAACTGGGCGTTTATCGCATTTATCTCGTTCAACTGGATCGCAAACAACTGGCTTGATTCCTGCGATGGGAGGGTGAAGTACCAGAACACGAATCCCGCGACCAAGCCAGCGAAATAAGCGAGCATGACCACGATCAGGGGCAGGTGGCGCGCGAGCGTGTGGCTTCCCAAAACCGTTTTCTCGCTCGTCTCGAAAACCTGGAATTCGAAGAAACGCAGCATCATCGGCAGCGACGGGAGGGCGACGAGTGCCACGAGCAGCATGCCTGCCCCGCCCAGATTGCCCGCCGAAAGGTACAGCGTCGCAAAGACCGCGACGGTCACGAAAATGAAGCTCAGGAAAATGATGGACAACGGGTTTCTCTGCGCCGACTCCGGGCTAACAATCGATTCCAGGACCATGGAAAAGCTTTCAAAGGTATCAATAAAAATGGTTTCTAGCATATAGTAGCATGCGTTTCACCGGCTTCGCGGTCGCGTGGCTCTCCGCGATTGTTCTGATTGCTTGCGCGGCCGCCGCCGCAACTACCGTTTCGGCTTGCGGGTCGTCTCTAAACGCCGCCGGAGAAACCTATGAGCTCAACCAGAGCATTTCCCTTGCCGGAGGCACGTGCCTCATCATCAACGCGGCAAATATCACGCTTGACTGCCAAGGCCATTCCATAACCGGCGACAGGGACGCGGCCACGCTGGCAATAGAAGTTTCCCCCTCGGCCGATAACGCGACAGTCAAAGGCTGCGAATTGGAAGACCACGGCACCGGGATATACATCGATTCCGGGACAGTGAATCACGTCATAACTAACAACACGATTCACGACGCCCGTGATGCCGGAATCGAAAGCGACAGTTCGTGCAACAACACCGTCATTTTCAACAACACTATCTACGACGTGTACACTGATGACTTTCTGGTAGGGACAGGAATCTGGATGCGGGGCGAATACCACAACATTTCATTCAATTCAGTGAGCAACATCGGCCAGGACGGAATAATCCTCTCTCCCTCCAACCACAGCGTCGTTTCATTTAATTCGGTGAACTGGACCCATTACGAGGCCGGAATTTACGTGGATGGCGGCGGCTCTTACGAAAACCCTAACGCCGAGTACATAACCATTTCAGGAAACAACGTGACGTCACCGGGAGTTGACGACGTCACGGACGGCGCGGCAGGCATATACGTGGCTGGCAGGCACTGCAACGTCTCATACAACCGGGTTTACAACAGCACGGCAGCCGGCACCGCTTCAACCGGCATGGAATTCTACTACGGTTACAACAACACGGTTGCCGGAAATAATGTCTCATTCAACAACATGGGCATAGTAGTCTATGCAGAGGGAACGGTTTTGCGGAACAACGTAGCGGACGGCAATGCCTTCGAAGCATATGCAATCGGAGTCATAAGCGATGCGGACTTCTCCGCAACCGGCGATTATGACATCGACAGTTCAAACACAGCCAACGGCGACCCCATTCACTATTATTACGGCGCGTCCGACCTAGTAATCCAAGGCCTTTCCCTTTCCGGCGCCAACACCGCCGGCGGAAAAGTGACTTGCGTCAAGTGCACTAACATGGTCATCAAAAACAGCGTGTTCGCGAACAATGCTGGCGATGCTTCATCCGAGCTGTTCCTTGCAGGAGTCCTTTTGGTGAACTCCACCAACGTCGTAGTCATGACAAACACCATGCAGACCAACTCTTATGCGGTTTGGATCTACGGCGGTACAAACATTACGATAAAGGAAAACAACTTCTCCACCCAGAACACCGCGGGCATACTCGTCCATTCAAACGCCACAGAAGGCTACGAAACTACAGAACTAAGCCTCGTGGACAACTATGGGTCGGACAACGCCGAATGGCTCAGCTTCGAGGGAGAACCGATTTCGTGGAGCGTTTCGAAAAACGGCTTCAGGTTATCATACTACAACGTCTCCTCCACCGAAGCGGTTGAACCCAACATATATCTTGCCAGCGGCGTCATCGCGGTGAACACCACAGCCAACCCGGCGCTGAACACGAGCGCCAACGTCACCCTCACCTTCGCCGGCAGCTGCCCGCGCATCGACCTGTACTATTACGCAAACTATTCAACGAGCCTCAGCGAAATTGTCGCCAACGGCCAGTTATGCAATTCGACTAGCACGCCGGCGTGCAACATCATTTCCTGCTCGGGAAACACGGTCACGTTCTCGGTGTCGCACTTCGATTCCTACGGCGGCCAGGGATATGACATACCCGAATTCTCGGGCTTGGCGGCGCTGTTCGCAGCCGCCCTCGCGGGCGCGGGCTATGCGCTGGCAAGGAAAAGAAAATAGCCTGCCGCGGCACCTCGCTTGTTTTATTCGGGCGGGGCATCCGCGCACGACGCTGCCGCGCAAAACGCCGCGGCGCATCACGCCGCGCCGGCCATGCTCCTCACGACATAGCGGCCCCTTGACTCGATGACGCCGAGGCGGCGCATGACCGCTCCCGCGCCTTTTTTCTTCGACGCATACTCCTTCCAAAAAACGCCGAAATCCCTTTCGCCCGCGGATTTTTTGAACAACAGCACGTCCGTCGCCTGCCCCTCCACCGACGGCGTGAATTCGCTCAAGCCGAAGTCAATGAGCCACAACCGCCCCCGTGAATCAACCATGAAATTGGATGTGGTGGAGTCGCCGTGGGCTATTCCGGCGCCGTGGAGCGCGGCCAGGCACGCGCCAGCTTCCTTCAGCAAGCGGTTGCGCCCAGGCGTCCGCAGCCTCGGCAGGGACTCCCTCAACAAACCGCCCGATATCTTGTTCAAGAAAAGTTCTTTCTTCACCAAATCAACGTGCTTTACGACAGGGCACTGGACTCCAGCCTGCTTGGCTGCCCGCAGGACGCTCGCTTCCTTCCTCGTCCTTTCCGAACGCAGCGCGACATCCAGCGCGTGCACGCGGTACCGCTTGCGGACGCGGCGCTTGCACACTGCCGGCTCGCCGAAAAACATGCATTCGATTATTTCGGCCTCCGCGCCCTTGCCAATCGTATTCATTCCAGCCATTCAATCGCCGCATTGCGCGCAAATTCCGTTCCCCGCCTCCTGCGCCTTCACGAAATCGCGGGCCGCCTTCATCGCTTTCTTTGCCAGCGCGCCGTCGCGCAAGAGTTTCGGCGGCGAAACAGTCACGTCAACCAATGCAGACGGGGGTTTATTGGAAAGCCTGCCGCCGTCAACAACCAAGTCCGCCCTGCCCTCGAACAATTCCCGCGCCTCTTCAGGGTCATGAACCGGCGGAGCGCCCGACGGGTTCGCGCTCGTGGCCGTCACCGGCCTCCCGGCTTTTTTAACCAAATCAAGGGCAAAAGAGTGGCCGGGAATCCTGAACGCCACGGTGCCGTTTTGGGAAATGTTTTCCGCCAGCTTCCCCTTTTTTCTCTTCACGACCAGCGTCAGCGGCCCGGGCATGAACAATTGAATCAGGTGCTGCGCCAGCGCGCTTATCTGGCAGTATTCGCGCGCCATTTCCCCGCCTGCAACGATTATCGACAACGCCTTTTCCTTTTCCCTCCCTTTTGCGCCAAAAACCTTTTCCACGGCCGCGGGATTGGTTGCGTCGGCCGCAATGCCATATGATGTTTCGGTGGGGAACACGACGATGCCGCCGCCGGCGATGACTGACGCCGCTTTTTTCGCTCCGACCGCGCCTGCTTTGACTGACGCTGTTTTCAATTTTTTAACCATCAACAGTTCACCATTTTATTTCCGGTTCGTCCAACCGCATGCGCTGCCGCGGCTCCGCATCCCTCGGCACCGCCTTCGCCTTCAGCATCAATAGCCCGGTGAGTGCAATCATGCCCGCTTGATCCCCGGACAAGTCGTCTGGCGTGACGCAGAACCTCGCGCCCTGCTCCTCGCTCATCAGCCTCAGCATTTCCTGGAGCCTTCGGTTGCGGGCGTTGCCCCCGCACAAAAGGACTTCCGGGTTGCGCGTGTGGCACAGGCACCTTTCAGTGGCTTCTACGAGGGCGCTGAACGCGTATTCCTGGGCGGAATAGCATATGTCCGCCGCCGGCGCGGTTCCCTTCATTTTCTTTGTTTTCGTCAACAGGCCCGCGTACGCGACGCTCATTCCCTTCACCGTGTACGGCAGTGGCAAAAGCGCCTTCCCTTTCGCGGCCTCCTTCAACACGCCGACTGCGTCCGGCGGCTCCAGTTCCAGGCCGCGGCCGACTTGGTCCAGGAAGTTTCCGAGGCCTATGTCAAGGGTTTCGCCGAACACGCGGTAGTGGCTGTGGCGGTTGTGGTCCTGTTTTTGGAGGGCGGCGATTTGGGTGTTGCCCCCGGAAACGTATACAACCAAAGGGTTTTTTGCCTTGCACCACCATTTCCCGACTTCCACGTGCGCGACAGTATGGTTCACTGGAACAAGCGGTTTTCCGCAAAGGAGCGAAAGCGTCTTGGCGGCGACCCACCCGACGTGGAGGCAGTGGCCGATGCCCGGGCCCTGCGAGTAAGCGAACGCGTCAATGCCGTCCAGCGCCTTGCCGGCTTTCGAGAGAGCGGCTTCGGCGGCCTCGTTCCAGTGCTCTGCATGGAAATCCGCCAGTTTCCGCGGGATGTAGCCCTCTTTTGTGGACGGGTATTTGAAGCACTCGTTGGAGAGTACGGAAATTTTTCCCTTCTTTTCCGCAACCACCGCTGCGCCGAACGTGTGGGCAGTCGACTCGATTCCGAGGACGAGCATGGAGTTTTTTCGTTCCGGCGCTTTAAATCACCATAGATTTATATTTCTCCGCGGCGAAGCGCGTTCATGGCAGCGAAACGCGTGTGGGGAAAAAAGCCGGGGCCGGCGCCTGTTTTCCACCCGCGGCACAGGCCCGAGCCAGTCCCGTTGCTCGCCGCTTCCATCGCCGGTATAGTAGCGGGCGGCGTGCTGCTCGTCGCGAGCGCCGTGCTCGTCGACTCAATCCGTTTCAAGTGGCTGCAGGTCATTCTCGGCGCAGCGTGCCTCGCGGCCGCCCTGTTCCTGTTCCACGCCAAGAAAAGGGACAATTTCCTGGCAGTGCTTTCGGCGGTCCTCTTGTGGAACGGGCTGCTGCTCTTCCTTTTGGAGGCGATGGGTTTCCGCGCAGGCGCCTTGTTCGCGCTGAACCCGTGGACGCTCACGATTTACGCGGTCGCCGCAGTCTCCACGCTCCTTGCCTCGCTTTACGTCGAGGCGTACACGTCAATGTTCCTTGCGCATTCGGCGGGTTTTGCCGCCGCGTTCATGGCCCCGTTCGTCCTCGCGTGGGTCGCCCGGCTGGCATTCAAGGACGAGTGGGCGAATTACTGGGGCACCGGGCTCTTGGTTCCGGTTTACTTCATCGCCGGCATAATAATCCTGTTCGGCGAGGCGCGGTGGCTGGGTGAAAAAAGGCGCGCGTCAGCCAGCCCGTATCTGCGCGCTGCCGCGACTTCCCTGTTCCTCGTCGCCCTTGCTGCTGTGTCAATCCGCCTCGTCGACCCGCTCAGGCCTTTTTACTTGGACGTGTCCAGGAACTTTTTGTGGGTGTTTTTCTACTCGTCCGCAATCGTCGCCCTTGCGATAGGCTTGAAGGAAGGCGCGAAAAGGCTTTTTGAAAAACAATAGATGACCGGCAGCTGTCCGGCAGGCGCCCGTTCACTCGAAGGTTCCCTTGAACGGCTTTTGGAAACCGGGAAACTGGGACGCGCCCTTCGCCGACTCAAGCTCGTTCAGCTTCCTCTTGACCAGCCTGACCGCGTCCTGCTGGATGCGCTTGGAAAACAGGGACTCGATTTTTTCCTCCAACGCGTTATTCTGCGCCGCCGCCAGCGTTTCCCCCTCGGCCTGCGCGTGGCGCTTCACCTGCTCGGCCCTGAACGACAAGTCGTTGAACTTCTCTATCCCGAAACCCCTCCTCATCGTCTCTATCCTGAAGTCCTTAACGAACGAGTCGAGCTCGGCGGGCAGCAGCTGGTAATACCGCCTCATTGCCGCCTTCTCAACGGTCGGCATCATGTAATGCTTGTAGGCGAAATAGCCGCCGATTCCGAACAACCCGACCCCGATGACGAGTATGTGCCACGGGAACGGCGCTTCGGTCACCGCAAAAGCAACGCCGGCCGCGGTAATCCTGATTTTCGTCGCGAACGTCTTGCCGCGCTCGTTCATCGCGCTCAGCGAGTACTCAATCTGCCGGGCGCTTTCTATCTGGCAGTGGATCATCTGCTCGTTGGGGACATCGTAGCACATGCAGTCGTCTTCGCTGCATTCAATCCTCGAGAGCGGCGAGGGCGAATCGTAGCGGATGGAAATGTTCGCGGGCTCGCCGAACACGATGGGCATCGGGCTGTAAAACGTCTGGTTGCCGAAAACGGGTTCGCCGGCTGTTGCGCTGCCGCATTCGTCCAGGTAATCGTCCGCTGACTCGCCGCAGTTGCACAACCCGTCCTGGTGCGCGCCGCACGCCGGCGTCGAACAATACGGCTTCGAGCCGCTGGCGCACTCCGGTCCGCCGCAGTCAAGCGCCAGCTCGTCCGGCTTGCACGCGGAAGCGCAGGAACCGCGGTTTTCGCACTTCAGCTTGACACATTCCTGCCCCTCCGGCTTCAGTCGCGTGGCGCACTCGGTGTCCGAAAAGCACGCCGGCGGCCTGCACTGGCCGGCGCAGCACATTGACCCGCCGCCGCAGGCCGTTCCCTCGGGCTTCGGCTTCCATTCGCCGTTGGAGCATGTGCCGTAGAAGCAGTTGCCAGTCTCGTTGAACGACGGGTGCTTGGAGCCTTCGGCGTAACAGGTTTTCTGCCACTTGCACTCGCCTGCCGGGCACGGCAAAAGCTCCGGGTTGGGCGTCGGAGTCGGCACAGGCGTCGCGTTCGCCGCCGGCAGGAACTTGGCGCTCACCAGGCTCCCGCCGCACACTGATGCCATCGTCGTCGGTTCCTTCACCTTCACGGCGAAAGTGCCTTGCTTGTCGTACGAGCATTGCGCGGAGCAGAAGAAACTCGAGTTGAGGCACGTTGCCGACGCGGTTTTCCCGTTGCCGCAGTCGAAAAGGAAGTTCCAGCTCTCCACGCCGGTGACGATGCCGAAGCCGCTGTAGAAGGCGGTCACTGAAACGGTCTGGGGCGACTGGATGCTCGGTGGCATCACTTGGATGTTGCATTTTGACGACTGGGTGGACAATACCGACGCAGGGGTGGTCGTCGAAGACGCAACGGTGCTAAAAGTCACCTGCGCCTCGCTGCTCGTCAGACTGCTGTTGTCAACGGCCTTTGCCTTGAAAATGCATCCATCGTATGCGTGGTAGACGCCGATCGCGTCAGCGGTCGGAACCCAGGAATAACTCCAAGTGGTGGATGAGTTCGCGGCCGCAAGCGATGCAGCAGTCCAGCTTCCGCAGATGTTGCTTGGGCAACACACTTGCGTTGAAACTGAAGTCACCTTGTAGTCGTCTGACGCGGTTCCTGAAAATTCAATTGTCTGGCCGGCCTTGAAATAGGAATTGCTCGGGGATCCGGTTATGGTGACCACTGGAGGAAGGTCAGTGGTGGCCGGGTTTACAGTCACTTGCGCGGAACATGTTTCCGAAGTGCTACAAGAATTAGGTGCATCAAAGGTATCTGAACACGAGATGGTTACTGATAGGGTGTAAGTGCCTTGGGTTGAGTAATCGCAGGATGCGGAAAACGGGGCGCCGGCAGCCGCGAGCGTTGTCGGCCCGCAATTAGACACGTCTAATGCAGGCGTGGAACCGTAAGCTGATCTATTTCTATAGTTTATGTCCGGGTCAGAAGTATTGTGGGAAATCGTGAATTGCGCCGTGCCGCCGGCAGTGATTGTCTGGCTCGCGGGCGTGATGGTGCAGGCTGCACTTGCGTTGTTCGCGGCCAGGAGCAGGAAAAGGGCGCAGCACAGGGCTGCGAGTATTTTTTTCATCAACCGGCATTATCCAACGCGTTTTAAAGATTCTTTCGAAAAGCCCGAAAACCCTGTGGAAACCGGAAAAAAGCTCCTGCGGCCGAAAACCGCCTGACGCCACAGGAACCAGCCGAACTCCATAATTGTAACCACTTTTAAATAGTAGCATGTATTAAATACTGGTTTTCCCATAGTTTTGGGGTTTCATGGGTGGATTGAGGGCTTCAGCGGCCTTACTCGTAGTTTTCGCGCTATTCAACATAGCCCTGATGGCGCCCTTCGCCTCGGCGTACGGTTTCGTCCAGCCAAAAACCGTTTCAACCAAAAACTTTGTTACGGTGACGCCCACGCCGGTGCCAGAGCCAACCACGGTGCCGGATTCAGCGGTTTCAACGGCTTCAAGCCAGCCCGGCCAGGCGGTCCAGACGGCTCCGGCCGGCCAAAAGACGGTTTCAACCACTTCCATTCCGTCAGTCGCTTCCACGAAACCAAGGCAAATGACTGGCTTAATGGTTGCAAAAAGCGCCATCGTCTCAGGATGCGCCGAAGGCGGGGACTGCATCGTTTCCTCAGACACTACATTGGGCAGGACAGTGAATTACCGTTCCTTCACGATTCCCTCAGGCGTCGTCGTGACAGTCGACGGCTCGCTCGTCATCAACGCCAGGGACGTCACCATTGACGGTTCAATGATTGCCGACGGCGCAGGCGGCGGAAACGGAAAGGACGGGGAAATCTTCGGCGGAAACGGCAACGCCGGAATAGACGGCACAAGCGGAGGAAGCGTAACAATCAACGCGAACGGGAAGGTTTCAATCGGCGGGCGCGTCACTTCAAACGGAGGAAACGGCGGGGACGGAGGGGACAACGATTGCCTGTATTCAGTGTGCCGCGCAAGCAAGGGCGGCAACGCCGGAAACGGCGGCACTATCTCAGTCAACGCAGGCGACCTTGTAGTAACCGGAACAATGCTTGCAAACGGCGGATACGGTGGCAAAGGAGGTTTCGGCGACGGGTGCGACGGCCACGGCGGAAACGGCGGCACAGGAGGCAGCGGCGGCACGATAAGCCTCAAGTACGCGACTTACTCCGTCCGCTCGGCGCCGCAAGCGAACGCGAACACCAGCGACAAGTTTGCAAACCTCGGCGCAGAAGCGTTCAACACGATGTCAAGCATTTTGTTAAGCCCGCTCCAAACCTTTGCTGGCGGGGGCGGGAAAGGCGGGGGCCACGACTACACGTTCCCGTGCAGCATCGACGGCGGCGGTTCAAACGGCCGCGATGGCGCCAACGGCGCAACAGGCGCAGTCAACACCATCCAGAAAACCCTTGCATCAATCACAATCACTCCGTCAGCCGCTTCGGTGAAGGCAGGCGATTCAGTCACTTTTAATGCCGCTGGAACCGACGGCGAAGGAAAGCCGTTCACAATCAACCCTTCGTGGTCAACTGCAGACCAAGACAAGGGAACAATCACATCTTCAGGGACTTCTGCGACGTTCACGGGCAAAAAAACCGGTTCAACCACGCTTACCGCCACCCAGGGTTCAGTGAGCGCGAGTGCTTCAGTAACAGTTGTCCCGGGCGCGCCAGCGTCAATCACGCTGTCCGCAAGCTCCCCGACGGCAACTGCGGGCCAAGGCGTGACAATCACCGCAGTAGTCAAGGACTTTGAAGGAAACACTGTTGCAGATGGTACAAACATTTTGTTTTCCGCAACCGACGGCTCCGCAACCCCGGCGAGTGTTTCAACAACTGGCGGCAGCGCGGCCACAACGCTTTATTCAACAGTCCCTGGAACCGCAACGGTGACTGCCTCGGCTAATTCCGTAACTCAGTCGGTTTCAGTGACTTTCAACGCCGGCCCGGCTGACGCCGGTTCGTCAACGGTTTCAGCGAACGTGGCCACAATCCCGGCAAACGGGGTAAACGAATCCATTATAATAATCACGTTGAAGGACGCGTTCGGAAACCCGGCTGCCGGCAGAAGCGTCTCGCTTTCGTCAAGCAGGGGAGCCGCCGACGTGATAACCCCACTTGTAGCCACAACAGACGCAAACGGCGTCGCGACGTTTTCAGTCAAATCCGGCACGCCCGGCACCTCCACCATCGCGGCCACTGACTCCTCGGACGGCGTCACGGTTTCCCAGACCGCGGCAGTCGCTTTCGTGGACCTCGTCCCGCCAGTCCTGACTTTCACTGCGCCGACGCCCAACAACCAAGCCATCACCACGAACTACACCACGATAACCATTTCGTCTTCCAAGCCGCTTTCCACTGCAATCCTCTCATGGAATGGCGCGAACGAAAACATGGCGGGCAGCGGAACCACTTGGACAGTGCAGAAAACCAGCCTCGCGAACGCGAACTATTCCTTCCAAGCCATGGGAACAGACGCCGCAGGAAACCAGGGCTCGACTGAAAAAAGATGGGTCGTCATCAACTACGCCCAGCCCGACACTGTCCCGCCGGTTTCGAATTCACCGCCCGACGCCCAGTATGAAATCGGCAGCACCGCAACAATCCCGTGGGTCCTTTACGACGACCGCGGCCCCGGAACCTATTCGGTGACGAAAAACGGCTTGGCTTACATTCCCGCGACGCCGTGGACAAACGCCTCAAACCTCGCGGTTCCAGTAGACACTTCAACCACCGGCGCGTGGAACTACGCCATTTCATTCACTGATTCTTCAGGCAACGCCGGCGCAGGCGACACGGTAACAATCACTGTTTCGGACACAACGCCGCCAGCATACCGCGCCGTCACAGCGAATTCATCCGACCACAACCTGCCTGCGACGTTTAGCGCCTACTGGACAGACAACGCGGCGCTTTCGGGATTCATTTTCTCAACCAACAACTCGGGCGCGTGGCTCAACGACTCGTGGACGCCGTTTTCAAACGCATGGAGCAACGCCACGAAAACACTTGCAAACCAGAACAACGCCGCAATAGGGTGGCGCATCTATGCAAATGATTCGTCCAACAACTGGAACGACACTGGAACCCAGGTAATCGTCACCACGAACACACCGCCCGCAGTCACGGCGCCTTCGCTTGACAACGCGAACCCCCTCCCATTTGACGTCGTGACGTGCATTGCCGGCGCGTATTCGGACGCGAACAGCGACCCGCTGGCGCAGGCGTACTGGAAATGGTTCAAGAACGGCGCGGACGCAGGCGCAGCCGCGCAGGCACTCAACCTTTCATCAATTGCTGCAGTCCCCGGCGACATTGTAACTTGCGCTGAAATCGTTTCCGACGGCTTCGACAACTCAACACAAGCCAATTCAACGAACACCGCGACAGTGGCTTCGCCGGCTGACTCGCAGGCGCCGCAGTGGAGCAATAACAAAACCACTCCCGCCAGCCCCGTTGCTTACTCGCCGGCGCAAACCCTCCAACTCAACGTCACCTGGACTGATGACTCAGTGGTCACGCAGGCACTCCTCGAATGGAATGGCGCAGTCAACTATTCAATGGGCAAGGCTGGCAGCGAATACTACCACTCGCTTCCGCCGCTTGCCGCAGGCACTTACTCGTGGCGCTCGCTTGCAAGGGACGCGGTCGGAAACTGGAACGCGACTCCGGCATGGCCATATGTTGTTAACCAGGTGACTTCATCGTGCTCGCTTTCATTCAACCCCCCCTCGCCTGCTGTTTACGGCACCGCAGTCAATGCGTCGTGTTCGTGCACCAACCCGGAGGCCACGGCGGCGCTTTACAGGAATGGCGCGGACGTCACCGCTGCCGAAAACAAGCAATTTACTGTCCTTGGCGCGGGAATCCACTCATACGAATGCAATTCCACTGCCTCCCAGAACTACACGAGCGCCTCGGCAACAGCCTCGTTCACGGTCACCCAGATGGCCACGTCAATGCGCTTGTATTTCAACGGCTCTGAAGCGAATGCAGTCGTTGTAAAGGGCGTGAATTCAACAGTCAACGTCACAGCGGCCCTGAATGCAACGCCTCCGTTCGCGCTTTTCCTGAACGGCTCGCAAATCAATTCCGGCGCCTCGCCACTGGCCAACGTTTCCGACTGGGGCGTTGGCTACTGGAACTTCACGACCGCGTTCGCCGGCAACGCTAACTATCTGCCCGCGTCAAAAACCCTGTTCCTCACGGTAATCAACCCCCCGGACGCTGTTCCGCCAGCGGTGGCTTTGAACGCCCCCTCGGACAATTCTTGGAGCGCTGTGAAAAGCATCCAATTCAATTACACACCGGCAGACAACGTTGCGCTCTCGGCCTGCACGCTGTGGAACAACGAATCGGTTTGGGGCGCCAAGGCAGGCAATTCAACGCCGCTCGCCAACGGCTCAATAAATTCAATCCAGTTCGCGTTCGCTTCGGACGGAGTCTACAAGTGGAGCGTGCAATGCTCGGACAATTCAAGCAACTCAGCGTTCGCGCCAGCCAACTGGACGATAAAAATCGATTCCACTCCGCCCGCGTCGAATTCGCCGCCGGACGCGCAGTACGGGATTGGCAGCGTTGCCAGCATTTCATGGACACTCACCGACAACGTGGGGCCCGGGCTTTACCGCGTGCTGAAAAACGGCACCGCAGTCGGCGGCTGGAGCGCGTGGGCGAACAACACCGCCGTGACGATCCCGGTGGAGACGTCCGCGCTAGGGGCATGGAATTACACGATATACTATAACGATTCCTTGGGCAGCTTCGGCGCGCCCGACACAGTCATCGTGACCATTGGCGATTCCCAGCCACCCATTTACTCCGCAGTTGGCTCAAATGGAACTGACGGCGCGGGCGAAGCAGTGACCGTCTGGGCATACTGGACTGACAACGTGGCGCTTAGTGCCTATGTTTTCTCCACGAACAACTCAGGCGCATGGGCCAACCAGACCGGTTGGATGTTCTATGCCAATGACTCCAGCGGCAACTTGAACGCAACGCCGATTCAGGCAATAGCCACGGTTGACAAAGTCCCGCCCACAATCACTTTTGTTTCACCCACTCCTGCGAACGGTGCAGTGCTCGACGCCGATGCCGTGATGATGAACGCGACGCTGTCAAAGAACGGCGGCGCGCTCCTGGAATGGACTTGCAGCAACGGCACTGCGGCTAACTTGTCCATGCTCGGCGGAGGCACGAACTACTACAAGAACATGACCGGCCTCAAGAACGGGACGCACTATTACCGCGTGTGGGCCAACAACTCCAACGGCTACTGGAACACCAGCGAAACAAGGAACCTGACTGTCCCGCCGTTCGTCAGGGTCGGGAGCTTCCCGGAAGGCAGGGCCATGAAATTGAAGGTTTTCAATAACTACATGTATTTCGGAACTGGTTACAACGCCGCGGTTTACCGCACTTCAGACGGCGTGAACTGGACGCTTGCGGCCGACTTGTCGTCCGTGCGCTTCGTTGAGGCGATGGAGGTTTTCAAAAACCAGCTTTACATAACGACCGGCGGGCCGAATGCCGGCGACGGGAAAATTTACACCACTTCCGACGGCGTGCTGTGGTTCATGGTGCTTAATTCTACCCAGGTGCACATCACGTCCCTCGCGGTATGGAACTACACCGAGTTCTGCGGCGGCGAAACGCTTTACGCCGGCACCTACCTTAACGCCGGCTCCGGGCACGCCTATTTCACCTGCGACGGCTGGACGTGGTATGACGACGGGGACCAGTTTTCGGGCGTGTGGTCAATCCACCAGTTCGGCACAAGGATGTATTTCGGACTCGGGGACGGGTGGATCACCAACAGAAGTTTTGAAAACACCAGCGCATGGAGTGCCTTCAACTTGGGCGACACGAACGTGCTCTCGATGGAAGTCTTCAACAACCAGATTTACGCGGGAACCGCTAACAAGCACGTCTGGAACTCCTCAACCGGCGCAGCGTATAATATGTCCCTCGACGTGTCGCCTGAAACGCAGGTGAATGCGTTGAGTAATTCCTCGATTGACTCCAGGATTTACGCCGCCTCGCTTGGCCCGAGTTCCACGACGATATGGTCTTCATCCAACGGCGCGGACTGGCAGGCAGTCTATACGCCGCCGGGAATGAAAATGACTGCTGGCTTCGCGGACTTCAACGGCACCGGCGAAAACAGGCTTTATGCCGCGATAAGCGGGCCTAACTATAGTATTGTCAACGGCGGCACAGCATACGTGTACAAGTCAACGTATCCATGAGGCGCGGTTTACGTTTCAATCTAGTGGTTTCATTTTGTTGAAACCGACTTTTAGTGGTTAGACGAGCCCGTTGTCCGATGAAAGCGAGCGCACCACTGAAGGCAGTTCACGAAGGTCCCTGATGGTGTAGTCGGGTTCTTCTCCAGCATTTTCTGGAACAATTTCTGCGAATTTTCCTTTTCTGAACCAAACAGTCGTGCATCCCAGTGCTTTGGAGTATTTCACGTCCTTCTTGATTTGGTCGCCGACCGCGAGCGTTTCTCGCGGTTCTACCCCCAGTTCACGGACGCACTCCATGAAAATTGCTTCGTTTTTCTCTTCAACCACCTTCACCACTTTGAAAAACTTTCGTATGCCAAGTTCATTGAACAACTCTAGGCGGTTTCCCTCGCCTTTCTTGCTCAACAGTCCGAGCAGAAACTTTTTTGAAAGCTCTTCCAGGATGCCAACCGCTCCTTCTTCCAGCGCACCCTCGTCCGGGTTGAAGAGCGTGCGGTTGAAGTCAAAAACAATTGCCTTGATCATTTGCGTCCCCATTAGCGGATATGCACAGTAAATAAGAGTCAGACGCTCGGATTCTCGTCTAGTGTCTTTATTGAATAATATTTTGTATGCGGCCCGATTTCGGGGTTATTGAGCAACTCTTGTTTCGAAAACCATCTCGCCTCCTTTGACTCAGAATCTAGTTTCAGGTTTCCTTCAGTCACTCGTGCGGTAAAAACCATGTCAAAATCCCTTTTGTTCCTGCAGGGCAGCATTCTTACGTGATGCGGCAAAGGCAGGGGAATCGCTGTTTTTGTTCTTGATGCCTCGTCGGCTTTTTCTAATAACTCAACCCTTAATCCAGTCTCTTCCAAGACTTCCCTAATGGCGGCTTCGTGCGGCAGCTCCGAATCCTCGATGTGGCCTCCGGGCAACAGCCAGAACGGGCTCCGGTTTTGCTTTAGAAAAAGAATGCGCTGCTTGTCGATTACGAACACGCTTACCGTGTAGTGAGTTGCTCGGCTGAAATCATACGCTTCCATTAGTATCCCCGGACCAAGGATTTTGTTCAACAAAGACAGTTAATTACCAATACGGTATAAACCGGCGGCCAGAGGAAGGCCCGGGCGCTTCAAGCCATTGAAACGACTAGGACTGACATCGCGTTGTACAGCGCGTGCGCGATGAACGGCGGCAGGATGGAATTGTTTTTGCGCACGTAGTGGCCGAAAATCATTGACACCACGAATGCGGCGAGCACTTCGGCGACCGAGCCGTAGCCGCGGTGGAGGAACGCGAAAACCGCAGACGTCAAGAGTACGCCCACCCTTTTCTGCAGATATCCCCTGAAAAAAAGCTCTTCCGCGAGCGGGCCGAAAGAAACCGCGACCAGCAGCGCGAGCGGCTCCTGTTGCCTGAGCACTTCCGCGACTTTTTCGGTGTCCAAAAAGCCGAGCAGATTAACTACTAAAAGCAGGACGTAGAGGGCGGCGAAGGTTTTCGCAAACAGCTTCAGCGCGTCCAAGTACATTGCCTTGGCCGGCATCGGCTGGATTGAAAGGTGTTTGGCGAAGTCCCGTGGTTTTTTCCTTTCCAGGAGGAGAAGCGCGAACGGGAGGAGGAAAATCAGGAGGGAGAGGCCCAAATAGAGTGCTGGAAGCAAGGGGAGTCACTGCTTTGGCTTTATTTCAGTGTACTTGCACTTGCCGCACGCCCACCGGTTTCCGTGCTCTGCGAGGCGCACGCCGGGCCCGCACTTGGGGCAGTACCTGCCGGCCTTGTACGCGGGCACGGCCTTTTTCTTTGCTTTTTGTTCAGCCAACGCGATTCACCTTAAAATCTGCCTGATTCAGTCTAGTCAGTTTTTCACTTCGGGGCCGGTTCCTGTGCCGGTTTTTCCTTCGCCGCTTGGGCTGGCGCCGCTGGGGCTGATGGCGCTGCCGCTCCTTCCGCGGCTTTTTTCTTTCCCTCGGTGCGCGCGAACTTGTATTCCTTCTCGAACTTTTTAGCCGACTCCGGGGACGAGTAAACCTTTGCCTTGACTCCTGCGCTCTGGCGCCCGAACCGCTGCTCGATCTTGTCTATGACGATGCAGTCGGGCTTTACGCCGAGCTGTTTCGCGAGTTCCTCCATTATCTGCTTGCGCGACGGCGTCGCCTTCGTGGCCGATGCAAGTGCCTGGATTTCGCGGCGGTCGTACAACGGGTTCTTGGAATCGCTTGCAACCTCGAGTTTCATCAAAACCACTTCACCAAATTTTGAACGGAATCATTTTAGTTTGAGGGCGTATTTGCCGGGCACTTTTGCGCCGATGGCTTTCGCGACCTCCGAGCCTTCCGGATCCTCTATGAGGATGTAACCTTCCCAGCTTTTTGTCAGGTCGGTTCCCTTGCAGTTGGCGCAAACGTCCCCTGACACGATTATCCTGCAAGTCCTACAAGCCTTTTCAGCCATGAAAACCACTCAATTGCGTTACTTGCTCATTCTGCCAAGGCCCTCGGGCCTCATGGTGAGCGCGATTTTGCTGTTGGGAATCGATTCCTTCAAGCTGACTGTCGCGACTTTGGCCTTCACCCAGTCGCCTTTCTTCAAGACCTTTTTCGACTGCCTGCCGACGAGTATGTTGCTTTTCTTGTCAAAACTCATGAAGTCGTCGGTCACCTGCGACACGTGGACCAAGCCGTCGATGGGGCCGAGGCGCACGAACGCGCCGAATTCCACGATTTCCGTGACCTCGCCTTCCACCACCTCGTTGACGTCGGGGGTGAAGACGAGCGCGTCGAATTCCACCTCAAAATAGGCTGCGCCGTCGCCTGAAATGATTTTGCCCTTGGATTTTATCTTGGCGTTGTGGAGCGAAATGATTATCCCGTAGTCCTTATGGACGGTCCTCTCGTATTGTTCCCTGAGGATTACGAGCGCGGCGTCCGACAGCTTCAGCCCGAAGAGGCTGGGCGGGATGCGCACTGATTCCGCAAACTTCATCAAACGATACATTCGTGATTCACCCTGTAAGGAAGGAAAACGAGGAATTAATTGGCGCACCGGGGTTTAAAAAAACTCGGTTGAGTGGCCCCCGCGAAAAGGTTCAGATGAACAGCGGCGCGAGGACCAGCGTAATCGTGCTCAGCAACTTGATGAGGACGTGCAGGGACGGGCCTGCGGTGTCCTTGAATGGGTCGCCGACCGTGTCCCCCACTACTGCAGCCTTGTGGGCTTCCGAGCCTTTTCCGCCGTACATGCCGGATTCAATGTATTTCTTTGCATTGTCCCATGCGCCGCCGCCGTTGTTCATCAGCGTCGCCAACAATACGCCTGCGATTGTGCCAACCATGAGGAAAGCGGCCATTGCCTCTGCCTTGAGCAACACGCCGACCAGTACAGGGAACCCTACCGCAAGCAACCCCGGCAGCACCATGTTCTTCAGCGCCCCGGTGGTCGTGATGTCCACGCACTTCGCGTAATCAGGCTTGACGCGGCCTTCCATTATTCCCGGTATCTTGAACTGGCGCCTGACTTCGGTTATCACGTACTGCGCGGTCTTGCTCACCGCCCTGATTGCGAACGCGGAGAAGACGAAAATGAGCATTGCGCCGAGCATTGCGCCGATGAAGACGTCGACTTTCGCGATGTCCACTGCGCCGAACGGCTTTCCAGTCAATTTCGCCACGTCGCCCATGTATGCCGAAAAGAGCAGGAATGCGGCGAGTGCGGCTGAACCGATTGCATATCCTTTTGTCAAGGCTTTTGTCGTGTTTCCAACCGCATCCAAGCGGTCGGTTTTCTTGCGCACAGCCGCTGGCGCGCCCGACATTTCAATTATTCCGCCGGCGTTGTCCGCAATCGGACCGAACGTGTCCATTGCAAGGATGTATGCCGCGGTGGCGAGCATTCCCATTGTCGCAATCGCCGTCCCGTACAATCCGCCGTAGGCGACTCCGGACCATTCGCCGAACTTGTATGCGAGAATCAAGGCGATTGAAATCGCGATTATTGGCAGGCCCGTGCATTCAAGACCCACTGAAAAGCCGGACAGAATGTTGGTGGCGGGCCCGGTCTTCGATGCTTCGGCTATTTCCTTGACCGGCCTGTACCTGCTCTCGGTATAGTATTGCGTTATGTACACGAAGGCGATTGAGAGAATTATTCCAGTGAGGCCCGCGTAAAAGAACCACACGTTGCCCAGCATCCACATCGTCGCCACGTAAAAGAATATCGCCGCGAGAATCGATGTCACAAAGTACCCGCGGTTCAAGGCGTTCATGGGATCCTCGTCCTCTTTGGCGCGGACGGCCATTATCCCGATTATTGACGCAATCAAGCCGAATGCGCGGGCCACGAGCGGGAAAAGGATTCCGCTAATGCCAAAAACAGGGTATAACGCGACTCCGAGTATCATTGCGCCGATGTTCTCGGCAGCAGTTGATTCGAACAAGTCGGCGCCTCTTCCTGCGCAGTCGCCAACGTTGTCGCCCACCAGGTCCGCAATCACCGCCGGGTTCCTCGGATCATCCTCAGGGATGCCTGCCTCGACTTTCCCGACCAGGTCTGCGCCGACATCGGCTGCCTTGGTGTAAATCCCTCCGCCCAATTGGGCGAAGAGGGCGACGAAACTTGCTCCGAAGCCGAAGCCCACCATCATGAAAGGAGTCTCGGTCGGGTTCGCGCCGAGGGCATAGAATATTATGGACACTCCGAGGAGCGACATCGCTACTATCGTCAGGCCTGACACGGCCCCGCCCCTCAACGCGATTTTAAGCGCGTTCGCCGCGCTTTTCGTCGAGGCAGCCGCGGTCCTGATGTTGGTCCTGACTGAAATGAACATGCCGATTATGCCTGCGAGCGCCGAGCAGAATGCGCCGAAAATGAATGAAACCGAGGTGTACCACGCCCTTTGCGGGTCGCCCAGCGCCGAGTACCCGATGAAAATCACTGCCGCAAGCACGATTGCCAGCGCCGAAATCGTCACGTACTGCCGCTTGAGGAACGCTTCCGCGCCCTCTTTTATCGCGTCGGAAATAGTGCGCATCTTCGGCGTGCCAGTCTCCTGCTTGAGGACGAACCAAGCGAGGTATCCGGCAAAGCCGAGGCTGATTATGCTTATTGCGAAAACGAGTTCGAGTGCAAACATCGGCTACCCACCAAACCCCGGGTTATAACGCACAAAGTTTTAAAAAACATTTGGCCGCCGCAGGGCAGCGGATGTGACAACGGGAAAAGCGCGGGCTGCTGGTTTTTCACGTGAACGCTAGGTGGCTCTTCGACCTCAAAGCGATTGCCTGCAGGCCTTTTTTCTTCAGCGCCCGCCGCAATTCAATGTCGGTCGTGCACACTACCGCCTTTTCCTTCTCGGCGTACTTGGCGATGGCGTTGTCCGCGGGCCCGGTGCCCGGAACGATTTTCACCGGCAGCTTGCCCAGAATCGACAGCACTGCTTTTGCCGCGAGCGCGTCCCGCGAACGGCCCGCGGCCAGTGACTTCAGTTCGTCAACGCACGGCGAGACGACCACGAGCTCGTTTTTTTCCTCCACGATGCGTTCAAGTTCCTTGAAGACGTCGACCTTGAACTGGAAGGGGACAAGCAGGAAATTGGTGTCCAAGACGATTTTTGCCATGACTGGGTTTGGGATGGGAAAGTAAATAAAATGGCGGCGGCGATAATATTCTCCTGTTTCCGGGCCCGTAGCTCAGCTTGGCTAGACCAACTGCTTGGGCGATGCTTCGCATCGCCGGGGTAGGCGGGGCTACAGCAGCTGGCTTTTAACCAGAAGGTCGTGGGTTCAAATCCCGCCGGGCCCGCTAAATGGATTGGGTGATGCTTGGGGCATTACCGGGTGTTTCGCATGATAATCGTGTTGTTCGGCGCGCCGGGCGTGGGAAAGGGGACTGTCGCGGAAATACTGTGCAGGCGCTACGGGATTCCGCACGTGAGCACCGGCGACATCCTGCGCACGCACATTGCGAAAAAGACCGAAGCCGGGGAAAAGATAAGGGAGTTTGTGGACGCTGGCTTCCTCGTGCCCGACGAAATCGTAACAGAAGTAGTCAGGGACCGGGTGGGCAAAACCGACTGCGCCAAGGGATTCCTCCTTGACGGCTTCCCGCGCACCGTAGAACAGGCGAGGGAACTTGACAAAATCGCTGCCGAACGTGGAGAAAAAATCCACGTGTTCAACATAGATGTGCCCGAGGACGTTATAGTCCGGCGGTTGTGCGCGCGCAGGATCTGCCCAAAATGCGGCGCAATATATAATTTGGAGTTCAGGCCTCCGAAGAAGGACATGTTGTGCGACTGCTGCGGCGCAGCCCTTGCCCACAGGCACGACGACCGCGACGAAATCATCAAGGTAAGGCTCCGCGAATACGGGAAGATGACAAAACCGGTCCTCGACTACTACGGGAAAAAAGGCATGGCCGCGCACGCGTCCGGCTTGTACAGCGAGGAAGTAATCAACAAGATTGTCGGCGTGCTGGAAAAAAAGTGAGTGCGGGCCAAGCGCGGCGGAACCCGTTTTTCACGAGACTATTTTCGCGGTGCCGTAAAGGTGCCACCGGTTCTGGGACCGCCGCATCACCGCCAGCGGCGTGGCCTTGTCGGCGCAAATGGGTTTCTTCAACTGCAGCGAGAGAATGAAGTTCTTTTTCTTCTTCGCCGACGCCACGAAACCGACCGTCGTGGCGGTCCCTGCGCCGAGCACGAGCGGCTCGTTCTGAATGAAGGTTTCCGGGAATTTCTGGACCTGGCGCGCAATCGGGAACACTTCGACGCTGAAATCTTTCCACACCGGCGGCAGCGTGCCTGGCCGACCGGCGACGCATCCGACAAGCGAATCCGCCTTCGTGAGCGACGGGTCAAGGAGCGTGGCTATCCCAATCAACCCGCCGGGCCCTGCTTCTGGAACGCTTTCCGCGCCGGCGTTCAGCGAAGCGATTTTCGTCTTCACCGGCTCGTAAACGTCCTGCCCCTTCTTATGCCTCAGCATCCCCGGAAGCAGTTCCAGTTCCTCGCCTGCCCGCAGTTTTCCCTGGAGCAACGAGCCGCCGACCACGCCGCCGAGGATTTTTTCAACGGCGGCGCCCGGCTTGTTCACGTCGAACGAGCGGGCGACGTACAGCCGCGGCGCGGCATCGAGGTTCCTCTTCGGGGTCGGGATGTTTTCCTGGATCGCCTGCAGCAGGGCGTCAACGTTAATGCGCGAGTTCGCCGCAACCGGGATTACGGGCGCGTTCTCGTACAGCGTGCCCTTGAGTAAAGCCCGTATTTCCTTGAGGCTCTCGAGCGCCCTTTCCTTCGTCACCAAGTCAACCTTGTTCTGGGCGACCACGACGTTCCTTATCCCGACTGTTTCAAGCACTGCCAGGTGCTCCGCGGTCTGTGCCTGAGGGCACTTCTCGCTCGCCGCGATGACGAACAACGCGCCGTCTACGATGGATGACGCGGCAATGACCGTCGCCATCAGCGTCTCATGCCCGGGCGCGTCCACGAACGAAATCATGCGCTGCAGCTCCGCTTGGCCGCCGCACTTGCCGCACTTCTTTGAATTGGTGAAGGCCTCGGGTTCCGGGCACTTGGGGCACTTGTAAACCGCAGTGTCCGCGTAGCCCAGTTTTATGGTGATGCCGCGCTTCACTTCCTCGGAATGGGTGTCGGTCCATTTCCCGGTCAGCGCATGCGTCAGCGTGGTCTTGCCGTGGTCCACGTGCCCGGCAGTCATTATGTTTAGTTCCGACTGAACCAATTCCAAGCACCGAAATCCAATTAAACCGCTGCGCCAAAAAACGCTTTTAACGCCTTTTTTCCGCGGTTGTGAAATAGTGGGGCGCGGGTTTATTTTAAATCCTCGCCCTAAAAGAACAGCGTGGTAAAATGGCGAAAGTCCACTGGGCCGACCAGGCTGCGGAAAAACTGCTGAAGAACGAGAGCAACATCGTCGCCAGCGGCACGTCCATCTCGGGCAAGCCCCACATCGGCAACGCCAACGACGTGATACGCGCGGGCATCATCGTCGAGGCAACCAAGCAGGCGGGCGGCCGGGCGGACCTCGTGTGGGTGTCGGACAACATGGACCCCATGCGCCGCGTGCCCGAAGGCCTGCCGAAAGAGTTCGAGGAATACATGGGGATGCCGTATTCGGACATACCCGACTTGGAAGGGTGCCACGCCAGTTTCGCGGAACACTATGAAAAAATCCTCTTGGACGAAGTGGGTGCGGCTGGCGCGTTCCCAATGGTTTTCAATGGCAGGGACATGTACCGCTCCGGAATGTACGACAACGCGATAAGGACCGCGATTGAGAAAAGAGCGGAAATAAAGGCGATCCTCGACCGTTTCAGGGAACACCCGCTGCCGGCAGACTGGTTCCCGTTCAACCCGATTTGCAGCAACTGCGGGCGCGTCGCCACGCCCAAAGTCACCGGCTACGCGGACGGCAAAATAAGCTATGCCTGCGCAGACGCGGTGGTTGGAAAGGGGGAGAACCCGGTCAAGGGCTGCGGCAACGAAGGCACCGCCGACTTCCACGAGGGGAAACTGGTGTGGCGCGTGGAGTGGCCCGCGCGGTGGAAGTTCCTTGAAGTCACGTGCGAGCCGTTCGGGAAAGAGCACGCCGCCGCAGGCGGGTCATGGGACACCGGCAAACTGATTTCGGAACAAATTTACGGTTATCCTGCGCCGCTTCCGATAATTTACGAGCACTTCCAGGTCGGGGGGCAGAAAATGAGCAAGAGCATCGGGAACGTGGTGACGGTCGGCGACTGGCTGGAGTGCGCGCCGCCCGAAACCTTGAGGTATTACCTTTTCGCAGGGGACATCAACGTCGCCAAGGACATGGACATAACGACGGTAATGCCGCACGTGATGGAGGAATACCAGCGCGTGGAAAGGATTTACTTCGGCCGCGCCCGCGAAGGAGAGGCGCCGAAGGAAGAGGAGGCTGCCGGCAAGCTGAAGCGCATTTACGAACTCAGCCAGTTGAAGTGTGTTGCGCCGAAGGAGATGCCGGCGCAGGTTCCGTACGGGTTCGCGGCGCTCCTCGCGCAGGTGGCGCCGTCGCGGGAGAAGAAAATCGAGGTCTTAAAACGCACCGGCCACTTTGACGAAAAACTGGCGGACGCGATAATGGATTTCGTGGAAAGGGCGGGTTTCTGGGCGCGGAAATACAAGGCCGAGGGGTACGTGGTTGAATTCGCTGGCGCAGCCGAGGCTAAGAAGGCGCTGGGTGCGGAAAAAGCCGCTACGGTAAAGGCATTCGCGGCCGCCTATGAGAAAAAGGATTTGCGGGACGCGGTGAAGGCGTGCGCCGCGGCAACCGGCAAGTCGGACAAGGAGGTTTTCGCGGCGGTTTACCTCGCGCTGTTTGCAAAGGAAAAGGGGCCGCGCCTCGCTTCGCTCGAGGACGCGGTGGGGAAGGAAAAGCTGCTGAAAATACTGAAAGAGGCGGTTTCGTGATTTGGATCGTTCTTGCTTTAGTTATCGGATTCATTATAGGGGTGGTGGCTGGGTTTTATCTCAGATATCGCGAGAAGCACAAGGCTCTTTGGAAGAGGTATTCAACCATTAAAGAATCCCTCAAAAAACGCGGTATAAAATATAACGACGTCTGGGCAGAACTCATTGCTTCAGATCCCTCAAATATTCCGTCTGATAAAACCATGAAGGAAATAAATGAAGTTGCTGATGGTAGTGGCCGCGCACTAAAACAAGCGTGCAGAAACGAAGTTTTCAGAGATTTTCCCGTTATTGGCATTGTTGTTGAACTTATAGGAATGGAGTTATTGAGAAAATCCACTGACCGAGGTTTTCACGAGGCGGAGACAACGGAATCAAAAATGCAGATTGAAAAATACTTGGATAAGAAATCTGTTCAAAAAATAATTGCAAAAATCAGAAAACTAAGCGAAGAGACAACTGATTACTGCAAAAAGGAATTCAGGATAATATACCGGTTGCACTGATTTTCACGGCTGCGTCCATTCTATTTCGTAGTACTCGTACTTGCTGCCCGGAAGCTCCACTCTCTTCACCCGGTAGTGAGTGATGGAAGTTTCGCGGTCGCAGATGGAGAGTATCAGTTCAAGGCCGACTTCCTTCGCGCGGCGCAGCGCCTGTGCCAGTTCCTGCCCCCCGATTTCCTCCTCTTCGCTTAGGGCCAGCATCACGAACTTCGGCTTGTCTTCCCTCGGGTTTTCTATCGCCCCGTGCTTCCGGTGGTACAACAGGAAGTCTAGTTCGGCGGCAGTCTCCTTTTTTTCGCCGGGAATCGCGAGGATGAACGTTTTTTTCACGCCGTGCGCCACGCGGATGGCGCGTGCCCATTCGCTGATTAGCATCTTGCTGTCGCGGGGGAACACGTGGATGACGTGCTTGGAGTGCATCCACTCCTCGTTCTCGAGCGTCGGTGACGCGCCCGGGAAGTAGAGGCGGAAGTGGGTGCCGAACTTGAAACCGGTTTTGAGCACGAAGCCGCGGAGGCGCCAGTCCTCGTAAACGTCGTACAGCGCGTTGAAGTCCTGCCGCCTTTGCGTCGCTTCCTTCACGAGCCGGGCTTCCTTGATGTTCAACACGTATCCGCCGTGGCGCATGAGGAAAAGCGTCTCGTACGCGTCGAGTTTGTTGAATTTCCCGTGCTTCCGCGCCTTGTACGTCCCGTACTGGCCGAACCAGTCGCGCTCATAAAGCGCCAGGCCTTTTTCCTCGTCGTCAATGACGCTCATCAAGTCGTCGTACAAAAACAGGCCTCTGGCTTTCACGCGCGGGCAGTCAAAGTGCTTGGAAGGGTATTTCACCACCGGGCTGCGGCCGTAGTTGCCTTCGGCCTCGTCCATGGGCCTTGCCACGAGCCCGCGGTCGCGCCAGTCGCGGTAGCAGAAATAGCGCGCCATGAACTTTTTTCCCTGGAGTTTTGACGCTAGGCGGTTGAAGGAAACCTGCTTGCCGTTGTGCGTGCAGGAGGCGTTCCTCACGTCCATCAAGTACAATGCTTCCACCGGCATTAGCTCCAGGACGTTTTTCCCGGTTTTTTTCCCGAAAAAGCCGCGCTCAAGCGCCTGCTCGGAAGTTATTTCCTTTGCCAGCACGCGTTCTCCGTCAAATTCAATAGTGACTGCCATTGGGCGTCTCCTCCGCGGGCACCAAAACCCCTTGATTGTCTGCTGCCCGGCGATTGAGTCGGCGAGCCTCTGCGGCTCTTTTAATATTCGCGCTGCCTTGATTAAAAAAGCGACTGCTTTGCAGCGGAGCCGGCGGGCCTGCCCGTCCTCCGGTCTGCCGCGTGCGGCGGGGGTAGCGGGAATGGGTTTGCTTGACGGCCTGGCGGGTTTCTGGAAAAAGCCCGGACCCAAGCCGGCTGCCGGGCGCAGGGAAATGCGCCTCGGCGAACTCGAGTCCTTCCTGAAAACGGAAAGGGCGGGAAAGCTCGCGCCTTTTGCGGAAAAATCGCGGGACGCGTGCGGAAAAATACTGGACGAACTCGCCGACGCCGCGCGGGCCGCGGAATCCCTCAGGGACGCGGAGCCGACCGGCAAATGGAGCCGCATCGGCGAACAAATGAGGGAAAACTTCATCACACGCATAGTCCCGACCCTTGGAATCGCGCGCCACGGCGAAGGCTTTGAAGCCGCCGCCGAGTTCCACTCCAAGGCGTTCGCGGCAATCTCGGCGTGCACGAAAATATTGTCGGACAACCGGTACCTCCTGCACTTCTTTCCCAAATCCATGGGCGGTTTCGCGAAGAGGATGAACGCGGCGTCGGCGCTCGTTGAGGAACTCGGCAAAATCGTGCAAGGGGGCCGGCAGGCGGCCGCGGGGTTTGACGCGGCGGTTGGCGCGCTGAGGGAACGCGAGAAAACGCTCTCGGAGAAGGCTGTTGCCGAGAAGGAGATGGGTGAGTTGGAGGCGTTCAAAACCGGTTTGAAAAAGAGGATTGCGGAAGAGACTGCGGCCGCGTTGCCCGGGGGAAGGGGGCTTGGCGGCGCGGTTGCCGGAGGAGGCGCTTACGGGGCTGTTGAAAAAATCGCCGGCATTGAAAAGCGCGTTGGGGCGCTGAAGGCGGAGTTGGCGGTGATGCTGAACCCCCTGGATCGGCTGTTTAGGAAGTTGGAAAAAATTTCCCTTGAGAAGCGCGTGGCTGAAAAAGCCGCTTTTTACGCGGCCGGCCCCGCCGACGCAGTGGTTGAAGGCGGAGAGGAAGGGTTGGAGGAATTGAAGCGCCTTGCAGAAGAAGTCGGCAAGGAACTCGCCGCCGGCCGCTTGGAGACGGACGGGGAGAAGAGGAAGAAAGCAGTGGCTGCTCTGGAACGGATTGACTTTGGAAAAGTTTCCGCGGCAGTGAACGAACTGGGTTCGCTTGAGAAGGAAAAGGCCGCGGCCGCAGCAGTGCTTGAAAGGGAAAAGGCCGCAGAGCGCGAGAGGCGGGACTTGGAGGAGGAGCTTGCGGCGGTGGAAATGAAGAAGGTGGCGTTGGAGGAAAAAATACGCGGCGCGGCGAAAAAACTCGCCGAATCCGTGGCGGGCATTGAAAAAAGCGCTTCCGCGGCCGCTGGCGTTGAAATAAAAATAGCCGCTGAATAACGCTGAATAAGTAATTCGGGGAGATTGCTTCGGGTGGATTGCTTGAGGGGACAGGCTGGTCTTGAATACGCGGCGATGGTGGCGATTGCAATCGCCATCATGGTTCCAATCTGGCTGTATGCGAGCGGCAGCATGGCTTCCGCAAAAGCGGAACTCCAATCGTCATACGCGAGGCAGCTCGTGAACAAGGTCTCAAACGCTGCTGACACCGTTTTCGTCCAAGGCGAGCCAGCCCAGTTGACGCTTTTTGTTGAATTTCCGGAAGGGCTGACTTCCGCGACCGTTGCCGGAAACGAAATTTCGTTCAGGCTTGTTACCGCGGCAGGCCCGACTGACGTTTACGCCGTCTCTCTTGCGAACCTCAGCGGCTCACTTTCAACGCGGCCGGGAAAGCACCGCGTCATAGTGAAGGCGTCTGGCGGGGCAGTCACGGTAAGCGAGGGTGATTGAATCCGCGCCCAGTCCTCCATTGAACTCCTCGCCGTAGTCGGCTTTTTGATAGCGATGTTCGCGGCTTTCACCGCAGTGAGCGACGCAAACAAGACATCCGCCCTTGAAAGGTCTGTTACAATGGACGCGAAACGCGTGTGCGACGCCGCCGCCGGTGAAATAAACACTGCCGAAAGCGTGGGGGACGGGTATTCCCATTCATTCCTCATCCCTGACTTCATTTTCGGGAGAGTCAATTTCTCCGTTCAACTTGTTCCCGAGACGCGGACCGTGGCGTGCTCGTGGAGCGGCGGCTTTTATGAAAGCCCGGTGCTTGCGGCGAATTTCACGGGCAACGTGCGCAAGGGAACAAACACGGTAACCAATTTCGCGGGAGTGGTTTCAGTTGGCTAGGGCGCAGGTTTTTGCAACAGATTTTGCCGCAAGCATCGTGATATTCTTTTCAGCGGTCTTGGTGGTTTCGCTGGCATGGAACGGTTTCCTGTCCGAATCAGCGGACGCTTCAACCCGCCACGCGATGCTCGTTTCGGCCCACTACGCCGCCGACGCCCTCGTGCAAACCCAGGGGGTGCCGGCCGCATGGAACGAGTCAACCGCCGTAGCAATTGGTTTGGCGGACGGCGAGCGCGTGCTTAACCTTTCGAAAATAATTTCCCTCCGGAAAATGGATTACGACGAGGCAAAGGCCATGCTGCGGCTCGGGCCATACCACTTCCGGCTGTCCATCACGGGAAAGAACGGCACGCTGCATTCCGGAATAATGCGGCCGAAAATCGCGCTTTTCGCAGTTGAAAAAACAGACCTCCTGCCGGTCGTGAACTCGTCGGGAATGCCGTGGGACTTTTACTACGGAAAGGAAGCGCCGGTTCCGGAAGGGCTTACTGCCGGCAAGGCGATAAGCGGCCCAAAGGCGGGCGTTTTCAACATGATGCTTGGAAACGGTTCCGCGTATTCCTTCATCGTCATAGAGGAACCGCGGCTCGCCCAAGCCGATGTCGATGCCGCTTCCCTTGAATCGTTCGTGCGACGCGGCGGCACCCTTTTACTTGAAGACGGCATCGGATGGGACGGCGAACTGCTGGTGGAGAATTACGGCATGCATGCAGTGGGTTTCGGGGAAAACCATGACGGGCCAGTTGTTTCCGGCGGGTATTTCCTTTCAAACGTTTCCCCCGGCGAATTAGTCTCCTTCGGTTCGTCGCAGTGGGGTTTGTTCCAGGCAGCGGGCGACTCGCCGATTTCAATGCACGTCGCGGACTCGGGCAACGCGTCACTCGCGCTGGCGGCGTCATGGAAGCACGGCTTTGGCACGATTTACTATCTTGCAGACGCTTCTGGTTCCGTTGGCGGAACGCCCCTCATCAACTCCCTGAACTTGGTCGGGGAACCGCTGGAATACGGGCTTGAAGGAAACCCTTATGATGCTGCAGTGGTGACGCGCGCGGTGATAGTGCGGGGCGACTGGTCGGTTCCGGCAAATCTCGGCGTGGTGGTTTGGAAATGAAAAGAATGTTTTTCCTCAGCCTGGATTCGCTGGTGGCGATAACCCTGCTGCTCGCCATTGTCCCGGCAATCGCTTTTTTTGAAAGCGCGTCCACGAACCAGGTGCTGCTTCAAAAGCAGTTGTACGTCCAGTCAGCGGACCTCGCCGACGTGATGTCCAAACTCAAGTTGGCTGACGTGGCAACCGAACCAGTGGTTTCAAACGCGGTTGCCGCCGGCCTGATTGCCGAAAGCGACTTGAACAGGACCTTCCTTGAGGAACTCGTGGAGTTGTGGGCTTCGGGCACCGCCGGGAACGCGAGTCTGGCGCGCAACCTGACTGAAGGGATATTTTCCGGTTTTGTTTCCGGCAACCTGCGGTGGGCAGTCCTGTTGGACGGGGACGAGATATTCAACTCATCCGGCGGAACAGGCTACCTTGTTGCTGCCGGGCGGAAAATAATATCGGGCCGGACGCGCAACGTTTCGGCCACGGGCTGCATTGCCAGCGCGGGCCTGCACTCCATTAAAAGCAAGTCTGCGGCCGCGTACTCGTTTTTCGGGGGTTTCGAGGGCGAAGGCAACCTCACGAAGGTAGTCAAGGGAATTCCTGATTCGTCCACGGTCAGCCTGATTCATCTCGAATTGTCCGCGGGGAACGCCTTCGAGCTGTCCGTCAACAACCATTCATGCGGCATTTTCAACGCGACTCCAGGCAACCTCTCAGTCGACTCCTGGGAAATAACCGATGCCAACTGCACCGGCGCCATAGCCCCCGGCGAAGACAATTACTTTTACCTCAACTTCTCCGAAGCCCCTCTTGAAAAAAGCTACATCGGCGGCGGTTTCATAAAAGTAGTGTACGACACCAGCGAACTGAACCCGCCTTCCCCCAACGTTTTCCGCCACGACTTTCCAGGGATAAACGGCCTCATCAACTATTACTCCTCGTTCTATGTCCCGGGCAACGTGACTTCAATGAACCTCCGCCTCCACCTGTACAACAATTACACCACATATGTAACAATAGGCAACGCAACGGTAATGAACTTTTCAGGCACCAACGAGTCCAGGTGGGTCAACGCCACCGACGCAAACCTTTCGGCCCTCCTGAACTATTCCCAAACCGGCTCGGCCACGATTCCGATACGAATAGGTGTGGAAGCTAACGTGACCAGCGGTAAGGTAAACGGGACCGCCGACGTCGTCCTCATAACCGATATTTCAGGGAGCATGGACTGGCAGATGAACAACAGCAACACCGGCACGCTAGTGAACAACTGCAGCGACCCCCGGCTGTACAGCTACACGACGAAGAGGATAAGCCTCGCAAAATGCCTTGACAAGAATTTCGTGGACCAAGTGCTCAGCCTGGAAGGCAACCGCGTCGCGCTGGTGGCATTCAACAACAGCGTCGCGGCATACGAAAACCTGACTTCAAACGCGACCTACCTCGGCGGCATGATCAACAGGTACGCCGCAGTGGGCTCCACCTGCATCGCCTGCGCAATAAACAAGGCCTACGACCTCCTCGCCCAGCAAAGCACGGCAGGAAGGAAAAAATACATCGTGGTAATGAGCGACGGCGTCGCCAACCAGCGGGCCACCCCCACGTGCTCGAACCTGAACGGCGTGAGCTGCGTCAACTCGGCGGCATTCGCGGTCGGAAACCTGGGAAACCGGATTGCGGCGTACAACCCCGCATCGGACGACTGGGAGGCGCTGGAAACGAACTTCACGAGCACGTTCCGCGCCACGGCGGCCCTCAACTCGTCGTTCGCTTTCGCGGTAGGCGACTCGGGCATAATACTCAAATGGGACGGGGCGAACTGGGCGAATGTCTCAAGCGCGTTCACCAACACTCTGCGCGGCGTCGCCATTTTCAACTCGTCCCTGGCGTTCGCGGTAGGCGACTCGGGCAGGATACTGAAATGGAACGGCACGACGTGGGCCAACGTTTCCAGCGGCGTGTCGGACAACCTGCGCGGCGTTTCGTTTGCGAACGCGTCCCTCGCTCTCGCAGTGGGCGACGGCGGGAGAATACTCAAGTGGAACGGCGCGTCATGGAGCGCGGACTCAAGCCCGACGACCAAGGATTACTACGGAGTGGATGCCCTCAACAACGCGCTCGCGTTTGCCGTCACTACGCGCAGCAGTTCGACCGCGGTGGTTGCGAAATGGAACGGCACGACATGGTCGTCCAACTATTCGGCATCCCAGTCCCTGCGGGGCGTCGATGTCTTCAATAGTTCCCTTGCGTTCGCGGTTTCAACAAGCGGCAGGGTTTACCAGTGGTCAGGCGGCTCATGGTCATATACCACGCCGGCCTCGGATGAACTTGACTCGGTCAGCGTCTGCAACGCGTCGCGCGGCTGGGCCGCCGGCCAGCTCAACGGCCAATTATTGAAATGGGCTGGCTCGGCCTGGAGCACGGCGCAATACCCGCAATTCTCGTATGCGGGCGAATCGCCAACGGGCGTGGACTGCAGCGACGACGACTCCTGCTCGCTTTCGACGAGCATTCCGGTCAAGAACGCGAATTACAGCGCGTGCAGGGCGTTCAATTCAATCCAGAACCTCACCATCGACTCTATCGGCTTCGGCCCGGTCTCGTCCTGCCAGTTGGCGAACACCAGCCTTCGCTCGGTGGCGGACTGCGGAAACGGCACTTATTATTCAAGCGACAACGCCACGGAACTCGCGGGCGTCTACCGCCAGATAGCCGACAAGATACTGGTCCAGTCGACGATAACGCAGGTGCTGAACGTGACCGGAAACATCACGACGATACTCTATCCCGACTCCTACCTCGAAGCGGATTATTCGCCGGAAACCCAGCCGCCAGGATACCAGGAAATAACCGTGAACCTCGAAGCCGGGCCGTTCCAGTCGTGCAACGCGAGCTTCCTCGTGCCCCCCAAGATAAACGTGACCGAAGCGATGGCCACATCATATTCCGGCGTTTACTGGAGCGACAACGTTTCAATCAGGAACTCGCTGACTGCCGGGGAGTGGAAGAACCTCTTCTGGCTCGGAAACTACGGGAATTACACGCGCCTGGGCGACCCCTTCGTCATTCAGTTCCCGCCCTCGAACATCGCGGTGAACGAAACGAACCAAATTTACATCAAGACCGGGTATTCGCCGGCAAACTCGAGCCAGTACTGTTCCCAAGGCAACAAGCTGATTTATTCCGCCAGGATAAAGGCCGCGGTGCCCTACTCCCAGGTCCTCCCCAACTGCGGGGGCGGGGTCGTTCGCGTCTTTTACGACACCAACTACGACGGAGTCGCGGATTCCAGCGTTAATGTCACGGTGGGCTCGAACTCGTCGCCAGGATTCAATCCCGTTCCAAGGGACGTGTGGGAACTCCAGCCGGGCAGCAACGCGGTCGACGACGCTTTCCTGCGCCTTCTTTCCCTCCTCCGCCTCGTTTCAGGCAATTCGACTGCGCGGCCCGGGAGCGAGGAAAACCCCGTGAACTTCGCCCTCTCAGACCAGCTCACTCCGGAGATAACCCTGACTACCGGAATACCTTACTTATGGGGACCGGTTCAAGTGGAGGTGATAACATGGGTGTGAGGGGATTCCTTTACTCCATCGCGCTCCTGCTATTCATCATTCCAATAGTGTTTTTCATAAGCAACTACTTCGCCATCGCGTCCGCAAACGACTACGAGGCAACAATAGGCATCCGGGGCAGCGAATTCGCGTCGTTCGTCAATTCAATCTCATCGGACTTGCCGCGCGCCCTCCTCATAAGCGGCCGCAACTCTGTTGCTTCGGCGGTGTCCAGCGTTACCGGGACCGGCGCGCCGCTTGACGACGCGGCCCTGCGGCTCGAGGAACTGGCGCTTAACGGGACGCTGTACGGCCACGCCGCCATGAACGCTTCCCTCTCGCGGTGGGCGCAGCGCGTGCAGGAAATCGGGCGCGCCCGCGGGTTTGAAACGCGGATGGTCTTCGAATCGCTGAATGCCAGGCAGCTGGATTCGTTCAGCCTCGAGTTTTCAGCAACCGTTTCAATAAACATTAGCGACCGGGTCTCGAGCATGAACGTTTTCAGGACGCGGCATGAGACTGCACTGCTGCCAATAAACGGCTTTGAAGACCCGCTCTATGCGCTTGAAACAAACGGCATAATGCACCGCGTCATAAGCGAGGCCAACGAGACAGTCTATGGCGTAGCGGGAGTCGACCGCGCAATAGCACAAAAGTATTACCTGCCTGCCGGCGATGGGGCAAGCTTCCTTGACCGCCTCGAGGGCGCGACCCAGGTTTCTGAAAAATACGCGAACCTTTCCCAACAGCCAATAGGGCTGGAGACTTTCGTGGACGTGCAGGAACTGCTCGACAACGGCCTTGAAATAAAGCAGGACCGGACTGTGGTGGACCACCTTTACTTCAACGAAACCGCCCCTCCAGGTTATGCGGTGAACGGCTCGCAATACCCCTTGTTCAGGATAGATGCGGAGCACGCCGCCCTATATGGCGTGAACGGCTCGCTCGCAGGCTGAGGCACCTTATTAAAACCGGTTTGAATAATTCCCTTGATTGAAATGGCTGCTGACGAAAACATTGAGACAGTCATTGACCGCTTGGTCGATTTCGTGAAATTAAAAGGCAGGGTCAGCGCGGTCGAGGCCGGGCGGGCGCTTGGCATGAGTTCCGGCCAAGTCGAGGGCATTGCCCGGCTGCTTGAGGACAACGGGCTCGTACAAGTGCATTACACCCTTATTGGCACGGAACTCGCCGCGGTTGGAAGGGATTTGAAGAAAAAAGAGGGGGAAAAAAGCCGTGCAAACGAGCCGGGCGCCGTGGAGGCGTACAAGGACTTCGAATCCTTCGTCAAGGAAAGCGAGGACATTTTCGAGTTCCTCAAGGAAGAGGTCTTGAAAAAAATGACTGCCGCCGAGTCCCTGCTGGACCGGCTGGAAAAAGAGAAACTGGACGAAAACGACAAGACCGCGGTCAGGAAGGAACTCCGCCGGGTGACAAGCACCCTCAACAACTTCGAACCCACTCTCCAAAAAATCGTGCACGGGGAAAAGGAACTTAGGAAGCGCATAAGGGAAATCAGCAAGAGGACGGCCGCTGCCGAGAGAAGTAAACCCGGGATTTGGGACGGCATCAGGGACTTTGTTGCAAAATTTAAGCGCCGGAAGAAGGGGAAAATTCCCGCTCCAAGCGCTTCTCCGAAGTCGGAGAAGCGCAAAAAGCTTTTGGAACGACTCAGCCTTTCCCGCAAAAGGGTGCTGAAATGAAAGTGCTTGCAAAATACGTCATCCAAAGCGAGAACGTGCCGGCAGAGGTTACCATCGCCCAGCGCGAAGAAGAGTACATAAACACCTACGAACTCAAGCACGCGAAGGTTATGGAGGCAACGAACGTCGTCCTTAATTTCCTGAAGGAGAAAATCATTGAAGGCGTCGACATCAGGATTTCCGAAATAATGGATCCGCGCGAGGCCGAGCGCGTAAAGGAAAAAATAATCCCAACGGCCCACGAACTCGTCAGGAAGGAACTGCCGGGCGTGAACAGGGACGAGGAAGACATCCTAGTAGGGCGGCTTGTCCAGGAAATGCTCGGACTAGGCGAAATGGAACTCCTCCTCGCAGACGACGAGCTTGAGGAGATAGTCGTCAATTCTTCAAAAGAGCCAATCTACGTTTATCACAAGAAGTTCGGCTGGCTCAAGACCAACGTATCAGTCACGTCAGAGGAGCAGATTCACAACTACGCTTCCATCATCGGGAGAAAAGTCGGGAAACAAATCACTAACCTCAACCCGCTCATGGACGCGCGGCTCCTCAGCGGAAGCAGGGTCAATGCCACGCTGTTCCCCATCTCCTCAAAGGGCAACGGTTTCACGATAAGAAAATTTGCGAAAGACCCGTGGACCATAATCAACTTCATCAACCCCAAGATAAACACCCTCAACGCAGAAACCGCCGCCGTAATCTGGCAGGCGGTGCAGTACGAAATGAACATAATCGTTGGCGGCGGCACCGCTTCTGGAAAAACCTCTTTCCTAAACGCCATACTTGCATTCTGCCCGCCCAACCAGAGGATTGTCTCAATAGAGGACACGCGCGAACTCGTGCTCCCCGACTTCCTCCACTGGACCCCGCTCGTCACCAGGGAACCGAACCCGGAGGGCAAGGGCGGGGTGGAAATGCTCGACTTGATGATAAACTCGCTCCGCATGCGGCCCGACCGGATAGTGCTGGGCGAAATCAGGCGGCAGCGCGACGCAGAAGTGTTGTTCGAGGCAATGCACACGGGCCACGCCGTATGCGGGACCCTTCACGCGGATGACGCGATGCAGGTCAAGTCGCGGCTCACGAGCCCGCCCATAAACCTGCCGGAGGAAATGCTGGGCGCCCTTCAACTCACCGCAGTCCAGTACCGCCAGAGGAGGACCGGCATCAGGAGGACGTATGAAATCGCCGAATTCATGCCCGAGGGGAAGACGATGGGCATAAACACCGTTTACAAGTGGGACCCGAAGAGCGACAGGCTGGAAAAGGTCGGGGAGGGCCTGCGCCTCATCAGCGAGCTGTCAATGCACACTGGCATGAGCATGAAGGAGATGCGCGAGGATCTGGATGACAAGAAGGACGTCCTCAACTACATGAGCGAACACCAGATTGCCTCGGTCAACGAGGTTGGAAAGGTCGTCGCGTCCTATTACCGCGACGGGGGACGCGTGACAGAAGGAGTCCGCAAGAAAACGCCGCCCCAGAAACTCTTCGGCCGGTGAAGCATGATGAAGCCAGCGGTTCCATTCAGCCTCATTCCCCCCAGGGCGTTGTTCGCCGCGGGAAAAAAATACGCGGCGCTCGGCATCCAATTGACACGCGCCTTTTCCGAACTGAAGACTAACCTCGCCCAGGCGGAAATGGAAATTGCGGCAGCGGAGTACGCCGCGGCTTCCCTTGTTTCAGCGGCGCTCAACACCGCATTCATCCTCATCCTCATACTGTTCTTCGGCTACCTCGCGTCGGCAAACGTCCTGACGGCGGCACTGGCCCTTGCACTGGTCACCGGCGCAAGCTCGTTCCTGACCGCCGTATACTACCCGAAAATAATCGCCCTCCGCCGCAAAAGAAAACTGGAGGACAACCTTGTTCCGGCGGTGCGCCAGCTCGTTATAGAACTCAAGTCGGGGGTGCCGTTGTTCGAGGCCATGACGAGCGTTTGCGACGACTACGGCGAAGTGTCGGAAGAGTTCAAAAAAATAGTCAAGAAAATAAACGCCGGCGAGGCCGAAATAGACGTGCTCGGCGACGCGAGCCGCCGACTGCCGTCAGTGCAGTTCCAGAAAGTCATCTGGCAGATATCAAACGCCCTGAAAGTCGGGTCGGACGTGAGCAACGCGCTTGAAGCAATACTCGAGGACTTGACCGCCGAGAAAATAAACGAAATCAAGAGATACTCCCAGGAGCTTTCGCCATGGACAATGGTTTACATGATGACTGCAGTCATACTCCCCTCGCTCGGAATCACTCTCGGGATAGTCATACTGTCGTTCCTGAGCGTCTCGGTTCCCAGGATGATATTCGCGGTGGCGATCGTCTTCCTCGTCATCTTCCAGTTGTTTTTCATGAACTTCCTTGGAACGCGACGGCCCGCGATATGAGTGATTGAATTGTTTGAAAAAATATACTACCAAACTGCCGAAATATTCCCGCCTTCCGCGGTGGAGAAAACCAGGGAGCTCCTGCAGCAGGGCGGAATAGAAAAAATAAGCCCGAAGGTGTATCTTGGACTCGGCACATACCTTTCAACCGCGCTCGCCCTCATTGCCTTCTTCCTGGCCCCCATTTTCGTTCCCGGCCAGCATCCTGCCGCATACGTCGGAATAGCCGTGGCCGTCCAACTCCTCGCCGGCATACTCTTTTACCTGAACCTGACAATGACCGCGGAAAACAGGGCTGAAAAAATAGAGGCAATGCTTCCCGAAATGCTCCAGATAATTTCCGCAAACATACGGGCGGGAATGACCCTGGAAAACGCGGTCTGGTCCTCAGCAAGGGAAGAATTCGGGCCGCTGAGGGACGAGATAAAGAAGGTTTCGGCAGACGCGTACCGCGGAATACCCATACAAGATGGAATGCTGAACATGAGCAAGAGAATACGGTCAACCCTCGCCGAAAGGGCGATAAAACTCATAGTGGAAGGGATTGCAAAAGGGGGGGAAATGACCCGCCTACTTGACCGCGTGGCATGGGACCTCAAAAGCGCCCAGACGCTGCGCAAGGAAATAACGACGGCCACCCTGACTTACTCGCTTTTCATTGTTTTCGCCGCAGTCATCGTAAGCCCCCTCCTGTTCTCCGTCTCCACCTACTATTCGGAAATGAATGAAAAAATAGCGGAAAAAACCACTGCCTCGCCAGAACTCAACATGTCCAAATCAGTGAGGGGCGGCCCGATGACCTATTCCGCCATCCCCATCATGGGCTTCGGGCAACGGCCAAAAGACATGATAACCTCGAACGAAATAAAGCTCTTCGCGTACGCGGCAATAATAATCACAACCGCTTTCAGCGCCCTCCTGCTCGGAGTGATTCGCTACGGGAAGCCCAGCAAGGGCCTGAAATTCCTCGTCTTGTTCGTCGTCCTCGGGCTCGCCGTGTTTTCGCTCGCCCACGATTTCCTGACAGCCGCCTTCTCAAGCATCATGCGATAAGGCACGCTTTTACCATGCCCCTCCGCCGCGCGATTAAAACGATTTTTATACCAAACGCGCTTTCCCTTTAATCATGGCAAAGAAAAAGCAAACGCCACTGCACAGGGCCCGCGCAAGCCGCGCCGCGCCGGCAGAACACGAACGCCGCGAAAAGACTCCCGCCGAAGCCGCTCCTGCAGGGGAGTCGCCGAAGGTCAAGTCGGGGATTCCGGGTTTGGACAGGCTCATTGGCGGCGGCTTCGAGAGGGAAAGCGTGGTGCTCGTCACCGGCGACGCGGGAAGCGGGAAAAGCACATTGGCCATGCAGTTCCTGTGCAACGGCGCCAGCCAATACGACGAGCCGGGCATACTCATAACGTTCGAGGAACGCCGCGAGGACATAATCAAGCACATGAAGTCCTACGGCTGGGACATCGAGGCATTGGAAAAGGAGAAGAAAATAAAGATACTTGAATACCCCCCGCACGAAGTGGAGCGCTTCATTTCAGAAGGCGAAATAATCCGCGACCTCATATCAGACCTCAAGGCGAAACGCATGGTGATAGACTCCATGACTTCCTTCGCGCTCGTTTTCGACAACGAGTACAAGATGAGGCTAGGGGTGCTGAAGGCGATTGATTCCCTGAAAAAATGGGGGTGCACTGCGCTCCTGATTTCCGAAGGAAGCGTGACCGAACAAGGCGAGGTCAGGGACCGTTTCGGCATAGAATACCTCGTCGACGGCACGATATACCTGTATAACAAGCGCGTGCGCGACTACCGCCAGAAACTCGTTGAAATCGTGGAACTCAAGGGCGTCAAACACGACAACGCAATCCACCAGCTCGTCTTCGGCAGGAAGGGAATAAGCGTAGAGGAAAGATCCGCATGAAGGCGCAGACAGCGGTCGAACTCCTAGTCATCCTCGCGGCCGGCCTCATTGTGATAGGCATACTCTTCGTCTCCAGTTACGAGCGCCTCGCGGGCTCCCAGGCTTCGCTCTCGGTTTCGCAGGCCCAGGCGGCCGCAAACGACTTGGCCAACGCGGCGGACACGGTGTGGTTCGAGGGCGCCGGCGCGAAGAAAAACGTTTACATCGAACTGCCGAACGCAATAAACTACTCGCTGGTTTCCGGAAACACCGTGCTGTTCAGGGTCGCCGTCCCATCCGGCCTCACCGACGCGGTCGCGAAATCAACTGCGCCCCTGTTTGGCTCAGTGACCGCGAAACCGGGGGCCCAACTCGTGAGCGTCTACGCCACCGAGTCCGCCGTGGTAATCGGCATGCAGTCCCTCGCGGCAGACCCCGCACTCCTACTCACCCAGGCATTCGCGTCCAACGCCACTCAAAACGTGCAAAAAACATTCAACGCCTCCAACAACGGAAACTCTTCGCTCGACGTTACCGCCGCCCTAGCATGGAGCAGCGGCGGCGTGAATGTCTCGTTCGCCAACCCCTCCGACTCCTACTTCTCTCTCGCGCCCGGCGCCAGCCGCTCGATAACCCTGAACGAGGCCGTTGGCGCCAACGTCATGGGCTCGTTTTCGGGAAGCGTCCTGCTGAACGCAAGCAACGGCGAGGAGGCCACAGTGTACGTGGTCGTGGAAGTGTCGCCGCCTTACTGCCCATCGTGCCCCGGCTGCCCGCCCTGCGGAGGCGGCGGGAACGAGACGGTCTCCTGGTTCGAGATAACCACGTGCCCCGATGCCTCGTGCACGAGGGAACAGCTGGTCTTCGACGCCGGCAACGACTCGCAGGTCGACATATTCAGCACCGGGTCGTGGGACAGGAACTCCCTCCTCACGATAAACGTGTCCTACCCCAACGGCACGAGCGTGCCCGGCTACCCGAAAGACGTCAGCACGACCTTCATCGGAAGCTTTTCCGACTACTGGGTCTTCGCCCCAGGCGCGCCAAACGGAACATACACCGTGCGCGTAAACCAAAGCCCGTACTCCAATTACACGGCGTTCAACGTGACATGCTGAGGAATTTGAAATGAAAAACCGCACCATCCTCGTCTTCGCAGCCATTCTCGCGCTCCAAGCCTCCGCGGCGATATCGGTGGCGATGGTCTCCCCACCCGCCAACCAGACCACCAACCTCACCCAGGGAAACTTCTTCAACATGACCGTAAACGTAACCTGTTCCGGCACCCCGTGCGGAAACGTCAGCATGGTCTCGCAGCACAACTCGAGCGGCGAAATCGGCGGCGGCGAAAACGGGCCCCTCGCCATATCCGCGCCCACCATCGTCAACGACTACGCTGCAGTCACCGCCAACGCCTTTGCGGGCGCGATGACCATCCAGGTGGACTCGGCGGCCGCGTTCTCCGCTGGAAACGAGATACTCGTGACGCAGGTCCAGAACGCGAGCGCAGGGGTTGCGGGCGCGCACGAGTTCGCCACCCTCCTCGGAATATTGGGCAACACGCTCTACCTTACAATCCCCCTCGCCAACAGTTACTACACTTCCTCGCAAAACTCCACCTCTGCCACCGCCGCCCAAGCAGTCCGCGTTCCCCACTACACCACCGTCAACGTCACCGCCACAGGGTCAATAATCGCCAAGCCATGGGACGGCTACACCGGAGGCGTCATCGCGTTCAAGGCCAACTCAACCGTTACCGTAACCGGCTCGATAAACGCGACCGGCACAGGATTCAGGGGCGGCAGCGGAGTCTCTGGCGCCCAGACAATCACTTTCGCATACCAAGGCGAGTCATTCACCGGCACCGGCGCCTCATCCAACCTCTCCAACAAAGGCGGCGGCGGGGGCGGCTTCAACAACTTCGAAGTATTCTCCGGAATGAGCGGCGCATCTGGCGGAGGAGGCGGCTACTCTTCAACAGGCACAAACGGTTACCAATCGCCCGAGGGCCAGCCCGGCGGCATCAACGGCTCGACATATGGCCTCCCCGCGCTTTCGCTCCTCATGCTCGGGTCTGGCGGGGGCGGCGGAGGCACTGACAACAACGGCAGCATCGGCAACGGCACCGACGGCGCCACAGGAGGAGGAATAATTTACGTTTCAGCGGACAAGGTGGTCGTGACCGGCAGCGTACTCTCCAACGGCGCCAACAGCCAAGGAAGCACCTCCACGTACGCCGGCTCAGGAGGCGCAGGCGCAGGCGGCTCAACCCGCCTGAGGGCAAACAACCTCACAATCGGAAACCGTTTGGTCAACGCGAGCGGCGGAACCGGCGGCTGCAGCGCCTCGCCCTACTGCGGAGGCAACGGCTCCACTGGAAGGATAAGGCTGGATTACGCCGCCCTCAGCGGTTCTTCGGGGCAACCGTCCGGCTACAACGGGTCCGCTCCCCTCCCGCCGGGTTACGTAAACATATCAAACGCTTCCGGGAACTACCCGTTCTACACCACCTCGCCCCAGCCGCAGTACTGCACGCTTTCCGCCGGCCAGTCATGCCTAGTGACCTGGCAAGTCAATACAACCGCCCAAGTCGCGACAATCTACCTACTCCGCGGCTACGCGCGGAGCACCACCCAATCCAACGCCTCAACCCCCTCCACGGTAGTGGTTTACGCCAGGCCAGGGCCCAGGGGCGTCGCCACCTCCAAAAGCGCCTACACTGTCTGCGGCAAGCTCTACTTCCGCATCTCCGCCTTCGGCCCGTCCGGAAACCCGGTGAACGCGCCCATAAACTACAAGATAATCGACGCCGCAGCCGCGGTCCAACAAGACCGGAACGTGACAACGCCCGGCGGTTCCTACTATGGAACATGTCCGCTCTCAAACCCGCTGGCGCGCGGCGAATGGACCATAAAAGCGATGAGTGCATTCACACGCGGCCTCGGCTCGTTCATAGCCGGCGCAGGCAACGCCGAGCCGTGGAGGACTGACCTCGCGCTAGACGGCAACAAAGTCAAGTACCGGCGCGGCGAAAACCTCGCCGCAACCGCCACAGTCTATTCAATGGACGGCCTCGGACTCGAAAGCCTATTGGCCGCAAACCGGCTGAAGATGTTCATCGACTCGACGGACGTCACCGCCACCGCCTCCGACCTGGGCCAAGGCAGTTACTCGTTCACCTACAACACATCCTCGCTGGGCGGGGCAGTCCACTCGGTGCGCGCCTTCGCAAACACGACCGCGGGAGTCCAAGTCACAACAGTGAAGTCGTTCTATCTCTTCGGGTGAATTGAGTGAAGGCTCAAGTGGGAATGGACTTGCTCATCGCTTCAATAATACTATTCCTGGTGTTTCTATCCGTCTTCAGTTTCTACTCGCTGCAATTCCAGGCATCCGAAGAGACAAAACAGCGGGCCAGCGCCTCCCGCATCGCCGAACTAATCGCATGGAACGCCAACGGCATACTCCAATCAATGAACGGCACCACGACAGTAATCAGAATCCCGCCGCTCCTCGCAACCGGCGACAACTACTCCATACTGTTCGTCACGCGCCAAGTCATCGTTTCCTGGAAAAACAAGTCTGAATCGAGGCCGCTGCTCACCCGCGCGGTATCCGGCGCCGGTGCGGCCGCGCCCGGAAAAAACGTTTCAATAACTAATGCCGACGGGGGAATCGCCTTTGCATCCTAGGACGCCAAACCAAGCGGAACAACTGGCCCGCCCGACAGCCACCGGCCGGCAATCAAGGGGGCAGTTGTTCAGCATAGACATACTTGTGGCAGTCACAATCGCGCTATTCCTCTTCATAACAGCCACAACCTTGTCCACGAGAGTGATGAACGTGCTTGGAATATCGGAACAGGAGATTGAACTCAATGCCGCGGCAGAAGCCGCCGCCGCCCAGCTTGCGGCATCACCGGGCAACCCCCTCAACTGGGACGCATTGTCATTCAGCGACGCGTCAGTGAACTCAATCGGCCTCGCAGAGTCAAGGAACGTGCTTGCCCCCGCCAAGGTAGGCGCCTTTTTCGCCCTCGCCTCAAACCAGACCGCCCTGCCGCTCGTCAAGAAAATGCTAGGCGTCAGCCGCCCTGGCTACGGTTTTTCAGTCAGAATCTACAACCAGACCGGCTCGCTGGTAAACGGCTTCAGCACTGGCGCGGGAACAGGAAAGCCCGCGACCGTCGCCGAACGAATCGGAGTCCTCAACGGGTCCCTCGTGAGACTCAGCGTAGGTGTTTGGATTGAATGAAAACCGGAGAAAGGGGTTTTTCTTCACGCTGGACGCGCTGCTTGCAGTAGCGTTTTCAATCGCCATATTCATCCTCGTAGTCAAAACGCTTGAAACCGCCCAAACAACCGCCTCTGCCGACGTCGGCCTCGCGAGACTGGGCCAGGACCTGCTCGCCGGCATGGAAAAAAACGGCGCACTGGCTGAAGCCGTGCTGACCTCCTCCGGCGCCATCCTATCCGCCTCAACAGGAGTGCTTCCACCGGACATGTGCGGAAAAATAACCGTGAAAAAAAGCCCGGGCAACGCAGTCATCCTCGCGAACAGCCCCTCCTGCCGGTGCACGGAACGCAGGGTCGCGGCCTCCCGAAGCTTCGCCACCGCCGCAACCGGTTTTGACGAGTACGTTGCCTCAATAGAATTGTGCAGGAGGAAAAACACATGACACAAAAAGGCTTCGTGTTCGCACTCTTCTTCCTCTCCTTCTTCACGCTCCTCCTAGGCGTCGCAGTCTACTACGACGCCTCGGTCACCGCCTGGGAAAGGACGGTGCTGGACGCGCGGCGCGTGGAAAAAGCCTCGTTCGCGGCAGACGACGTCGCATGGGACTTGAAGAAATTCTACGGCCTCGACACCGTGGCAATAGCCAAGACCCCGACAAACTCCAGCATAACAATTTCATCCGCCATCCCATCCAATTTCTCCGACCCCGCCAGCGAATTGAGCGCCTACAAGCAGTTCCTCCAAGGCGCGTACAAAAACCAGGCGCATTCAAACGCCTCGCTCGCAGCCACCGGCAACCACCTTTTTTTCACGGGCTTGAACGCGGACTACTCCTGGAATAACGAGAGCCGCAACGCAGTGAGGATGGCTGGCGGAAACGCGTTCGCCTACACCCTGCGGGGGGCGCTGAGCGGCTACTGCGACTTCCCGGCCTGCCCGGCAAACATCACGGGCTGGTCTTGGATCGGGTGCGGGGGAAACGCCATTGCCATAACCCTTGACATCAGGGACGCGGGAAACACGCCAGCCACGGTTTCCGGCGCAACAACCGGCTGCGTCTCGCCTTCGTCCACCAACGGGTTCTTCGTCCCGGCAGGCGCGGGAACGCTTTACGTAAGCGCCGGAAGCGTTTCAGGAACCTCTCCGGCAATCGCGCTGAACGTCACGCAGTCCCTCTCGTTCTCGTTCACGCTCGAATCCAATTTCTCCTCTGCACCGGACACGCGCGCAGTCCTACCGGCCTCGCTTTCCGTCGACGGCCAGAACTACGCGTGGCTGGCGGTTGATGAAAAATGAATATATTAAGGGAACGACTAATCAACGCGGGGACTTGAATGAAGAAAAAAACCGCTGCAAAGAAGGGAACGGCCGGAAAACAGGCGGCCAAAGCGCGCGCGGCCAGCGGCGCCACCCGCGCAAAGAGCCACGCGCCGGCCCATCCGGCCACCCACGCGCACCACGTAAAGAAAATACGCAAGGAAATCCACCGGGCGCGCAAGGAACTCGATAAGGCGCGTAGGAAAATCCTCGAGGCCGCGGCGACGGCAAAAGCAGCGGCGCAAGTTCCAGTACCCGCGCCGGCACCGCTTCCGGCTCCCGCACCCAAACCAGCGCAAAAAGCCGGGGGATCCCCCATCGACGCGCTCAAGAAAATATCGTTAGGAATATCCTTCGGCAAAAAGACCGCGCCAGCGCCATCGGCCGCTCCAACGCCGGCACCCGCGGCCGCTCCTGTTGCGGAAGCGAAGCCATCCGCGGAACCAAAACCGGCCGAAGCACCTGCGCCGTCCACGGCCCCAAAACCCGGGAAAAAGGCCGCAGCCGAAAAACAGCCCAAGACGGCCGCTGTCCCTGCGCCGGAAGAGGCAACTGAACCGAAAAAAGGCGTGCTGTTCGTCGAGTCCCCGGTCGACCGGATGTGCTACGCGCTTGAAAACGCTCCGGGCAACGAGATGATGCTGGAGGCGCTTGCGGCTGAGACAGGCGTGGACGTCGCGTCGCTTGAAAGAATAGGGAAAATCCTCCAGGAAGAAGACGTATGCGAAATGATTTACCCAGTCAACGTGTTCTCGAAACCATCCATACGGCTGGTTGCAAAACAGCAGAAAAAAGCCCTCCGGCACTTCGAGGGCGACAAGCTCCTCTCCTCGTATTCGCTTGAGGAAAGCGGGGTCCCGGCCAACGTTGAAATCTGGGAGGCCAGAAGCGAAGCAAGGCCAGTGTACTCGATAGTCGTTTCCGCCGCCGGGCCGTACACGGAAATGTTCCTCAATTACCTGCGGGACGCGATGGCGCGCGAAGTCCCCGTCCTCACCGAGGAAATCACCGACCCAAAAAAACTGGCCAAACTCAAGGGACGCTTCTACGCCGCATCCCAAGCCAAACTCGCCGAGGAACTCGGCAGCCTCGTTGAAGACAAGAGGAACATGCTCGCAGGCATGCTGCTCCACCGCATGTACGGCCTCGGCGAAATAGAGTTGTTGATGGCGGACAACTGGCTCGAGGAAATAGGAATCAACAGCGCAACCGAACCCATCGGCGTATACCACAAGAAGTTCGGGTGGCTCAAGACGACGATGCGCATCCCTTCCGAGGAGGAGATATACAATTACGCTTCCCAAATCGGGAGAAAAGCCGGCAGGGACATAACGCTCCTGAACCCGCTCATGGACGCGAACCTCCTGACGGGCGACCGCGTCGCGGCCACGCTCTTCCCCATTTCCTCGTCGGGGAACACGATAACCATCCGCAGGTTCGCCCGCGTCCCCTGGACGATAACAGACTTCATCAGCCCCGCGCTCAACACGATGTCCGTCGAAATGGCTGCGTTCCTGTGGCTGTGCGTCCAGTACGAGATAAACATCATGGTGGCCGGCGGCACCGCGTCAGGAAAGACGTCGGCACTCAACACTATATCGGCGCTCACGCCCGCTTCCCAAAGGATAGTGAGCGTCGAAGACACGCGGGAACTCAACCTCCCCAAATACCTCAGATGGAACTGGATACCGCTGACCACGCGGGGCCCCAACCCCGAAGGAAAGGGCGAAGTGGAAATGCTGGACCTCACCGTCGCCGCGCTCAGGATGAGGCCGGACCGCGTCATAGTCGGCGAAGTCAGGAGAAAACGCGAGGCAGAAGTCCTGTTCGAAGCCATGCACACCGGCCACGCAGTCTATTCCACGCTGCACGCGGACAACGCCGTCCAAGCCATCCGCAGGCTAAACGAGGCGCCGATAGAAATCCCCAAGACCGAATTGGATGCGCTTCACTTGATGATGGTCCAGTACCGCGACCGCCGCAAAGGCATACGGAGAACATATGAGATAACCGAACTCACCAGCGCATCAGGCGGCGAAGTCGTCCTCAACCCGTTATACAAGTGGAGGCCCCGCGACGACACGTTCGAAAAACGCAACGACAGCCTCAGGGTTTTCGGAGAACTCAACATGCACACCGGCATGACCGTCGACGAAATAAAAAGCGACATCGGCGAAAAACAAAAAGTGCTCGAATGGATGCTGGAAAACAAGGTCACGGACATAGACAAGGTCGGTGAAGTAATGAACATCTATTACAAGGAACCCGACTCAGTCGTGTCGGCGGCGAAAAAAAAGACGCCGGTAGCCGAACTTCTTGGTGAAAAATGATGGAGGTAGCCATATTTCTCTTCATCATCCCGAAAACCCTTGAAGCCCCCCTGGCGAGGAGGCTCCGCGGACTCGGCGGAAAACTCGGCTCCCTCGTCCCCGGCCTTGGATACGACCTGAGGGAACTCGGAGAAGCGGACGCGGGAAAATACGTTGCCCGCGCCCTCCTGAACTCGGTCCTCTGGGGAATCCTCCTCACGCTCCTCATATCTTTCTTCCTATTCACCACAGGAAGGCTCAAGCCCGAAATATTGGCGCAAACATTCTCAAACAATGCGGCGCTGTCATACGCCGCCGCCGGAATCCTCCCGGCAGTAGGCAGCGGAATATTCGTCACCGCCCTCCTCCTCGCGTTCCTCCTATACTACCCGCACATACTTGCCAGGAAACTCGCGGAAACAGTGGACAAGGACTTGATATTCGCGCTCAAGGACCTCCAACTCCAGATCGGCTCAGGAGTCAGCCTGTTCAACGCCATGGTCAACGTCTCCAAAGCCGGCTACGGCAACGTGTCCAAGCAGTTTGACTCGGTCGTAAAGGACATTTCCGCAGGCGAGGCAGAGGACGCGGCGCTTGAAAAAATGGCTGCACACACCGAATCCGAGTTCATGAAAAGGACGGTGTGGCAGATGATCACCGCCCTCCGCGGCGGCGCAAGCCTGGAAGGCGCTCTCTCCAGCATAATATCAGTGCTGAAAAGGGACCAGGCGTCCAGGATAAGAACATTCATCCATGAACTCAACCTCTGGGCCCTTGTCTACATGATAGTGGCAGTGGCGGTGCCGGGCCTCGGCTCAACGGTCCTTATCGTAATATCCGCCTTCGGAGGAATAGTGGTCACCGAAATGACTTACGTCTTCGCCCTAGTCGCCTGCTTCATCGCCGAAATAGTCATAATCGGTTTCATAAAATCAAGGAGGCCAATCGTCCACCTGTAAAAGCCGGCTTGAAAGAAATTGCGCTGCAAAAACTTCGCAAAAAAAAGGTCTTCAACAATGAAAAAATCCATCCTGCCGATAACCGGGACTTACTACGTTATTGTAGACCTCCTGCCGCACGCGTACCGCACCGGCCTGAAGAAAAGGCTCGCGCACGCGGGAATCACGATGGACCTGGAACTATGGCTGGGCCCAATCATACTCTCCTCGCTGGTAATAGGACTCCTTTGCCTCGCCGTCGCATGGGGCCTTCTGGACGTCTTCGACCCCGTCCTCCTCGCCGCATCATTCCTCGCCGGCTTACTGATAATCATCATTGCAGCATACACCCTCCTCGCCACCCAGATAGATGAAAGGAAGGCGCGCGTGGAAAAAGTCCTCCCCGACGCGCTGCACATCATGGCCGCCAACATACGCACCGGCGCGCCGCCAATGATCGCGTTGCGCATGACCGCGCGCCCCGAATTCGGGCCCCTAGAGGAGGAAATAAAGTACGTTACCACAAAGTCGCTGGGCACCGAGTCCTTCACCGACGCCCTCAACGAAATGTCGCACCGAATCCCCTCAGACATCTTCGCCAGAACAGTGTCGCTGATCGCGGCCAGCCTCAAGGCGGGCGGGAAACTGGCGCAACTCCTTGAAAGCGTGGCGGAAGACATCAGGGAAACCCAGGAACTGAAAGCGGAATTGGTGACGAACAGCAACCTCTACATACTGTTCATCGCCTTCACAGTCGTAATCGGCACGCCGCTCCTGCTCGCGGTCTCCGTGCACTTCACGACCATGGTTGCAGACCTCCAAAAAGCCCCAGTCGCCGCGTCGCTGTCTGAGGAAGTCGGAGTCAACAGCATCGGCCTCATCATCAGCACGCCTTTTTCAGTGACTTTCGTGGAAAACGCGGGCTACTTTGTGATACTCATGACCAACATCTTGGCCGGGGTGCTCATGGGCGCCATCCGGGAGGGCAAGGAAACGAGCGGGTTGAAGTACGTTCCGTTCATGTTGATAATCTCGTTCATAGTCTACTTCATCGTGAAGGACGTCATACTGCAGTTCCTGAGGTCTGCGGCCTGAAACCGCCCGGCAAACAAAGAAAGGCTTAAAAAACCCGGAATTGTAATTAAAACCGGTTTTGGTGATGGAATAAATGGCTTCAAGACGCGGGCAGGCGGCAGTGGAATACCTGATTATCCTTGCAGTCGTCATCATCATCGCGCTCGTCGTCGTAGGCGTGCTGGGCGGCTTCCCGTCGTTGACGAGGGGCGTGAACGAGAAGGAAAGCGCCTTGTACTGGCAGGGCTCTGAAATCGCGATACAAAAATACTTCTTCGCTTCAGCCGTTCCCCTCACCACAACCAACAGCAGCATAAGTTTAAGAAATAACAAAAATTTTGATATCCGCTTTAGTCTTCCATACGGAATTCAAATGACAAAAGGCGACGGTACTTTTACCGCAGTGCCTCTGAATTGCAAAACCGTTTCAGACTGCAGCGGAAATACAACGGTTACAATGTCCCCAGGGGATTCCAAAAACTTAGTCATAGCCTACCCTAACTGGGTTACTGATTTCTGCAACAGCAAGGGCGACACGTTCAGCCGCAAAGTCACATTCAACTATACAGACACTGAAGGCAATTATTACATCTTCGTGGGCACTGTTCCGCTCGTGACGACGTGCCAGTGAAATTCATGAGTATTTTTTTGAATCGAGTTTTGAGGTGAAAATGAAATGAAGACAAAAGGACAAACCGCTCTGGAGTACCTAGTCACCTACGGCTGGGCAATACTTGCCATAGTCATCATCGCGGCAGTGCTGTACTACTTCGGAGTGTTCAACCCGAGCAAGCTCGTCAGCGGGCAACAGTGTGGCGGATTCTCTGCATTCACGTGCATTGACTACACCAACACCGCGGTAAACGCGACGGTCGTGCTTGGCAACAACATGGGCAGGCAGCTCAACATAACCGGCGGCGCAACCTGCACCCCGACGCTCATTGGGGCGAACCAGCAGACGATTTGCGTGTTCACCGGCGAATTCACGCCCGGCAGCGAAGCCACGCTCAGCTTGTCATACACTGACACGCAATCAACCCTCGCGAAGACCGACAGCGGCTTCATAAGGGCGAAGTAAAAACCGTTTCCAAGGGGGTTTTCCCCCTTTTTCTCTTTTTTACAACATTCAAGCGCAAGCGGCAGCCCCGGCCGGCGCCCGGCGTTCAATCCACTGCGTGGTTTATTAATTTCTCAACCCCCAATCCGTTTGATGATGACCGGCAAACAAACTCTGAGGCGGAAGCCATTGAAGAATGACGGACGGGCTGAACAATTAAAACTCGCAGTGCATGGCGGGGTTAAAAACCAAGGCATGAAATTAAGGGCATGAGGCTGGGAAAGACTCTTTACGCAAGCGGCAGGAAAGCCTGGCGCGCGTGGCTCTCTAAGCACCACGGCAAGGAAAAGGAAATCTGGCTCATATACCCAAAAAAGCGCACTGGCAAGCCGCGCATCCCCTACAATGACGCGGTTGAGGAGGCGCTGTGCTTCGGCTGGATAGACAGCACGGTGAAAAGCGTTGACTCGGGCAATTTCGCCCAGAGGTTCTCTCCAAGAAGGCCCGGAAGCGGGCTTTCGCAAATGAACAGGGAAAGGATAAGGAAGCTTGTTTCTGGAAAGAAGATGACTGAAGCCGGGCTTGCAGCGGTTTCGCACGCGCTTGAACCCGGTTCCGGCGGTGAAAAATTCACGTTCCCGGAAGACATACTGGGCGCAATCAAAAAGGACGGGGCCGCGTGGAAAAACTTCCAGCAACTGCCCGAACCCTACAAGCGAATCCGCGTCGCGTACATTGACAGCCGCAGGCGCCACGGCGCAGAAATGTTCAAGAAAAGCCTCCGGCACTTCATCAAGATGACTGCAAAAAACAAGCGGTTCGGTTTTGTAAGGGAATGACCCCGCGAGCAGAGTGCAGTGCCGCACCACAGAAACGCTCAATTTCTCGGCGGTTTCACCGGACAACGCGCGAGTGGCTCTCCTGAGAAACGGCTTAAAGCGCTTTTGCCCTAACCGGTTCCATGGCAAGGGAACTAATGGACAAAACCAAGCCCGTTTCGTTGGCGGTCGCTTTGCTTGAGGACAACAAGCGGGCGCTTTTTTTGGTGCGCAGGGGACAGGACGGGCGCGAGTCGTTGGAATTGCCTTCTTCCCGCGTTTTTCCGGGCGACGACCCCATGTCAGTGGCCGTTGACGCCATCAGGTCGCAGGCGGGGATAGACGCCCACTCGCAGGGGGCGGGTTTCGAGGCGAAACACAACGCCGGGTCGCGGAGGCACAAGCACCCGGTTCCGGTTTTGGTTTTCAGGATGCAGGCGAAAACAATGTCCGCGCGGCCATCCGGCGAGTTCACGGGATTCAAGTGGATTCCCCTCGCCGAAGCCAAAAAAATGCGCTTAGGCCGCAATGCGGAATGGCTCCATTCAGCGTGAGCGGGCTGCCGGAAGCCCGGTTTACCCCAGTTCGCGGAGTTTTTTCTTGAGCTGCTCGAGCTCTGCGTGGATGGCCGGGTTCTTTTTCACCGGGTCCATTTTCACTTTCTCTTCAAGCTCCTCTACGCGTTTCCTTATGCTTTGGTTTTGCCTGCCGAGGTCCTTCTTGCTTTTTCCCATTTCCAAATCCCCTCCGGCAAGATGCGCCCGCTTTTGAAAAAAACTCAGTACAGGTAGCCCCACGTGTGCAGCATGTCGCTGTCGCGCACCCAGCGCTCGCCGATGTCGGTGCGGTAAAACATGTTCGGCAACAGTATGTTTTCCACGCGCTTGTACGCCTGCTTCCGCGCGTCGTCAACGGTTATTCCCGAGCCGGTTATCACCAGCGCGTAGCCCGACTGGCCCGCTAGGCGCCAGTCCCCGTCAACCAGTTTCACGTCGCCCGGGTGCACGCCGTCAAGCACCGGCTTCTTGAAGATTATCGTCGCGTCCTCGGAATACCTCTTGAAGGAGGCCGGGTCAGTGAACGGAAACGGCGGGACCGCGATGACGACGCAGATTTGGAAGCCTTTCTTAGTCTTCAGCGCCACGGTCTGTTTCGTGGCAAGCAGGTGAAGGAATTCCCCCCACTCGTCGGTCACGCCCTCTATGTCCAGGCTTATCGTCGGGTAGCCGAAGCGCGAAGTGAATTCCAGGGGATATATCCCGCGCGGGTTGGCGATGCAGTTCAAGTCAATGTAGCCCACGTAACCAGACGCCGCCAGCGCCGGCTTCATTTTCTCAAGCGTCTCCCTGAACAACATGTTGGAAGCCGCAAAAAAGCATAAAGTCCCCATCTCGCCAGTGTTCGGCCCCACCTCGCCGGGAAACATCCTCTTGTGCTCGAAGTTCACGTTGATGGGCTGGACGAAGTCATTTCCGTTGAAGAAAGCGCCGACCGCCACTTCCACGCCCTGCGCGAACTTCTGCAGCTGGAAAACGTTCATTTTCTTGGACCAGCTCTTCTTGTAGTGGTCAAGCACGTTGATCACGTCGTTGCCGTCCTCCTCCTGGCCGATGAACAGCAGTTCCTTCTCGTTCTGGGCCTTGCCGCTCGGCTTGATGACGTAGCGCATCGGGTTCTTTTTCACGAACGCGATTGCCTCGTCGAAGTCGGTGAAGTCCCACCGCGGCAACACGTTCACGCCCGCTTTTTCCAGCTCGGCCTGGCCGAACTCGCGGTCGTCCTCCAGCTTATCAGTGTACAGTGAGCCGCCTACGACCGCCTTTCCCTCCTTCCTCAGGTCCTCTGCCGCCTGCCCGAAGCCGACATCGTCAAAGACGATTACGTCGGCCCAGTCCTTGAGCGCCTTCCAGTCGTCGCACTTGTCCACGAAGCCGTCGCACACGTCCTTTTCCTGCTTGTCGTGGATGTAGTACTTGACTTCGTTGCCTTCCTTCTTGACCTGCCACGCCAAATCCCCGATTAGCCCTTCAAGGGAAACGAATAGGAACTTCAGCGGCTTCTTCTCCTGGCCGCCTTCGGGCTTCTGGCCGTTGCCTCCGTTGTGCGCCATCAAAATGAAAAACGATTCAACTGGTTATAATTCTTTCGCAAAAAATTATTTCCACGAAAAAGCGCGTAAAAAAATTCCCGGCAACAAATTGCCGAAATTTCTTCAGAGGTATTTTTTCAGCGTCGTCTGCGCGACCGGCCGCCGGATTGTCTGGCTGTGCTCGCGCCACTTCTCCGGCTTGATGCGCAACCGCGAGTGAGCGTATTCCAGCGCGTCCTTGAATGACTCGAACTTCTCCGGCTTGCCCGCGAGCGCGGCCCGCGCGTTCTCGCGGCAGTTCCACACGCCGAGGGGCACGTAATCCTCGTAAGCCTCCCTCAGCACAAGCGCGCCCGCCTGCCTTCCTTCCTTTGCCAGCGCCTCTGCCACCGCCAGCCGCACGGAATAATAGCATCCGCCGACGACGGAGTACTGTTTTTTCCTCTCGAAGCCTTCGCGGTCGCTGAACACTTCCAGTTTTTCGAAAATGTCGTGGGGCATGAACGCCTCGACCCACTCGTAGTTCCACAGCGCCGGCGAGAGCACCATCACGAACTTGTTGGAAAGCGACTCGTGCTCGTACACCCTGTACTCGCCGATTGCCTCGTTCTGCTTCACTTCTGCCATGTTTTTTTCCGAAAGCGCGGAATCCACGGCGGTGATGCTCCACCTCGTCGGAACCATGCGCCTGTTCTTGCCTAGGCCGAGGGCGCCGACGCTCAGCGCGCGCTGGATTGACGAAACAACCGAACCCTTTTCGTAAAGCTCGGTCATGGCGTCGGTTGCCTTGAGGTCCGTGTCGTAAAACGCTTTTTCCAGCTTCTGGTCCCATTTGCCGGAGTCAACGCTCATTTCCTTTATCGGCGCACTCGGGCCGAATGGCTGGAGTTCCTCGTGGAAAAACCCGCCGGCCGGCTTCTGCGAAAACTCGGCCTCAACTTCCGTTGATTTTTCGGACAACGCGATTTCCTTCAGCATCTGCGCCTGCCGCGACTGGTCCCGTATGTGCATTTCCGTCTTGCCGCGCACGAGCTGGAGGCGGAAGTCGATTATTTCCTGCTGCCCCCCTCCTTCCGAAAGCCACTGCTCGGGGTAATCCATTATGCGCGTGTCTCCGTGCGACGGCGGCACAAGCGGGCCCGCGAACACTTTCGGGTAGCCGTAGCTGCCGATGAAAACCGACGGCGGCGACGCTCCCTCGACCCGCTTCCCCACATCTACGCGCTTGTAGAACCTCGCGCGCCGGGTCAGGCGCGATAAAAACGCGGCCTTTCCTGCCATGAACCAAACAGTGGCCGATGGTTTTTATTAAGGGCGGGGCGTGGTTTCCAGTGCAAAAGTCGTGGCCGGCGGCTTCTCTTTCGGCGGGGCGGGTTTGGCGGAAGCAGTTAAAAAAGCAGCCGCCGTTTTTGTTTCAAGGTGCCGTCCAATGGTGCTTGAATTCCGCGAAGACCCGACTAAGAAAGTATCGATAATTTTTTCCACCGAGAGGGCGCACAGGCCCCAGGTGTTCGGGGAAGAAAAGCAAAAATGCCCGTTCTGCCGCGGCAGCGAGTCCATGACCCCGCCCACGACGTTCGCCAGGCCCAATGCCTTCGATTGGAAGGTCCGGTGCTTCCGCAACGCGTTTCCCCTCCTTTCCCCGCGCGAGGAATTCAAGGGCCTTGTAGGCCCCGCTTTCGGCGACCACGAAGTAATTGTCGAAACAGGCGAGCACGGCGCCCTTTTCCAGGATTTCCAGCCCGCGCAGCTGGCGCTCGTGCTGGAAACGTACAAGAACCGCTTTAGTGCAATGGCGTCGCGCGAGGGAATCGCCTGCGTTTACCTGTTCAAGAACCACGGCCGCGCTGCTGGCGCGAGCATCGAGCACGAGCACGCGCAGATTGTTGCCCTCCCGTTCGTCCCGGAACTGCTGGAAAGGGAGGCGGCGGCGTTCGACGAAGTTTCGCGCGCCAGCGGCAAGTGCTTTTACTGCAGCCTCGCGGAAACAGAGAAGGAAAACATTTTGGATGAGAACCAGTCATTTTACGCAGTCTGCCCGCCTTTCGCGCGGTTCCCTGGAGAAACATGGGTCATCCCGAAAATGCACCGCGCTTCCATGCTTGATTTTGACGCGGAGGAGGACAGGGACTTCATGAACTTGCTGGCGTTTTGCGTGAAAAAAATTTACGAAACGCAGGGCCACGATTACGTCATCGCTTTCCACAACGCGCCCGCAGGAAGGGACTTCCACTTCCACGCGGAAATCTACCCTAGGACGAACACGTGGGCCGGGCTTGAACTGGGCGCCGGCCTCATAGTCAATACGAAAAGCGAAAAGGACGCGTTAAAGGAATTAAAGGCGGATGGCGAGGAAGAAGAGTTGCTCGTGCAGTGAAAAAAGTCATTTTTAGAGTATTTTCACAACGCCCTTGTCCGCATCAACTTCGACCAAGTCCCCGTCCTTGAGAACCTTAGTGGCAATCCTGGTGCCGGTCACGCACGGCTTTTTCATCTCGCGGGCGAATATGGCCGCGTGGCAGGTGATTCCGCCCTCGTCGGTGATTATGGCCGCCGCTTTTTGCATCGCCGGGGCGAGGTTGGGGGTTGTTATGATGGAAACCAGTATGTCGCCTTTCGCGAATTTTGCGTTGTCCCTGGCGGTCTTGACTATTTTTACTTTCCCGACCGCATGCCCCTTGTAGGCAGTGTTCCCGGAAAATTCTTTCACGTATTTTGCCGCGCGGTCCAGGACCGGCCTTTCACGCACGTAATCCAGTGCCTCGCCGGCCTCCAAGACAGCGTCCTTGTCAAAATCAAAAAACACCAAAAAACCTTTTTTCCTCCTTTTTATCGCTCCCGGAAAATCAAACTTGCCCTGCAGAGACGACAGAACCTCCCGGGCGCTCAGGTGCAAGAGGTCCGAATAAGAGACTCCGAGCACCGCAGCTATCCGTTTTACAAGCGGCTGGACGTAGTATGATGATTCTTGGAAAAAATCGGTTCGCTGAGTCCGCAGATACACTACGTCTCTTATCAGCTGCACGAGGTCCTTGTCTTCGTCGCTGAAATTCCGGGTGGCTTTGCGTATCTTGTCCTCGGCGCCTTTCCGGTACTGCTCCCTTTTGGCAAGCTCGGCCCTGGCTTTCGCGGCGCTTGTTTCATCCAACCTGTTGATTACGTCGTTTTTTGTCCACGGCTCGCCGATGAAGAACCGGATTGGCAGCCAGCCGTATTTTTTCACGTGGTTGTCCAGTAATTTACCCCGGTCCCCGCTGATGCAGAGCCGCAAAAAGTCGTCCGTCTCTTTTTCACCGGCAGTAGGGCTGCTTGCGGTCGTTATCAACCCGGCCAACGCGGCCCGCCCTTCCTCATTTTCAGAATACTTTCCAGTCAGTTCATCAGTCAGTTCGGCGATAGGCCCCTCGAACAAGGCTATGTTCTGGAAAATCATGTAGTTGCTGCCCGCCGCAGCATATTTTTCCAACAAGCCACGCATCTTCTTTTTGTCCAAATCTTTTCTTTCGGCGTCCCGCCGGATTTTTTTTGACAAACCTATTAGGCTGTTGCCGTATTCAAAGCATTTCCCGACCAATGCGCCGGCGTATTGTCTCGGTTTCCCTTTGAACTTGTCTTTCAGCGTCGCTTGCGCCTGCGACAAGTCGGTTTTTATGTTGAAAAAATAGCCGTTGGTGTACAGCCATCTTACGCCCTTGTTCCATTCAAGGATTTCAGCCAAGTTCCTGCGGTCGAGCATGCCCCGTATGATGATGGAAGAAGCGAAATACGGCTCGATTCTCTCTCCAAAATAAACTAGATTCTTCTCCTTGATGTCGTTGACGTTCATCCGATTACCCCGCGTCCACCAGCATTACCGCGGCTATTAGAAGCGGATGTTTTAATTCCCTGATTTTCCCGGGCTTTAACCGGCTTTAGGCAGCGCCGGGCCCGAACCTAAAGTGGGCGATGAATGTTTTTCACCCGCGGACGGCGCAACGAAGCCGTGTTTATTTTTTCTTTCCCTTAGCCGGCGCCTTCTCATCCTTCTTTTCCTTGGGCGCGGAAGTGGGAATCAGTTCCTCAATCGGCTTGGAACCCGGGGTGACGACTTTGGAATTCAATTGCGCGGTTTCAGCAGACGCCATGTTCCCGCGCACGGTCTTCCTCCTTTTCTCCGTGGTGCCATTCTTTTTCCTTGAAACGAGGAGGGAACTCGTTTTCCGCGTCCCCGGCATCTCGGGCCTCATCTGGAAACCGTCCTTGTCCGTGCCCCCGGTTATCTTTAGGACGTAGCCGTCGAGGCCCGCGAGCCCGCCGTCGAACTGTTCGCCGACGCGCTTCCCGTAAAGCTGCGCCTCGCGCTCCTTGTCAAGCTCGCGCTGGTACGTCTTTCCGGTCTTCGGGTCGCTAATCACTAAATCCATTCAAGGCACCTGAAACAAGAGAATTGTTTTTGGGGGACGCGGTTTATTAAATTTTTCCAAACCCGCTAAAAACTCAAAACAGCGAAAAACCCTTGATTTTCTTTATTTCCTTCAACAGCGCCTTCTCCTCGGGCGAAAGCGCCTGCAAGTATTTTTCCTCAAGGACCTTTGCGTCGTCCTTGCTGACGTCGGTGAAAAGGGCCTGTTTTTCAAACACCTGCCTGCCGTAAGTGGGGCCGTCCATGCTCACCGCCACCTGCTGGCCCTGCCGTGCCTCGTCAACCGCCTTTTTTTCCACCTGGATTTGCTTTATTTCCCCGACCAAGACTCCTTCCTCGTTCATCAGGGAATATTTCTTTCGAATAGTGCCCACCGCGACTTCCACGCCGAATATTGCGGGATTGTTTGCCCGGAAACAGCACCCTGGAAGGACAATAAGCTTTGCAGGCATAGTGAGCCGCAGGAACGCCTCGCGCTTCTCCCGCGCCTTCTCCTCCTCCACCCAGCGCTTGTAGCCCTCAACCAGGTTGTAGATTATATTCTCCTCAAACACCTTGACGCCCTGCTGTTCCGCAAGCGCCCGCGCCTCGTCCTCCACGGGCACGTTGAATGCGAACACCGCGCCCAGGAACGGGTTTTTCTCACCCACGCTCGCGGCCTCGGCCACGTGCTTCTTGGCCACGCGGCCCACTCCTGCGCGCCTGATTGGCACGCCCTCGGCCTCAAACAATTTCGTTATGGCTTCAACGCTGCCGAGCGCGTCCGCCTCGACGATTATCCCGGCCACTTCCTTTTCCACCAGGATTTCCTTCACTTCCCCTGCGACTTCCTCGCGCGCCCGCGCCTCCTGCCCAGCGTCCTTCACCGCCATTATCGTGGAGCCCGGCAGCGCGTTCTCGGCGCCCTCGCACGCTACCTTGACTCCGCACGCGGCGAAAACCTCTGAAACCGAATCGAATTTCTTTGCATTCCTCATTTCCTGGAGCGGCGCCGGCTTGAGCAGCGCCTTGACCTTGGAAGAAATCACGCCGTCGGACGAGGCGAAGACCACGGTATCCCCCTGGGAAACCGAGCCGTCGTACAAAATGACGTCAATCGTTTTCCCAAGTCCCTTCTCTTCCTTGACTTCCAGCACGCTTCCCTTGCCAGCGTCATGCACTTCCAGCCTTTTTTCAAGGAACTTCTGCGCCAAGCCCGCAACGAACATCAACAGTTCGGGAATTCCCTCCCCGGTCTTCGACGACACCGGCACGACCACAACCTGTTTGGTGAAATCCCCGACGCGGTCAAAACGCTCTGCTGAGAAACCGTGCTGGTACAAGGCGCCCACGAGCTCGTACAACTTGGCGTCAAGGGCGTCCACCACCGCCGGCCGCTGCGCCTTCAACACGTCCGGAAAACACCCGCGCGCAGGCATCCACCCGGTCAGCAAATCAACTTTGGTGGCGGCCACGACAAAAGGAGTCTTGTACTCGCGGAGGATGCTTAACGCCTCAACAGTCTGCTGCTGGATGCCCTGCATCAAGTCAACTACAAGTATTGCAATGTCTGCGACGCTGCCGCCGCGCTTCCTCAGGTTTGCAAACACTTCATGCCCGGGCGTGTCAATGAACAAAAGGCCGGGAATGGTGAAGGTTATCTTCATTGACGACAGGACGTCGACGCACCGCTGCAGTATGACTTCCAGAGGCACTTCTGATGCGCCGACGTGCTGGGTGATGCGCCCCGGCTCGCCGGCCGCCACGCGCGTGTCCCTGATGGCGTCGAGCAGGCTCGTCTTGCCGTGATCCACGTGGCCCAAAACAGTCACAATCGGCTGCCTCAGCATG
>JAPLXB010000010.1 GCA_026396285.1 Microcaldota archaeon
GGACGGCCCGTCCGGCGGGGCGGCGCTCATGCTGCTGGCTTACGCCGAGTTTTCCGGCAAGAAACTCAGGTATGACCTGACTGCCACGGGCACGATTGAATTGGACGGCTCGATAGGCAAAGTGGGGGGCGTGGCGAGCAAACTGAAGGCAGCGGCGGAAAAGGGAGTAAAGCTGTTCCTTATTCCCGTGGACCAGGCGACCGAGGAAGGCCTTGACCTCATTGAAGAGGGCCGAAGCAAATACGGGCTCCAGGTCGTGGAAGTCGCTAACGCCGACGAAGCGATTGGCTTGGCTTTTACGCCCGCGGGCAGCCCTGTGACCGCGCCCGAGCACGTCCTTGCCCCGCTTCTGCTGGAGAACGTGACCGCGTTGCGCGGCGGCGGAGCGGCAGGCATGGAAAGCATCGCGGAATCCGAGTACGCCGCGACTTTTCCAGTGATCGAGGAATTGAAGACGTATGTGAACGACTCCGGCGCGACGATGGCTTCGGTGAGGAAGTCGATGAACCTCTCGCGCCAACTCATTGACAACGGGTACTATTATTCGGCGGCGAACAGCATTTTCCTCCTCAAAATCAACGCCGAAGCAATGGTCATGAACTACCGGAACATCACCGAGAAACAGTTCGAGGACCGCGTCGCGGCCGCGCGCAAGGACATGGAGTCGATTGCTTTCGCAAACAAGTCGGACAACAACTGGCAGTGGGTCGTCGGCGGGCAACTGAGGTGGCATTGGGCAAAGGACCGGCTGGACGGGATTGAAATCGATCTCCTCGACGGCTATGACTACCAGCCGCTGTTCAAGGAACTGGCGCTCGCTGAAAACTGGCTCGAGGCCGCGAGGAAAATGAACGAGTTGGCTAAGGCGGCCGCAGGCGGCGCCGGGGAGGCGGTTGACGAGTTGAAGGCGCGTTCGCTGGCTGAAAAGCTCTTGCTCATCGCGCAGGACGAGGAAGGCAAGGTCGCGGACACGGAAGTAAGCGACCACTTGGCCACCGCGCAACAGGCTTTCGGGGACGCGGACTATCTCGCGAGCGCGTTTGACTCCGAGTTCGTCATATCCTTCGTTGCCGCGTTGAAGAAAACGCGGGGAAAAACCGCGGCCGAAGTCGGCGCGCTTTTGGAAAACACCCCGCGCCTCGCGGAATTCAAGAACTCGATGTGGGCGGAGGAGTACTTCGTGCACTCGTTGTACAGCGTGGCGGAAGCCAACCGCAGCCCCGGAATAGAGTTCCTGGCCAACGCCGCGAAATTACAGGAACTCGCGCGCGGCCTGGACGGACTCGCTGCCAATGCCTCAACCGCTTTTGAAAAACCGCTGGAACCATTGATTGCTTCACCGTCCGCGCCCGTCCCTGGCCAAATGAACGCCAGCGCTTCTCCAACGGCTTCTGCATCGCCTTCGCCAGGCATCCAAATACTCGTGACGACGCTGCCGCAGGAGGCGGGGAACCAGAAAATCATCGCCCTCGTCAGCGTGGTCGCAATCGTTGCGGCAATCCTCTTCCTAATCCTCGTCATACGCGCCAAACGCCCAACGCGCGCAACGCAGCCCGCGAAACTTTCGCCCCAGCAGGCCGCTGAACGCCTCGACGCCCTGCTCTTGGAAGGCAAAATCAGCGAAAAAACCTACAACGAATTGAAGGCAAGGTATTCTCCGGGGGCCGGAAAGGCCGCGGCGCGAGCGCAAAAAACCGTGGGAAAACGCAAAAAACACTCGCGCTAGAACCGGCCCGCGCCGGAAGGCTTTTTTAGCAGCTTCAACCACTTTTTTCCATGCCGCTTGAGAAAAAGCCTGTTTTGGTGCGCGTACGCAGGATTATAGAGAAAGCGAGGGCAGGCGAGGAAAAACGCGCCCTCGACTTGTTTGACTTGCCAACTTTCAAGCTGTCGCCGAAGGGGACCATCCTGCTCGCGAACGAGAAGGCCGCGGAAGCCCTCGGCCAGAAGGCACAGGATTTCGTGGGAAAACACATTTCGGACGTCATTGAAGAGGACAAGGACCCCGGGAAACTCGTAAGCGCCGCTCTTGAAAAAGTGAAGACCCTTGAAGAGGGAAAGGTCGACAGCCTGGAGCCCCAGCTCGTGTGGAGGAAGCACCCGTCGGGCCAGCGCGTCGAGTCAATCGCGCGGTTCTCATTCTACAAGCCGCACGGCGGCCAGCCGCGCATTTACGCGTCAGTCGAGCACACGGCGCGCGCGGTTGAAAAAAGCAGGATCCTCAAGGACCTGTTCGACCTCGCGGACACCATCAACGCGCCCGCGGACCTGGACGTCGTGCTCCAGAACATCGCCGACTCGTTCTCTAAAAAATTCAACGCCGCCTGCATCGTCGCGAAACCCAACGGCGGCAACACGCTCAAGCTCGCGGCCTTCGCGGGCAGGGACATCCTGCCGGCCGACTTCCTCAAGTTCCACGACATTCCACTGGGCGCGGGCCTAATAGGGAAAGCGGCCGAGTCCAAGAAACTGGAGGAATCGGAGGACATCCAGAAACTCGGGGAATCGCACGAGCCGGAAATAGACAAGAAATACGACTTCAGGCACTCCCTCGCGATTCCGCTAACGGTCAAGGGCTCGAACGGCGAAAGCATCCTCGTCGGCGTAATCGGCTTGTTCAAGCACGGGCCGTTCGCCGCCCAAAAATTCGAGCCATGGGAGAAAAACGCGCTCAACATGCTTTCGGAAAACACCGCCACAGTGATAAGGAACGCCCAGCTTACCGAAGCACTGAAAAAACAGGCGGAACGCGTGTCCCTCACCAACCTCTACAACCGCGGCTACCTCTTCAACTCAATCCGCAACTACCTCAGCCCCCCGGAACAGGGGAAAGGCTTCGCCCCCTCCGCCGAGGGAAAAAATTTCGGCATAATCTACGCCGACGCCAATAACCTCAAGCTCGTAAACGACACCCAGGGCTACGAAACCGGCGACCGCGGCCTCAAGACCATTGCCAAAACGCTTTCCGCAGAAGCGCCGAAAAAAGCCGTCGTCAGCCAAATAGGCGGCGACGAGTTCGCCGTATTCATTCCCGACGCCAAGCCGGAGGAAACAACGGCACTCGCCCAAAAACTCGCGGTAGCACTCAAGGAAAAAGTGAAAAAAGACGAGTCACTCTCAAAAGCCGGCTTCGGCGCAACCTTCGGCCACGTGCACTACGAACCAGGGGCGCAAAACACGAAAACAACCCGCGACCTGAGCCAAATACACGAGAAATTCTCGGCAGACGAACACAAGTACCTCAGCACCATACTCGGAATCCCGAGCGACCAAATGCTCGCCATAAAAGCGGAACGCAAGCGGGCAACAGGCTACATACCCCGCGCAGTCCTAGAAAACATCCTCGAAAAAGTGGCCCAACACGCGGCCACCGGAAAAATCCCGCGCGACGTCGAAAAACTCCTCGCCAAAACCGCGTTTCCCCACCTCGACCGCCAGGCAATCAAAAACTACGCCCGCGTAAAACGCGCCTTCAAGGAAAAAAAGCCCCCGGCCCCAAACCCGTAAAAAATCCCCCAAACCTTTAAAACGCCGCAAAACGCCATTTTTCCGCGGCTGTAGTCCAGGGGCCTTTTCTTTCTTGCGAAGAAAGAAAAGCTCCACCAAAAGAAAAGAACCTTTCGGTGTAGCAAAGCACTTACGCAAAAAGAAAGAAAAGGCCGGACAATGGTAGGACATGAGCTTCCCAAGGAACCTTTCTTTTCTTCCTAGAAAAGAAAGCTTCACCAAAGAAAAGAAGGAGAAAGCTCGGGACCCGGGTCCGATTCCCGGCAGCCGCATAGAGCCCTCGTCTCTATTCCCTACGATTCTGCATGGTTTTGCAGAATATAGCGCTAAACCTAATTAGACCGTTCCGCGGAGGAATGAGGGCAGGGGCGGGTTCCAAAGAAAAATAGGGCTTTAAAACTCGCTTACTATGCTTACCCTGAAAGGGTAAGCATACTGGCACATAAAATACGCGGCATAGGCAGATTTTTATACTTTGGAAGCACAAAATAATCAAAGCGATTATTATGGTAAACGAAAACATAAAAAGGGAATATGGGGGGCGAGAAGCGTTAAAAGGCACTTTTTTGGGTCCTTTTGAGTACGCCTTGCTAGCGAAATTGGAGCGAAGCGGAAAAAAGTTTTTTAGTTTTAGGGACGCGTTGAACGCGGTTCCCGGCGCGAGCAGGCCGGTTTTGCGCAACACTTTAAGCAAACTGGTAACTAAAGGGCGTCTTCACCGGGTTCGAAAGGGCGAATACTTGCTCGTTCCCCTCAAGGAGGAGGATTATGCGATGCAAGAGTTGGTTCTTGCTTCTCACTATTATCCTGAAGGATACGTTTCTTTCCTCTCTGCGCTGAAGTTTTACGGGTTGACTACGCAGTTGCCTGTCGTGGTTCAAGTCATCGTAGTCAAGCCCGCCAGAAAACACGTTTTCCAGGAAACCAGGTACGAGCCCGTGCGTTTGTCGAAGCGCTATTACGGCGGCTACAAAACTATTCCTATTGCGGGCGGGGAAGTCAAGATGGCTTTGAAAGAAAAAGCGATTCTGGACTGTCTGTTGCATCCCGAGTATTGCGGCGGCATGGGCGAGGTTTGCAAAGCAATTCGCGAGGCTTACAAGGCGCTTGACTGGAAGGCTATCGCGTACTTTCTAAAGAAAATGGGGAACAGCGCGGTTGAGCGGCGGTTGTATTACTGTCTCGCGTTTTTAAGGAAGAAGAATCCTTTGCCTGGAAAGAAATTCGTTGGATTTAGAAAACTCGATCCTTCCATGCCTGGTCGGGGCGGGTATGGCGCGAAGTTTGGTTTGAGAATAAACGCAGACTTAAGCGAAGAAATGCGGTGAAATTAATCGAGTTGAGAGACGATGAAAGAATTCGATTTGGAAGTTATTAGGCGCGTTGCCCGCAAGCAAAAACTCGGTTTAGGCAACGCGGAGAAAGACTACGTTTTGTCTGCAGCGTTGAGCGTAATCGCTGGTTTGCCGCTAGCATTGGTTTTCAAGGGCGGAACGTGCATCAAGAAAGCGTACTACCCTGAATTCCGCTTTTCGTCTGACCTGGATTTCACTAGCAATGACAAAGAAAGCATTCAAAGGGAAATCAAGCGCGCTTTTGAAAACAAGGCGATTCACGGAATGGAGTTCTCGAAAGTAAAGGCTGTTGAAAGGGAAAAGAAAGGCAACGCGGCTTTGGTCTTGCAGTACGTCAGCCAAGTCAGTGAATCCGGCTTCGTGGATTCCATTAGAACCGAGTTTTCAGCCGAAACCCCGGTGTTGCTCGAAATACGAAAACGCGAGGTACTCAACCCGCCGGAGTACGAACTTCCTGAAACTCGTATTTCGTGCATGGCTCTAGAGGAAATACTGGCGGAAAAAATTCACGCTGTTTACCACCGGCGCAAGCCGCGCGACTTGTATGACCTCGCGTACCTCTTCGATAAAGGAGTTCAAGTGGACCGCGAACTGGTTGCAGCCAAGTTGAAGCCGTTGAACGTGGAACTTGAAGCCGGGTCTTTCAAGGAAAGAACAAGAATGCTTGGAGAACGGTGGAAAGAAGATTTGGGCAAACTCTTCACTGAAGTGCCTGACTTTGAGGCCGTGCAAGCGAAAATGTTGAAAAATCTTTTTCAAACAAGCGTTTAAGGGTTCTCGAACCCAATTCGTTTCCTAGGAAATGCGGCGTGTGCCCCAACGTTTTTATTCAAAGGCATTCAACGGGAACAACCTCGTTGGTGGTCAAAGAAAAGCGGAGAATAAAAACGCTGGAAACAAGGGGAATGACGCGGAAAACGGTTTCACGGTTCAGCGCATGGAGGCGGGGTCTCTGCCTGCGGCAGCCGCACTAAAAAACCCGCAAAGGGTGGAATGATTTGAAGAAGGCTAAAAGCCGTTTCCAGGAACTGGCTTCTGCTTGGCTGCCCGTCGCCCTCTACATGGCCGTCATATTCTATTTTTCTTCAATGCCCCTTCCCCCGACCGCAGAAGCGGGAGTGCTTTCCAACAAAATCCTCCACGTGGTCGAATACGCGGGCCTCGGCCTCCTCGTCGCCCGCGCAGCGAAAAAACACGGGTTGGAAAACCCTTCCCTGCGCCTCGTTGTCCTAGCCTTCGTTTTTGCGTTCGCCTACGGCGCCAGCGACGAAATCCACCAGTTCTTCGTTCCCGGCAGGCACATGGCCTTCACCGACGCCTTGCTGGACTCGTTCGGCGGACTAATAGGAGGCACGATTAATGTCGTGGCTTCCAGGCTCGGCGGCCGCCGCCTCAGGGCATGGCTTTGACTGTTTTCACTGCTTTCAACGCCTCTGTCGCTTGCGAACAAGCCGCAGCGCGTCGCGCACCATTTCGCCTTGGCCGAAAAACAGTTTCGGCGGCTTTTTGAAGAAACGTATCTCGCTCACTTCGTCGTTTTCCCTGAACTTCCCGCCGACCGGCCGGAGCAGAAAGCAGATGCTTATCGTCGGCCACCGCGGGTCCCTGTGGGGTTTGGAATAAACTCCAACGAGGCCGGTGATTTTCGTCCGCAGCCCGGTTTCCTCCAGCACCTCCCGCACCACCGCCTGTTCAGCTGTTTCGCCCGCTTCAATCCTCCCGCCCGGCAGCACCCACGAACCCTTTCCGGGCGGAATGCTCCGCTTAGTCAACAGCAAGCCTTTCCTCCCGATGACTACTCCGTCAGCCATTGGAAGCGGCATGGCCCGCGATATTTTCTTCAACTCACGCAACGGGACCCACATTGGGCATTCACTGTTTTTTCCGCTTTTTCGCGGTCTTTATGAAAGGAAGCATGGCGAGGCCTGCGAGCGACGAGTAGCCGAGAGTCGCCGCGCGCGCCAAAACGATTCCCGCAAGCAGCTGCGGCTGGGGATAACCCGAGAGCGAGAGGAGGAAGAGCAGGCTGACGTCGGTGCTTCCGAGGCCGCCGGGGAGGAAAGTGATTACTCCGATGATTACTGCCGCGCTGCTTGCGCCCGCGAGGAGGAGATAGTCCAAGCCGATGCCGACTGCCTTGAAAGCCAGCCACATTGCGGAAAAGTCAAGGGCCCAGATGACGAACGTCGCGGCCAGGGCGGCTGCGAGGGTCCTTTTCCTGAACTTGTGGGCCCTGGCTTTTTTCAGGAACGCCAGCATCCGGAAGCGGGAGAAGAACGCGAGCACTGCAGCGAGTTTCTTGTGCAGCGTCACCCCTGCGGCAGCAAGGAGGACTGCGGCAGCGAACGCGGCGTATGCAAGCTCCGTGCTTACAATGGACGCGATGAGTAGCGCCGCGGAGAAGAGGACGAAGAGGTCGAAAATCCTTTCCCACACGACCGTCAACAGGCTGAACGAGTATTTGACGCCCATGGGCTTGAGGAAAAGCACTTTGACTGGGTCAGCCATTTTGCCTGGCGAAAAGTTGCTGAGGGAGAGGCCGGCGCACTGGATTGGAAACAAGGTTGCGAAACGGATCCGGGTTTTCTCGTCCAAGAGGATTTTCCACCGCTTGGTCCGCAGGCCGAGGCTGATTGTCTCGACTGCGACGGCCGCGACAAGGAGCCGAGCATCGGCTTTTGAGAGCGCGGAAGCGAGTTCGCCTAAGTTAATCTGCGAAAACAGGAGGACGAGGAGGACCAGTGAAGCGATTGCTGCGAGGAGTTTTGCGCGCCTTGAAACAAGCGATGTAAAATCCAATTCAATTACCCCTTGCACTGCGGGAAGCGTCCGGAATCCCGGTTTTTGTTCCCCTTGTTTTCCAACAGCGTTTTTTTTCAACGCATTTTCTTGAAAATGACTACGGACGTGGATTCTTGGCCTCCGATGTTCTCGTTGACTGCCTTGACTATCTGGAACTCGCCAGTGTTCACGCCCGCCAGCACGTACTCGTATGGGTTTGTAGGGGTAACCAAGGTTTTGTCTTGGAATTTCTGGAGCGCCGGCATGACCGTGCTTTGCTGTTCGTATACCGTGAAAGCGATGACTGTGGCGTTGTTCTTCGCCAAATCCTGTTTGAAGCCGTCAATCGTGGAGCCTATCGTTAGGACTTTGCGTTGCGCGTAGTATGCCAATTCGTGGCCCGAGTTGGAGACTATTGTTTCGCCGGGCGCGGTAATGGTTTGGATGAATTCGCCGGCAGGCTGGAGCGCGCCATAAGAAGGAATCTTGGCCGTCACGAGGGCCGCGGCGTTGCCGTAGTTCAATACCGTCCCGGAAGCGAGGGCGAACAAGGCGATGACTGCCAGCGCTGCTTCGATCAGGAACTCGTCTTTTTTCTCGCTGATTGTCTTTAACGCGGCCTTGACTGAAGACACTATTGCGAAAGAAGCGAGCAGCAGCCCCGGAGGCAGGAGGAAGAGGATGTAGCGGTCCTCTTTCCAGCCTGTTGCCGCGCTGAGGATTAACAGGGTGATGAAAAGCGCGGCAGCGAGTGTAATTAGTGCGCGGTTTTTCTTCCACAATCCCCAGACCGTCGCAATCGCAATCAATAGGATTGTCCATTGGGTGGAAAAGACTGCGGGGAGGAGAAGGAAATACTGCTCGAAAGGAGTGCCCATTGCCTGGCCATAGCTTAAAGCAGATGAGAAGTAAGTGCTGAGGAGGCCTACGGGCGAGCCGGTGCTGGTGTAGTTGTATGCGAACAAAGGGATGCAGAGGGCAATGAACGCGATGGCGGCTAAAGCGATTTTTTTCCACTGGGCCGCAATTTCCTTGCCGTGCCAGATGAAGGCGGTG